>JAWOBA010000243.1:0-4550 GCA_046498285.1 Desulfatiglandales bacterium | reverse complement strand
AATTCCACGGGGCGGGCAGGATTAACTGGATGTTCTTTCTTTTCTCCCTTTCCGGAAGAAAGGGAGAAAGAGAATCCGCCTTCGGCGTCGCCTCAGGCGTTCGCCAGGCAGGTCCCGGTGAAATACGCTACTTTGTGTACCTTGTGGCTTTGTAGTTCATTTTCAACAACGTGGAATTCTGAAAATCACCGGGTTTTTCAAAGGTCTCCTTAGAAAAGCCCGGCTTCCTTATTGGGAGTGATGAAGTTGTCATTTTTTCCAAAGCTGTAAAAGAGGAATGCAATGCATTGTGTTAAACCCAGATTATGCAGTAGCCACCTACTGCGGCCTGAAAAACCTTGCTGCAACGCTCTTTTCACTATTTTGCTTCTCAACATATTTACCAATATGCCTTCGGCGCAAAATCGCTCCAACTTCTCGTTTCGCTGAGGTTTTTCAACCCTCGTGACGATGCCTACTGCATAATCTGGGTTAAAAGAACTCAGATGAAATTCAGTACGTAAATAATCATAATTGCCATACATCCGATAAAAATATTCATGGGAATTCCAATTTTCAAAAAATCAGTAAATTTATACCCCCCCGGTGTATATACCATAAGATTTGTTTGATAGCCCAGAGGGGTTGCAAAACTAGCAGAGGCACCTATTGCCACAGCAATAACAAATGGGCGTGGGTCAACACCGGCCTGGGTTGCTGCTGATAAGGAAATGGGAAATAGAAGGGCAGCTGCTGCATTATTTGTGATAAGTTCTGTATAGAGACTGGTCATGAAATATATCCCGGCCAATAGACCAAGAATACCAAAAGAACCTGCCATAAGGACTAACTTGTTTGCCAGAAAATAAGCAACACCAGAATTATCAATGGCCTTAGCAATCCCAAATGATGATGCGATAATAAGTAAAACAGACCACTCAACGCTTTTTCTCGCTTCATGGGGAGTAATGCACTTTGAGATAATCAGTATGACGGCAGCAATACTAACTGATACGAGGATAGGTACAACATTGAAAGCCATAGAAAGAATCATGAGAAAAAGGAGAGACAATGAAAAAAGCGAATACCATTTTGGCTTGGAGGGTATGTCTGCAGACTCTGAAATGAGATAAAAGTCGTTTGAATTATACCAATCTTTTAAAAAATTGCGTCCTGCCAAAATAAGCAATGTATCTCCTGCACGAAAAACAATATCTCCAACCTTTTTTTTAATCCTTTCACCACTTCTATGAATTGCAAGTATTGCTGCATTATAGCGACCTCTGAAATTGCTCTCCCTTACATTGTACCCAATCAAAGGAGAGGTAGGGGAAATGACCGCCTCAAACGTTTTCAACTCATCTGAATTATAGTTTTTAAGATCAAATTCCATATCTTTCATCACGGTCAAACCAGGAGTTTTTTGCAACTCTATAATGGTTTTAGGCAGGCCGGTGAAAAATAGCCTATCGCCTACGTGTAACTCCTCGTTATGCCCAACAGGGGCTAATATCTTTTGATTCCTCTCAATTTGAAATAGGAACAATCCCTTTAAATGCCTCAAGCCTGCTTCCTCAATACTATATCCCAGATATCTATAGTCAGGTTGCACCTTTAACTCGATTACATACTCTCTTGTTTGATCTCCGAGTTCAATGATAGGTTTCTTCCTTTCTGGCAAAAACCGATGAGAAGTAAAAGAAATAGCAAAAACACCAATAAACATCAATGGAATACCGATTTTAGATATCTCGAAGAAAGACATCCCACCGATACCTGTCTCAATCATTAACCCGTGGACCACAAGGTTTGTGCTTGTGCCAATCAATGTGCATGTTCCGCCTAAAATGGCTGCATAGGAAAGAGGAATAAGAAATTTCGAAACCGAATATTCATGCTTTCGTGCCCATGTATGAATTACCGGAATAAGCATAGCCACAACCGGGGTATTATTAAAAAATGCCGAAATAGCAGACACAGGGAAAAGAAAACGAAGCAATCTGACTGACATCTTTTTTCCCCCTGTATTCCCGAGAAAAATATTGCCTAACTGATTAAGAACACCGGTTTCCTGCAGTGCCTTTGCCACGATAAATAAAAACCCAACGGTGAGCATACCGCTATTAGAAAAGCCAACAAATGCCTCTTGAATGGTGACAATCTTTCCTACTATCAATAACAAAAGAGAGGAAAAAATAACAATATCAGGGTCAAGGATTTCTTTGACCAAGAAAACAGTCATGAGGACAAGCAAACAAAGTGTATATAAGAAAGGAAAATTTAACATTTAATGGTGCACACGGGGCTGTAAATCATGGACAATAGTCTTGAAATAGTTAATGGTTTTTATGAGCCCTTCCTCAAAACCAATTAGTGTTTTCCAGCCAAGTTTCTGCCCAGCCAGAGTTATATCCGGCTTACGCTCTAAAGGGTCATCCTGAGGAAGTGATTGAAAGATGATCCTTGACGAACTATTGGTTAACTCAATAATTTTTTCTGCCAATTGCAATATGCTGAATTCATGAGGGTTTCCTAAGTTTACCGGGCCAATAAATTCATCCGGCCCATTCATCATTCGAATCATACCTTCGATCATATCATCCACATAGCAAAAGGAGCGGGTCTGTGAACCACTGCCATATACTGTTAGGTCCTGGTTTTTAAGGGCCTGGATAATAAAGTTGCTCACCACTCTACCATCATTTGGGTGCATCCGTGGTCCATAGGTATTAAAAATCCGAACCACCCTGATATTCACCCCATTTTGGCGATGGTAATCGAAAAAAAGCGTCTCAGCACAACGCTTTCCCTCATCATAGCAAGACCGTGGTCCAATAGGGTTGACATTACCCCAGTAATCTTCCTTTTGTGGATGCATGGCGGGATTACCATATATTTCACTGGTAGACGCCTGAAGTATCTTGGCCTTAACCCTTTTTGCAAGCCCGAGCATGTTGATAGATCCCATCACACAGGTCTTCACGGTTTTTACAGGGTTATACTGGTAGTGGATGGGGGATGCCGGGCAGGCCAAATTGTATATCTCATCAGCCTCGATGAAGATGGGGTGCACTAAATCATGACGTATTAACTCAAAATTAGGCTCCCCAAATAAATGGCTGATATTATGCTTGCTCCCCGTAAAAAAATTATCCAGACACAAAATATCATGCCCTTCTTTGATCAGCCTGTCACAGAGGTGGGAGCCTAAAAAACCGGCTCCGCCAGTGATCAAAATACGTTTTTGATTATAAATCATTGCCTAACACCTGCCTTTTATTTCGCCACAGATTCAGCCAGACCATCACCGATAAATAGTTCGAGAGTTTTGCATAACCCCTATTGATCTAAAGATGATGGGCTTTTTTTCAGTTCCCTCCGGGCCGGAGGCCGAGGCTCCCGGGTTGGTCTTTTCAGCACCCTTCTCTCCGAGCGGGAGGCTCTACGAGCCGGAAGCCACCAGTCACTTCAAAAAAGTCCATCGTCTTTTTAAGGATGATGGAAATCGCCGGGTTTTTCAAAGGTCTCACTTCAGAAAAGTCTACCTTCTCTATTTGAAGTAAGAAAAATGATCAGGTTTTGCAGAGCTCTAACCTTTGTGATCAAAAATGTGTTAATGGGGGTTTTCCAATTGGAAAAACATTGAAGCCACTATCAAACAACCTCTTATGATCGAGAATATTTCTTCCATCAAAGATAAAGGCAGGTTTGCTCATTGATCGGAATATCTTTTCAAAATCGAGAGTCTTATATACTTCCCATTCTGTCATAACTGCAATGGCATCACAACCATGTGATGCCTCATAAGGATCTACAACATATGATATATTTCCCTCAATACCATCTAGATCAATCATCGCATTATTCAGTGCCTGTGGATCAGTAATTACCACCTCGGCCTTTTCCTCCAGTAATTCTTTTGCAATGAATATAGCCGGGCTTTCCCTTGTGTCACCTGTATTTGCTTTAAAAGCAAAGCCGAACAGGCAAATCTTTTTGCCTGCTAATGTATTGAACATTGCACTTAGTATGTTGAGTACAAAGCGTTTTTTCTGGTATTCATTGATTCTGACCACACCTTCCCAATAGTCGGCAACCTCATCAAGTCCATAGTGCCGGCAAAGATAAACCAGACTGAGAATATCCTTTTTAAAGCACGAGCCACCGAATCCAACACTGGCATGTAAGAATTTGTGGCCGACTCGGCTATCCATTCCGACTGCCTTAGACACCTCATCGATATTGGCATCGGTCTTTTCACAAAGGGCGGTTATTGAATTTATTGATGATATTCTCTGCGAGAGAAAGGCATTTGCCACGAGCTTGGACAATTCGCTACTCCATATATTGGAGGTCACTATCCGATCTTTGGGTACCCAATTGGCATAAATCTCAATGAGCTCATTTCGTGCCTTTAGGCCACTTGGTGTTTCAGCAGAACCAATAAGAACTCGATCCGGGTCTTCTAAATCTTTGATGGCCGTGCCCTCTGCAAGAAATTCCGGATTGGAAACAACATCAAAATGATTATCGTTCTCCTGCGAAGTGAGAATTCTCTCCATGGCTAAGGC
>JAWOBA010000207.1:0-2556 GCA_046498285.1 Desulfatiglandales bacterium | reverse complement strand
TGTTGACTTCGTTGACGTATTCCCTTTTTTGAACCACAAAGCCGTAAGGTACACAAAGCAAGGACTGCCCCTTAGGGGAAACTATGTATGTCCGGCGTTTAACCCGCCGGACATACAATATTTACTTCGCCTCGCCCCGTTGAATTCCAAAGGACAGCGAAGTTTACCCCGTAGCTCCGGAAGATGGTACTGGGGCGTATTCAACCGGGGTGTCCTTCGTGGTTCATTTTAAACAAAGTGGAATTCTGAAAATCGCCAGGTTTTTCAAAAGTCTACTTACAAATTAAGGTTTTCTTGCAAAAGTAAAACATGTAACCATTCTCCAAAATGGAGATCAAAAACTGGGAGCTTAATCTAATGAACAACAGAAAGCCTTTCATGGCAGCCAACTGGAAGATGAACCTTTCACTTGAAGAGGCAAACAATCTCCTTAATAGAATTAAGACCGTTACCATAGATTTTAATAGGGTTGATGTACTTGTTGCACCCCCTTTCACTACCCTGCACGTAGCGCAAACAATTCTGGCAGATACGGATATTCTTATTGCAGGGCAAAATATGCACTGGGAGCCAAAGGGGGCATTTACCGGCGAGATTTCTCCCTTGATGCTCAAGGAGGCAGGCTGTGGCTATGTAATCCTTGGGCACTCAGAGAGGCGGTCACTCTTTTTTGAAACCAGCGATATTGTCAACTCAAAGGTAGATGCCGCAATTGAGGCAGGATTGATACCAATTGTGTGCATTGGCGAAACATTACAGGAAAGAGAGGCTAACAAGACATTTGATATACTTACGTCTCAATTAGAGCAATCATTCAAAGGCAGGCGTGAAAAAAGGAATATACCACAAGGCATAATTATCGCCTATGAGCCTGTTTGGGCCATAGGAACAGGAAAAACCGCCACCCCGGAGATGGCACAGGAAGTACATCATTTTATACGAGGGTGGCTTATAGAAAATTTTGACCACCCTACAGGAGAAACGATTAGAATTCTTTATGGTGGAAGTGTAAAACCTGACAACATTAAGCAACTTATCTCGCAACCAGATATTGATGGCGCATTAATCGGGGGAGCAAGTTTAAAGGCCGATTCCTTCCTCTCTATCATTCGATATTATGAGGATTGATTGTCTCTTCACCTACCTTCCTGCACCCACAAGCATTGCCTTAATTGTTTTAAACATTATCTTCATATCCAGCAATAGAGACCAGTTATTGATGTATTCAAGATCCATATTCATCCATTGGTCGAAGCTAATATCATTTCTATTGGGGGCAATCTGCCATAAGCATGTCAGACCAGGTTTCATGGACAGGCGCCTTCTCTGCCAGGTCTCATAGTTTTTCACCTCATCCGGTATAGGCGGCCTGGGACCAACCAGGCTCATTTCACCTTTAAAGATGTTGATTATCTGCGGCAACTCATCCAGACTCATTTTTCGTAATATAGTCCCAACAAAGGGAATAATACGAGGATCTTTTTTTATCTTAAAAACCGGACCATCAGCCTCATTTAAGTGCGCCAGTTCCTCTCGCTGTGCCTCGGCATCGGCCACCATTGTCCTGAATTTATAGAGCAGGAATGTGCGTCCATTGAGGCCGCTCCGTTTCTGCTTGAAAAAAACCGGACCCCTTGAGGAAAATTTGATTGCGCAGGAGATAATCAGAAAAAGAGGTGAAAGCACAATCATAGCTATACTGCCCGCTATGTAGTCAATAATGTTTTTTATAAGCAATTCCCCATGGTTGGATGAGGTGCTTGTCAGCAGCATAGTAGGAAGCGCTAAAAATGGCTCAAATCTAACAGAGGCAATTTCTGGGCGATACATGATCTTGTAGAGATACCAGTCCGGAATGATACGGATGGGAACACCCATACTCTCTGCTGTAGCTATATATTTAACAACGTTTTTTATTTTGCTTAAAGGCATGGCAAAAATGACTTCATCGACAATCTCTTCCCGTAATATTTTTTCAAGCCCATCAACGGTGTCAATAACCTGAACTCCTTTGTTAATCGTCTCCCCTAAATGGTCAGTGGTGGTATCCAAACATCCCAGAACCCTATACCTCACCCTTCCCGGATAGTTTTCTATCGCGGTTATAACATCCTTTGCCCTTTCTCTAGACCCAATGATGAGGACATTACGAATGTTAAATTCCATCTCCCTGCGCGAAGACAGAATTTTATAGATGAGCGTCTTGCTCAGCGCGAGTAATCCAATGTTAAGCAGGAAGAATATGCCCAACATGAGACGGCTTACATATTGCATTCTGATAATATACATAATGAGTATCATGACCAGCATAGCAGTGGATGCCGCCTTAATCATGTTCCACAGTATTCGCGTGACAGTTTGTATTCTGTAAGAGGCGTAAAGGTCAAATAAATTGAAGGTGATATACCAGATGATAATGATCATGAGCAGAAGGAGGTAGTAGTTGGGTGTTTCAGCCAGACCGCGGAACGGTCCGGGAAGAAGGTATTTCTTAATGAAATAGGCTCCAATAAAGGATGCTGCCGTCAGGCAGATATCAAGCAATTGATGTGCCTG
>JAWOBA010000192.1:0-19429 GCA_046498285.1 Desulfatiglandales bacterium | reverse complement strand
GGAATGTAAGGCAGAAGGCGCTCTCACTATCCTGGCAGGGCCACAGGCCGATGTTGATTACCTAGGAGAGCACAAGTGGCGTGAGCATCCCTTCCGATTTAAGGGGCTTGCAAAGAACTTCAATTTCTCTATACACGGACCGGCTGAACAAGCCAACTATCTTTTGCAGCATTTGGATGACGGTGTATGGAAAGATACTCCCGGATTGCTCTATGTGAGTAAAAATAACAACATTATCCAAAACCCCAAAAAAAAGTGGGAGGAAAAGTACTTACGAAAAGTAGATTGGAAAAATATCTACAGGATAGGAAATACAGGGCTTGTTACTCATACGATAACTATCGGGCAAGTATTGCAGCAATTAGGATGCCCGTATGCGGCACGGAATAAATGGGTCAAGATAGATTATCCTCTGTCCATAGAAGGTCTCGATACACAAAAAGTCACACTGTCTTTAAAGGGATGTAGCTTCTGCGATGTAGCAGCTGATAAAGGTTTTTACGGACAATTAGATAGTGCCGCAGTAATGGAGCAAATCAGCTGTCTCCCAGAGACAGCTGATGGTAGAAAAATCCCTTTTGAACTCATCAATGAGAACCCCATTCCCGGACTCTTACGCTTGTTGCGACACACCAAGGATAGCAATATAATGCTTTCACAGATTAACCTTATCCTAAGGGCAGATTGGTTTTTGCGGGGTGAAAGCAACTTACGAAGAGCGCTGGAGCGTGCACAATCGTTAGGAATGCGAATACTCCTGTCTTCAGTGGGATTTGAGTCTTTTGACGATAGGATACTGCGAAACCTCAATAAAGGGCTGAATGTTGAGACGAACCTTCAGGCAATCCGCCTAATGCGGCAACTGAAAGAGGAATTTCCGTTAGTTTGGGGGTATGCCAGATCTGAAGGTGCCATCCATGGCTTTATCCACCCTACCCCGTGGGATACAGAAGCAAGTTCTGTCCATACACAAAGAGTTATTAGCATGCATAATCTCCCCTTTGATATCCTTCCTGAACATAGCATACCTCTTATTATCCATCATGCCTCAGGGTTAGGGTACTGGATCAGAGAGGTAGAGCAAAGAGAAGAGATGCAGTTTAAAAGATACGGGTCGATCATCGGCTGGTGGCATGAGGAAAGGCCATAATAATACGGAGGATTTTTTTGAAAACATTTTTCCTTGACAATTCATAAACTGGATATTATAGACACCTCAACTAAATGATACGCGTAGTAGCAAAGAATTCTCGAACATAATTTTAGGTGAGGGTAATGGAAAAGATAAACATAACTATTGATGGTATCACAATTAAAGCTGAGAAAGGAACCACGGTTTTAGATGCAGCACGGACCGCTGGCCTTTATATCCCAGCATTGTGTTCTCACCCTAATTTGCCGTCATCAAGGCAAGTACAACCATATTCTGTTGTCTACAGGGGTGAAGAGGAGCTGAAAAATGACGATTCTCTGACTGAGTTTGAGGGCTGTCAGCTCTGTTTAGTCAAGATAGAAGGAATGGATGATCTTGCTACTTCCTGCACAACTGAAGTATCTGATGGTATGGTTGTTCAGACCAACACAGAAGAGATTCAAAAGAAACGGAAGGAGAACCTAAAAAGTATCCTTCGTGAACACCCTAATGTATGCCTTACCTGTGATCGCAAAGAAGACTGTGATCCCTTTCGAGGTAGTATACGAAAGGCTGCCGTCATAACGGGTTGTGAATTTTGCCCCAACAACAATCGGTGTGAGTTACAGGAAGTTGCCGGATATATAGGTGTGGACGAGTCAACCCCTGCGTATGAATATAAGGGGCTGCCTGTAGTCAAAAACGACCCATTTTTTGAAAGAAACTATAATCTTTGTATCGCATGCACCAGGTGCGTAAGGGCGTGCCAGGATGTAAGGGGTAATAGTGCTATTGGCCTCGTTTTTCAAAATGGCAACGTGGTGGTTGGAAGCACGTCACCAACTCTGGAAGAGTCTGGGTGCCAGTTTTGTGGTGCATGTGTTGATGTCTGCCCAACAGGGGCACTCACTGAATGGATTAATAAATGGGAAGGTAAGGAAGAGAGACGAGTTTTAACTACCTGTCCGTACTGCGGGGTCGGATGTCAATTAGAGCTTCTCGTTAAAAAGGATCGAATTATTGGTGTGAGTCCAAAAGGAGATGGCACCGTAAATCAAGGGCAGGCATGCGTAAAAGGTAAATTTGGGATTGTTGAGTATGTGCATCATCCAGATCGACTTAGGCATCCTCTTATTCGAAAAAATGATACCTTTGCGGAAGCAAGCTGGGACGAGGCACTTGATATGATTGCTGAGAGAATGGGTAATTACAATCCGAATGAGGTAGCTGTCATTTCTTCGGCAAAGTGTACCAATGAAGAGAACTATGTGGCTCAGAAGTTCGCACGCGTTGTGCTAGGCACGAATAATGTAGATCATTGTGCGCGGCTATGTCACGCATCCACTGTAGCCGGTTTGGCCCAAACCTTTGGTGCCGGGGCAATGACAAATAGCATAGATGAAATCAAGCACGCCAAATGTATTCTGGCAATAGGCACCAATACCACAGACGCGCACCCTGTAATCGGTATGGATGTTAAAAATGCATCGAATAATGGAACAAAGCTCATTGTAGCAAATCCAAGAAAGATAGAGCTGGTGCACTATGCCTATCTATGGCTGCAGCAGAACCCCGGCAGCGATGTTGCTCTTCTCATGGGAATGATGAGAGTTATTATGGATGAAAATCTCTATGACAAGAATTTTATTGAATCCAGGTGTGAGAACTTTGACGCCTTTAGGGATTCCTTAAAACAATTTGATCTCGATAAGGTAGAAGCAATTACCGGGGTCCCCAAGGACAAGGTAGTTGAGGCAGCAAGGATATACGCGACTAATAAACCTTCAACGATTCTTTATGCAATGGGAATCACCCAGCATACACATGGTACAGATAATGTAATAGCTACGGCAAATCTGGCCATGCTAACTGGAAATATAGGGAAATTATCGACAGGTGTAAATCCCTTACGGGGACAAAACAATGTTCAAGGGGCATGTGATCTGGGTGCTCTTCCCGATGTATTTACCGGCTATCAGTCAGTCGTAAATGAAGATATAAGGAAAAAATTTGAGGACGCCTGGGGAACATATTTGCCGCGAGAGGTCGGACTTCCCTTGACTGTAATGATCGAGGCAGCTCACAAAAAGGAAATCAAGGCCATGTACCTTATCGGTGAAAACCCGTTGTTGAGTGATCCTGATACACTGCATGTCAAGGAATCTTTAGAAAAACTTGATTTCTTTGTCGTTCAGGATATTTTCATGTCTGAGACTGCTAAGCTTGCAGATGTGGTTTTACCGAGTGCATCATTTGCTGAAAGTGATGGAACATTTACCAACACAGACCGGCGGGTGCAGAGAGTGAGAAAGGCTGTTGAGCCGATCGGCAAATCTAAACCAGATTGGCAGATTACATGCCAGATTGCTCAAAAGATGGGAGGAAAGGGTTTTGATTTTCAAGACCCATCTCAGATCATGGATGAAATGTCCACGCTCACCCCAAGCTACAAGGGTATCAGCTTTGAGAGATTGGAGCGTGGTGGTATCCAGTGGCCATGTCCAGATAAAGACCATCCGGGAACACCCATACTGCACGCTGAAACCTTTTCCAGAGGAAAGGGTAAATTTATCCCCTTAGAATACAGACCACCAGCAGAACTTCCTGATAGTGACTATCCCCTGCTCCTTACTACAGAAAGGAGCAGATACCATTTTCATACAGGCACCATGACACGGAAGGTTCGGGGTCTCAACACGTTGGTGAGTGAGGGCATGGTGGAAATAAATCCCAAGGATGCCTCTGCGTTGGGAATTAGTGATGCCGAGATGGTTAAAATTATCTCCAGGAGAGGAAACATAATGGCAAGGGCAAAAGTAACAGAAGTATCACCGGTAAATGTGGTAACAATGAACTTCCACTTTGCTGAAAGCCCTACCAATCAATTAACCAATCCTGCTCTCGACCCTGTGGCAAAAATACCTGAATTTAAGGTGTGTGCAGTGAAGATAGAGAAAGTTCAATAGTCTTGTATGGAGGTGTAAATTGTATAAGATATTAAAAAAGCAAGAGTTAGTACCAAATATACATTTGGTCAAATTCTTGGCACCGGCTATCGCTAATAAGGCACAGCCAGGTCAATTTGTTATTATTACTATTGATGACAAGGGTGAGCGCATTCCTCTCACGATCGCTGATTGGGATCAGACAGAGGGTTCTATTACGGTTGTATTCATGGAAGTGGGGACCACAACCCAGCGCTTTGCCACGTTGTATGCCGGAGATTCCATCGATAGTCTTGTGGGACCTCTGGGCAACCCAGCACATATCGAAAAAGTTGGAACCGTGGCTTGTGTGGGTGGATGTTACGGTATAGCGGCTATGATGCCAATCGCTCGGGCTATGAAAGAAGCAGGGAACAAGGTCATCTCAATTATCGAGGCACGAAGCAAGTATCTCTTGTTTTGGGAAAATGAATTGAAAAAAGTGAGTGATCAGTTGATAGTAACCACTGGTGATGGATCTTATACCCCTCAAGGATGGATCCCTGATCAGCTTAAACAATTATTCGAGGGGGAAGAAACGGTTGATCTCATTTTTGCCATTGGTTGCACCTATATGATGAAGCTTGCCTCTGAGACATCAAAACCTTTTGACATCAAAACAATTGTTCATCTTAACTCGATAATGGTAGATGGTACGGGCATGTGTGGTTGCTGCAGGGTATCAGTTGGTGGAGAGACTAAATTTGCTTGCGTAGATGGTCCTGAATTTGACGGTCATCAAGTAGATTGGGATGTACTTCTCTCTCGGCAAAGTGGTTATCAGCATGAAGAAATCCAATCCCTACAGGAATGGGAGAGTCGATACTGGCAGAGAGATAGAGAAGTGCCTAAAGGTTGAATTACCTAAAATGCCTAACGTTAAATAACAAAGATAGAAGGGCGTAAATAAAATTTTAGCCCACCCTGGCTCAAAATTGGCTAGCAAGCACTTAATTTTATCGATTTAACTTCGGAATTATTGCAGATACAATATAATGCTCCAGACAAGTCGCGCAAGGGGGCTGGCATATAATTTTAATAAGTCGATAAGAGCATATAGCACCTTATAATCTTAATAGTGAGACCTTTGAAAAACCCGGCGATTTTCACCATCCCCAAAAAGACAATGGACTTTTTTGAAGCGACTGGTGGAAGGGTGCTGAAAAGACCAACCCGGGAGCCTCGGAACTGAAAAAAAGCCCATCGTCTTTAGATCAAAAGGGGTTATGCAAAGGTCTCCCTTTGTCCACAATCGATTTTTTATTTGGACAGCATTTGAACCCTGTAAGCGCGTAAATACTATATTTGAATCTCTAAAAGCTCTTTAAAGGTCTTATTTAGTGTTTTTCAGGGATTAACGTGTATTGAAAATGCCCATAGTTGAATGTTACCGGTTTTGCACAGCATGTGCAGGCACAGACAACCTGAATTTCCGCACGCAAATAACATCGTGTAAAATCAAATACGTATCTGTCCACAAACGATGAATGTGAATTATTGTGGACAGCAGTGATATAATAAAGAGATAAAGGATAAACTTTTGCATGAAGTAACAAAAAGTTCAGATTTTCCACTATTGCAGTTTTCAATAATCAATTATCTATAGATGAAGGGTGGTTTCGTATGACTGGCAAATTGTCCTATCAACAGTTGGAACAAAGGGTTAAGGAGTTAGAAAAGGAATCATTGGACCACAAAAAGGCAAGGGACCCGCTTCCTTTCCTTACGCATTTATTTGAAAGCTCAATTGATGGCTTAGCTGTCGTTATAGGAAACGCTGAGAAGAGGATTATCTATGTGAATCAAGTATTTGCTAAAATGTTTGGCTATTCACAAGAAGAATTAATGGGCCAAGAGATTGCCTTTATCTATGATAAAGGTCAGATAGATCTATTAGAAGAAGCGCTTGGAATGACCATGGAACGTAGATGGACAGGAGATCTGATTGGGAGGAAAAAGGATGGGACAAAATTTCCTGTTTCGATGTCCTCATCCCAGGTGCAGTGTGATAAAGGAAGCATTATTGTGCACATAATCAACCATATGGAGATCATCCGAGAAAATCCAACATTGGAGGCACTGCGCAAGAGCGAGGCCCAGAAGCAAGCAATTCTTGATGCATCGATTGACAGGATCAGGCTTGTTGATAAAAATATGAGAATTATCTGGGCAAACAAAACGACAACCAGAGAGCTTCAGATATCTCCTGAAGATATCATAGGGAAATTTTGCTATCAGGTATTGGTTGACAGGGATACACCTTGTAGTGAATGCCCAACAAAAACAGCGCTTACATCCGGTAACCTTGAACATGCTGTTTTGCATCAACATGCGTCAAACTGTTTTAAGGGAGAAACCCATTGGGATAACTATTCAATACCTATTAAAAATAAATTTGGTGATATTGAAGGCTTTATTCAGATTACGCGAAACATCACCGATCAGGTACTGGCAGAACAGGCATTGAGAAAGAGTGAAGAGAAATATCGAAGCATCCTTGAAAACATTAATGAAGCTTACTATGAAGTTGATCTGGCAGGAAACTTGACTTTCTTTAATGATTCATTATGTAAAATCCTAGGTTACAAGAGAGCTGAATTACAAGGAATGAATAATCGGCAATATACAGACAAAAAAAATGCCGACAAAATATATAAAGACTTTCGCAGGGTGTACAAAAAAGGTAAAACCAAAAAAATCCTTGATCATGCGATTATAAGAAAAAATGGGAGCCGGAGAAATATTGAGGGATCTGTATCTCTTATGAAAGATTTGCAGGGTAATGCAATAGGATTCAGGGGTCTTTTTCGGGATGTAACTGAGCGCAAGCGAGCCGAACAGGCCCTTAAAAAACGAGAGGCAGAGTTGGCAAAGGTAAACAAACAATTAATTGAAACAAACAAAGCTCTCTCTGTCCTTGCAAAAAATTTGGATATCACGAAAAAAGAATCTGAGAAGTGGGTGATCCAAAGAATAAGAAGCTGTATCATTCCAATTATAGAAAAGCTTCAGCTTGACAAACATGTTGAACGATATAGGATAGATTTGGATCTATTAACTCGTTGTATCAGCGATTTGTCATCGGATGTGGCCAATGATATAAAAATTGCCCTCGCTCTTTCCAATAGTGAGTTGCATGTTGCCTCGTTAATTCGAAATGGGATGTCGAATCAAGAAATAGCAAGGCATCTTTATATCACCCTGGCCACGGTGAAAACCCACCGGAGAAATATTAGAAGGAAGCTTGAATTACATAATTCAGGAATCAACTTGAAAGCGTATCTGAAATCCGAATTGGATTAATGCTAGGAAATGTGCCTATAATACACTGTGTGCCCCAATATTTTTTTATATGTTGTTTTAAGCATTTGAAACCAGGTAACCTTCCAATCTGGACAGGGGCCTGGGAAAATATAATTCATAAGCGTCTCTATTTCTGCTCTTAGGGGTGAAGGATGACAAGTAGTGGTAACTATTAAATAGTGCCAACATGTGAGACATATGATTTGGGGGCGAGTTAAACCAACCTTTCACTATAGATAAAAAAGAGAACCGGAGCTTTTCATATATGAGAGCCTTGAAACCGAGCGCGAACACTATTTATTACTGGATAGTTCAGCAGAGAGAACTTTCGGTACACATTGCCTCTTCCCATAGAGGTGCGGTCATGATAACATTAAGTTTTAAAAATGAGAATGATGTTATGAATGAACTCATCTCCTTTGCACCCGACGCTGAATTAGTCGAAGATCGTACACATAATGGGAGGCTCATAGGAATTATAGAGGCCTATCTTAACGGAAATAATCCAGCAATGGATGTATCATGGGACATACATGTGACTCCCTTTATGTACAATGTTTATAGGAGTATATCTACAATACCCTATGGTGAAACAAAAACATATAAAGATATTGCAGTAATGGCAGGCACGCCGGGAGGGGCACGGGCTGTTGGGCAGGCATTAAAGAAAAATCCACTTTGTATCGTTATCCCGTGCCATAGAGTAGTTGCTGTTAACGGCTTAGGTGGTTTTAATGCAGGTATTGAGATGAAAAAATATTTACTGAATCTTGAACAAGGTCAACAAATAGTCTAGGAGAATCTATTATGCAACCTGAAACAGCGTATATTTTTCCAGGTCAGGGATCACAGTATCTAGGGATGGGGCATGAGCTATATGATAATTTTGAGATTGCTGCCTTTGTCTTTTACCGGGCAAACAGGTTACTTAACATGGAGTTTGAAAAAATAATCTTTGGGAAAATGCCTGATAGATTTCGTGATAGAGTCAGTCATGTTGATGAGCTTGGCATCAAAAGAGGACTTAAAATCCATTTGGATAAACATGTTCAGATCGCTACATACATTACTTCTTGGGCGGCTTTTTCAGTTTTTCGAGAGCGATTAAAGGAAGATAAACTAAGTCTGGCGCCAGCTGTGATGGCTGGACATAGTTTTGGTGAGTACACTGCTTTTACAGCTGCACAGGCTATAAACTATGATACCGGTCTGCAACTGGTTGATCAACGTCAAAATATTATGGTGTCTTGTGCCAAAGATATTGATGGGGGTCTGGTGGCTATTATAAATAAGGATAGGGAAATTACTCAGGAAGATGTTCGAAATCTTACAAGCTATGCAGGAAGAGAAATCCTGCACATTGCCCTTTATAACTCCAGCAAACAGAATGTCTTTGGAGGTATAAGCAAAAACATTAGTGCAGCAAAGGAGCTGTTAAAAGAATCAGAATTTAAGGCTATTGATCTGCCAGTATTAGGTCCATGGCATACACCTTTTATGACCACAGCCAGTGAGAATCTAAAACATTATATCGAAGAAAAACAATTTTCGTTTAAAAGAATTGAAATACCCATCATTGCAAACACTCTGACAGATAATCAGATTGATCCAAAGGTCATAACTCAGCCAGATGAAATCAAAGAAGAGCTTATAAACCAGTTGGATCATCCTGTTTTGTGGTCCCAGACAATTAAGAAAATCGTTAATGAATACAAGATAAAGCGAATCATTATCTTTGGGCCAGGTAAGATAACACAAAAGATAATAAATAATGAGTATCCCGATATAAATGTTTTTAGAGTAGAGGACCCACAAACATTAGAAGAAACGATTTATGAGATAAAGCATCCCGGTAAAAAGAGGGAAAAACCGCCTGAGAATGAATCATCCTCTAACGAATAAATGAAAGAGGATTTTATATGGTAGCTTGCTTACTTTGGAAGTGCATCGGTTGAGCCGATTTTCTTGTAGAATAGCTGTTCAAGAGCAATTTCGTAATCCCGTGATCCAGTAATAAGTGATTTATTTCGGGAGAGCTGTTTAACTATTTCCTCTTCAGTCCTTTCGAACTTATCATTAATCTGATTGATAATCTCATCTATTACCGTATAAATTTCAAGGTCAGTCCCATACACATCTATTACATGAGGGTCATTGATTATTACTTCTAGGATGTATTGTGTTAGATAGAGTGCATATGGATTTGGGCGTGCAACAAGGGTTCGTATAGGTGCAATGAAAAATTTAAAATCAAATTCATTGCTTCTGTATGCCTTGGTAAGGCCCTGCATAATGAGATCAGAAACTGCTTGAGAATTTTCTGTCTCAATTATTTTGTTAAGAAGTAGGGCCTGAAAAACCTTTTTATGAATCTCTGATAGTTTAAATTTAAAAAAACGGTCTCTCCTAAAGGATTCCCTTTTTTTCTTACGCTCTAATTGATTGATTAATTTGTCCTGTGTGCTTCCACTATACCTATATTTCATTTTTTAACTGGTGCTAAATGCCTCTATAAAAAAGCTGGATTTGGTTATTGATTGACCCCGATACCGACCTTTATCTGCTTGGGACGACGTTCTGGATATTGTTCTACTAAGCCCCGCTGTTTGAGGAGCGAATCGGCAAAACTAAACAATACCATGGGCTTGCCCGTTGGACTCCAGTCTCCGAATCATGTCTTTTCAGATGGGGCTTTTTTAGATGCCTCTTTAGACACATCCTTGGTTTTATCTTTGGGTTTTTTCTCTTTCTCTGCTTTATGAGCCGGTTTATTTTTCGATGCTCCTGATGCATAATCAGTTACATACCAACCCGACCCTTTGAGGTGAAAGGTGTTTTGTGAAATAATCTTTTTCACCGACCCACCACATATTTCACATTTCGCTAAAGGTGGATCAGAAAATTTTTGCCACATCTCGGTTATGTGACCACATTTGTTGCATTTATATTCATAGACAGGCATGATTGATTCTCCCTGCGCCATACATATTACACCATACAGATATCAATATTCATTCTATCCGGTTTATAAAAACCCAGAATATATGAGAGGTGTGGTAACGATAATTGTTTCAGAATATTATACGTTGTTTGGTTTACAATTTTCTCTTCTTCTATCCTATTATTTTTCTCCTGAGTATCAAACCTTACTTGAAATTTACAGAACCTTACTATATGCACCAACTCGTGGGTGAGTATATATGACAAAAGGGGGAGCAGTTTAATATTGCTATCTCTTTGAAGTGCTTGTAAAATGTGATGGTCCTGCAAGTAAATAAGGTAAAATTCACCCCGTTTATGGAGCGGCCCTATTTCTGCTTTGGCATCGGAACTGTATTTTTTCAATAGGGCAAAGACATTATCTTTCATTTCTTCGCCGAATAAAGAAGAAAGAGTTCTTATATCAAAGCGATTCCTTTTCCACTGTAATAACGATAACTTAAAATAGTTACTTGTCATATCTTCAGCAATATCTAAGGCATCCCCAACAATACTCAACTGATCTTTATTAAAATATTGCAAGGTCATAATATCTATCTATAAAATATAATTCAAAAAATGAATATGTCAATACTGTATATTGAATCAATATGGTGGCGGTGCAGGGACTCGAACCCCGGACACTACGGATATGAGCCGTATGCTCTAACCACCTGAGCTACACCGCCATAATTTTTCATTATTGATAAAAATTATTTTTTGTCAATCAAATAATACTGCTCAATGCTTTGATATAGTTCATCAATGATTGACAATAGCTGTGAGATACATTAAGAAAGTGTAAAAACAATAAATCTCACGAAGGAGTATCAATGAAATGCCCATATTGTAATAAGGATTTGCCGAGTATTACGTGCCCTGAATGTCAGGAATCGATCCCTGAAGAGAGTAGGTACTGCCTTTATTGCGGAGCGTATGTGCTTAATGCTACCATAGAAGATGAAGCAGCAACAACTCCTGAAGAGGCAGATAATATTGATTTTGAGGATAGAATTCCATGTCCAGATGGCAATTGCATTGGAATAATAGTAAATGGAAAATGCAATGTTTGCGGAAAACGCTACAAGGGTAAGGCTAAATAGTAACTAGTTTCCTTAAAGAAAATTGGCTAATTATATGTATGAGTTACGGGTAATTACATATTTTGCAGCTGCCCATCAGCTTAGACACTTTAGAGGTAAATGCGAGAAGCTCCATGGGCATAATTGGAAAATAGAGGTTTATATTGAAGGAGAAAAGCTAAACGATATTGGACTGTTGATAGATTTTAAAGATGTAAAAAATGCTACCTCTAAAATCTTGGAAGGTCTTGATCATTCATTTTTAAACGAGCTTCCTCCATTTAAAGATCAGAATCCCTCGTCAGAAAATATTGCTGCCTATATTTTTCGAGAGTTGGGCAACGAGCTTAATGATACACGTATCAAGGTCAGTAAGGTTACGGCCTGGGAATCGGATTTTGCAAGTGCAACCTACATCGGCTTATAATAAAGCGATTACTCTAAATCTTTTTTTATCTTGTAATACTGTATTTCAAGGCATAATGTTCACCTTTACGCCCACCACGACCATAAGAGGTCGGGATGACGTTCAGTATGCCGTGTCACACCCGGCTATTCGGAAAATGAATTGGCGAAATTAAATGGTGACATGGGCTTGCCGTTGGACACAACATTAATCTTTTCTACTTTTTCACGTTCTATGCCATGAGAATGTACTATGCTTGAAAGGAAACTAAACTTTAAATGCAAAGTGCCTCTTTTCTTTTTCATTGCCATACTTGTGCTCCATATCTCCCTCCTGTCTTCAAAGGGATCTGAAACATTTCCAGAACCAAAGGGGCCTGTCAATGACTATGCCGGGGTTTTAACACCGCAATATAAACAATCTTTGGATCTTCTTGCTCGTGAAGTATTGCAAAAGACCGGTACTTCTGTAATTCTTGTCACCCTAAAAACGATTGAAGATAATGACCCAGCTGATTATGCAAACAGGCTTTATGAGGCATGGGGGATTGGGGAAAAGGGGGAGGACAAAGGTGTTCTTATTTTGCTTTCTCTTGAGGAAAGGAGGGTAAGGATTGAAACCGGCTATGGCGTTGAAGGAATTTTACCTGATGGACTCGTTGGTGAGATACTCGATACTTATGTGGTGCCATATCTTAAGAAAGGTGATTACAACAAAGGCCTGTCAAATGCTGTAGCTGCTGTCTCATCAGTGATTGCAAAAGATGCAGAAATTTCCCTAACCGGTGGGAACACCAGCTATAAAACGAGAACAGTAGAGGAGAAACCGCATACCAATCTATTTTTTCTTATCCTCGTTTTCATCGTTTTTGTAATGCTTATTGGCACGAGGCAAGGAAGGGCAATACTTCCCTTTATTCTGCTCATGCTCTTAGCTGGTGGTAGAGGCGGGGGCGGTAGCTTTGGAGGCTTTGGCGGCGGCTTTGGAGGCTTTGGTGGCGGTATGAGCGGTGGAGGAGGTGCAGGACGTGGATTTTAACGAGAGGTAAACAATGACCAAGATAAAAAAGCCGGAGGATATATTTGATGAAATAACTAAGGATTTTAAGGCAATCTTTAAAGATGGCCTTCTCTCTATCATGCTTTATGGTAGTGCCACAGGAAGTGAATTCAATCCTGGTAAGTCAGATTTAAATTTTTGCATAATCCTTTCAGAAGAAGCCATCGATCTCTTGGATCGTGCCCTTGAAACAGTATCCCGATGGAGGAAAAGAAATGTGGCCACCCCTTTGTTCATGACACAATCATATATCGAGTCCTCTTTGGATTCATATCCCCTTGAATTTCTCAACATAAAGAAAAGCTATGTTCTTGTTTATGGCAAAGATATATTTAAAGATATAGTATTGGAAACTCATTATCTTAGACTACAATGTGAAAGAGAAATCAAAGGTAAACTTTTACTTTTAAGGGAAGGTTTTTTGGAGACCGGGGGAAAACAAAAGAGAATAAAGGAGTTAATAAAGGCATCAATAATTGCCTTTGTGTCCATCTTTAACGGAATATTATACCTGAAAGGCATTGAAATACCTTCAACCAAGCGAGAGGTAATACATTCTATTGCAAAAGAAGTTCCTATCAACCATGAAATATTTATAAAATGTCTGGATATAAAGGAAGAAAAGGCGGGTTTTTCGTCCTCTGAAATAATGGATCTTTTTAAGGCGTATATGGTGGAGGTAAGAAAATTGTGGGCGATTGTGGACAAAATGGAAATTTAAGAGGGAGGTTACCAATGAGTAAAGGAATACGAAATCTAATTATTGCTCTTGTAATAGTTGTGATTATTCTTTTTTCTATGTTTTCTTTTTTTAAGGGAACATATAATACTTTTGTTGAATTAGATGAAACAGTCAAAGCATCCTGGGCACAAGTAGAGAACCAGCTTCAGCGACGATATGATCTTATCCCAAATCTTGTGGAAACGGTAAAAGGCTATGCAAAGCAAGAAAGAGAGGTTTTTATTGATGTCACTAAAGCACGTTCACAGGTAGGTAAGGCAGAAGATATCCCAGACAAGATTCAGGCAAACAATGAGCTTTCAGGGGCTTTGAGCAGATTGCTAGTTGTAGTGGAAAGATATCCTGATCTCAAATCAAATCAAAATTTTCTAAGGCTTCAAGATGAGCTGGCAGGAACAGAGAATAGAATAGCTGTTGAAAGGAGACGTTATAATGAGGCTGTTAAGACATATAATGTGAAAATAAGAAGCTTCCCAGCAAATATTCTTGCTGGTATGTATGGTTTTAGCAAGGCCACTTTTTTTGAAGTTCCTGAGGGAGTAAAGGCCACACCTAAAGTCAAATTTGAGTGATTGATTTTGCCTTATATTGAAACTTTTTTATTGAGAACAAGCTTTATTTGACTATTAGAGGCTATTAATTGATGATACATTAATTACATGTAAATATCGAAAAAAGGAAACTGACTATCTTAAATCGTTCAGTAATGATGAATCATTGAAACACAAATTTTGAGAGCTTGCTTCCATTATATTGAAATATCCGTTGTTAGTTCCTTTAAGTATTTTGCATTTTCTTCAGGACTCGTGCTGTTTAGATATATGCCGGAGCCCAATTCAAATCCAGCTATTTTATAGAGTTTTGGAAGTATTTGAAGATACCAATGATAATAGTCCGCGGGATCATCTTGATATGGCGCAGAATGAATCATGTAATTATAATCTGGATTATCAAGCCCATTATATAACCTTTGTAGAATATCTATTAATATTCTGGCTAAACCTTTTTTTTCAATATCAGATATTTTTCCAAATGACGCTCTATGTTCTTTTGGAAGAATCCATGTTTCAAAAGGGCTTTGTGAGAAAAAAGGAGCAAAGGCAATAAAATGCTCAGTTTCTGATATTATCCTTTCCCCTATCATTTTTTCCTGCTTTATTAGATCACAATATATACACCTACCCATGGTATCATAATATCTCACCGATTCCTCTATCATATGCCTGATATGACTTGGTACAATTGGACTTGCAATTATCTGTGAATGTGGGTGCCGTAGTGATGTACCGGCTCCTGGACCATTATTTCGAAATATGGTTAATAATTCTACATCAGGTTTTTGTATAAGTGCTTGGTATCGTTCTATGTATGATGAGATGATATACTCAACAGCTGGTAATGGCATGGTAGCAACCGTTTGGAAGTGTTCGGGATGTTCAATTACAACTTCATGATACCCCACCCCGTGCATTTTTATGAAAAAATTGTCAGATCCTTCTGTGCTTCGATATGTTTCATTACCCTCAACGAGTGCGGGAAATTTGTTTGGCACTACTCTCAGGGACCATTTTGATTGCCTCTCTTCTTCGCAGGCTTCATGATATATCAGAACAGCTTTTCCACTGATCTCTTCATTTCCCGGGCAAAATGGGCATCGAGCTTTTTCTTCCAAATCCCTTTTAGTTATTTTTTCCCGGATCTTGTGATGCTTAAATTGGTCAGGTCGCTTACGCCGCTCCGGAGCTATTATTACCCATTCTTTTGTAATAGGATTTTGTCGTAACTCAGACATAGAAGTCACCATTATTTGTTAGTTATTGCCTTATCCTATGTGTTTGCTTTTTATTTTTCAATCGAAAATCTGAATGTTTTGTGGTATTTAATATAAAATTATAAAAAGGGCATTTTCACTGTGGATTTAAGTCTTTAAACGGCCGAATAGAGCTCTAAACGAAAACTCCAGGTGAAAATGAGAAAAAGTTACCTTTGGCAGAAATATTAGACCGGCTAAAAGATAGAGAGGGCACATGATGGAGATAATTTTTTTGGGTGTGGGCGAGGCCTTTGATGAAAAGCTTCCCAATACCTCTATTTTAATTCGCAATAAAGAAGGGATTTCACCTGTTACATTACTACTTGATTGCGGTTTTACTGCTCCACCTCAGTTCTGGAGAGAAGAGCCAGATGCTGATATACTGGATGGTATATGGATTTCCCATTTTCATGGGGACCATTGCTTAGGAATTCCTGCGTTATTAGTACGTTTTTGGGAAGAAGGACGTAAAAAGGTGTTAACTCTCTTAGGACCGAAGGGAATAGATACTGTTACACGCACATCTCTTAACCTTGCTTATCCCGGCATGTATGACAGATTAGGATATACCATTCAGTTTTTGGCGGTAGAGCCAAAGAAACATGTAAACATTTTTGGCCTTACTCTTCGTACTGCCCTTAACAGTCACTCACAAAGGGATTTGGCATTAAGGATAGATACACAGAAAAAATCAATCTATTACAGCGGCGATGGCAAGGCTACACCTGAAAGTATGGCCCTTGCTGCAGGCAGCGATCTCATCATCCATGAGGCTTTTAATATAGATTCCAAAATCGGGGGACATGGAAGCATTATGGAATCGATCGAGATGGCAAAAGCATGCAAGTCATCTCATCTTGCTCTTGTCCATATACAAAGAGAGGTACGAAGCAAGGTAATTGATGAGATACAAGGTTTTAAACAGATAGCGGGATCGCTTAACCTTATGGTTCCAGAACCCGGTTTTAGGATGGCGCTTTAACGTGTTATTCTTCTTTATTATCGTAAGTTGTTTAAACAGCCAGAAAAAATATTTGCTATACCTGTATGAATCATGTTCTGCATTCAGCTTGAGGACTTTCCATTGATACACAAAGAATTCTATCATGCTATTGATTCCCTTGTAAAAAGCCTTTTACAAGCTATATTGGTCACTCGTGTAAAACAATTTCTACCATGCTGCGTGTTAATGATTCCAAACTATGCGACAACCTCGGCTAAGGCTCCGCGATGCTGTACCATAAACTTATCCAATGATAATAGGAAACCTTTGAAAAACCGGGCGATTTTCACCATCCCCAAAAAGACGATGGACTTTTTTGAAGTGACTGGTGGCTTCCGGCTCGGAGAGCCTCCCGCTCGGAGAGAAGGGTGCTGAAAAGACCAACCCGGGAGCCTCGGAGCTGAAAAAAAGCCCATCGTCTTTAGATCAATAGGGGTTATGCAAAGGTCTCAATAGATCTATTCATGGCAATTCAGAAAAAGGTAAAGTTATTTTGAAGAGAGGGAGAGAGATCGCATCGGATATGATGAGAGTATTATGATAGTTCTGCTGCGAATCATGCATATATAGATGATATGGGAGGAAGATTATGAAAATCATTGATTTGCGTAGTGACACCGTTACCTTACCCACAGCACCTATGCGGAAGGCTATGTATAATGCAGTTTTGGGAGATGATGTATATGGCGAAGACCTATCAACCAATCAGCTTGAAAAGATGGCTGCAGAACTGATGGGAAAGGAGGCGGCACTTCTGGTGCCAAGTGGTACAATGGGCAACTTGATATGCTTGCTCACTCATTGTGGCAGAGGAGAAGAAGTAATCTTGGGTGACAAGGCACATATATTTCTTAATGAAGCTGGTGGAATTTCGGCCCTGGGCGGCATACAATCGCATACTATTCCCAACCAGCCTGATGGTACATTACTCTTGGAGGACATTGATGATGCCATTCGTAGGGATAACATACACTTTCCGCGCACACGGCTGATCTGTCTTGAGAATACTCATAACCGTTGTTATGGAGCTGCTTTGACTGCTCAATACATAGAATCAGTGGCAGCACTGGCCAGAAGTAACAACCTTCTATTACATCTTGATGCAGCTCGTATATTTAATGCAGCTATAGCCTTAGGAGTCGATGTCAAGGAATTGACTGGCAGTTTCGATTCGCTGATGTTCTGCTTGTCAAAGGGGCTTTCGGCACCAATTGGGTCGATTGTGTGCGGTTCTAAAGAGTTCATTGCCAAAGCACTGCGTATACGCAAGCTATTAGGAGGCGGTATGCGCCAAACAGGGATCATTGCCGCACCAGGGACTATTGCACTGCAACAGATGGTTGATAGGTTAGCAGAGGATCATAGGAATGCCCATTATCTTGCCGAAGGTATTGCTCAAATCCCTGGATTGTCTATTGACCTCAAAAGAGTGCAGACCAATATCATTTATTTCGATTTCATCGATGATAAAATGACAACGGATATGTTTATGAAACAACTTGAGCAGAAAGGAATCAAGTTATTACCTACAGGTCCATCTCGTTTTCGGATGGTAACGCACTACGGAATTAGTACAGAGGATATTACTACTACTCTGAAGCATTTAGGTGAGATAATGGGATAGTTGCAGTTGAATTCTGAACACACAGTTCTCATAGATTCAAAGCGTCAACTCAAATAATATGTAATTAGTCAACCCTGAAAAATAGTATAATTTATTGATATAATTATAAAATAATACAATTATTTCTGGAATACTATGCCATAAAATGGTATAGTAAGCCTCAAAACCTTGCAATAAAAATCATCATTTTGAGGCAAAAAATATGAAAGGCAACTCTCCACACCCGACTCAGTGACATCTGGTAAAACAACCATTAGAGAAGCTGATAAATCCAAAACACCCGTTATGCAAGCTTACCAAAAGGATACCGTGGAAAGAAATCGAACATCATTTCTCTGAGCTGTATGCCACTACAGGCAGCCCTGCAAAACCGATCCAGTTAATAGTGTCCTTGCTCATTGTGAAACAGCTCTACAATCTCTCAGATGAATCGATGGTAGATCGTTGGATTGAGAATCCCTACTTTCAATTTTTTAGTGGTGAGACAGTATTCCAATGGAGCTTTCCCTGTCACTCCACTGATCTGGTGTACTTTCGAAAACGAATCGCTGAACAAGGGGTACAAAAGATCTTTCAGGTGTCTATTGATCTTCACGGGAAAAAGGCCAAAGAGAAAGAAGTTGTGGTGGATACCACAGTACAGGAGAAGAATATCACCTTTCCAACCGATACCAAATTGTACAAACGCATCATTGAGCATTGTGTATCGATTGCTGAAAAAGAGGCCATTGAACTTCGTCAGAGTTATCAAGAACAACCACAAAGTTAATGCTTGCCCAAAGGTTTCGAAATCATCCAAAAAACCGCAAGAAAGCGGGGGCGGCTCAAAGAAAGCTAAAACCATTGCTTGCCGATTATTCAGAGACCTTGAGCGAAAACTTCCGGCCTCCTCTCTGGGGAGATACTCCCAGGAAATTGCAGTTTTCCGGAAGATTGCAGCGCAGAAGAGACACAGCGCTAACAAGCTCTACAGTATTCACGAGCCTCAGGTGTATTGCATCGGTAAAGGGAAAGATCACAAAAAATATGAGTTTGGTTCTAAGGCATCGATTGCAGTGACCAAGAAGAGCGGTATCATTGTGGGGGCGGTTCATTTCTCACCAAACATCTATGATGGACATACATTGCCTGAGATGCTCACACAAACCACAGAACTCGTGGGGCAGAGACCAACTGTTGCCATTGGTGACCGAGGATATCGTGGTAAAAACACTATCGATGGTACCACAATAGAAATCCCTAAAAATCCTGGAAAACGAGCAACCCCCGATCAAAAGCAAAAGGCAAGGAAAAGGTTCCGAA
>JAWOBA010000252.1:0-5459 GCA_046498285.1 Desulfatiglandales bacterium | reverse complement strand
GCAAGCTGGACTAAGGATAATTGAAATTCTCTTATCAGTTTTAAAATGTTTTCTATTGAATTTTTTATGAATAACCTTGTATCAAGAGCTATCTGGTCATTTCTGCTTCTGCCGGTGTGGATCATTTCACCCAGGATTCCGGTTTTGAGTATGAGGGCCTTTTCAATAAGGGTATGAATATCTTCTGATGACTCATCAAATAGGAACGTACCTTTTTCTATCTCGCTGGAGATTTCTTGCAGGGCAGACAGAAGCCTTTCAGCTTGACTTTCAGTAATTATATCCTGTTTTCCAAGCATTCTGCAGTGTGCTATGCTGCCTAAGATATCTTCCCTCCACAACCTTTTATCAAATTGGAGAGAGGAATTAAAGGTATTCACCATCTCATGTGTATAAGATGTGAACCGACCTCCCCAGAGTTTTTGATTCATTTTACTTTCCCTGTCTCATGAAAATTGTGATTTTCGATTCTCTCCACATTCTTCCTGATGCATCTATGTGCATCTTTATGATTATATAGTGTAACTTCTCCAATTATTCGAGGTTAAAAAATATTTTCATATCTCTATTTTGCTGAATATCTCATCTAGGCAGGTGATTAACAGATCAATCTCATTTTTTGTTATGATTAACGGAGGAACAAACCTGAGGATTTTTCCTTGAACGCAATTTATTAAAAATCCCTTCTCCATGCAGGCATTTACAATATCAGCTCCTTCTCTATCGAGCAGTAACCCAAGTATGAGGCCTAATCCTCTGACCTCTCTAATAATACTATATTTTTCCTGAAGGTACGTGAGTCGATGTTTAAAATAGTCTCCTACTACTTTGGCATTTTCGATCCAGCCATCATTCAAAAGGCTTTTAACAACAGCGAGGGCGCCCGCAGTAATCAGTGGTGTTCCTCCGAATGTTGTTGCATGGCTTCCTGGGCCAAAGGCGTGAGCTAATTTCTCTGTAGCCAGCATAGCACCTATAGGGAGCCCGTTTCCTAGGGCCTTAGCGAGGGTTATGATATCGGGTATTATCCCAAAATGTTGGTAGGAAAAAAGTTTTCCTGTTCTCCCCATGCCGGACTGCACCTCGTCTAAAATCAAGAGGAGGTCATGCTTATTACAGATTTCTTTGACACCCTTCAGGTAATCACGGTCAGGGGTGACAACGCCTCCTTCACCCTGTATTGGTTCTAACATTACAGCACACACAGATGTATCGACAGCATCCCTCAGGTAATCCAGATCGTTAAATGGCACGTATTTAAAATGTTCGAGGAAGGGATCAAAGCCTGTTCTGATTTTTTCTTGACCTGTAGCTGAAAGTGTAGCCATTGTCCGGCCATGGAATGAATTTTCCATGGTTATGATAGCATATCTCTCAGGACCAAATGTTTCTTTTGAATAACGCCTGGCTAATTTTATGGCTGCCTCATTTGCTTCGGCTCCACTATTACAGAAAAATACCCTGTCTGCAAAGGAGTTCTCTACCAATATTTCGGCAAGTTCTGCCTGGGGCTGTGTATAAAATAGATTAGAAACATGGACAAGTTTTTTAGACTGCTCATACAGGGCTTTGCTCACTATGGGTGAGCTGTGTCCAAGGGCACAGACAGCTATTCCACCGACAAAATCGATGTAACCATTACCTTTTTCATCCCATACTCGGCATCCATCACCACTCACCAGAGTGATGGGAGAGCGCTTGTAGGTGTTGAACATGAAGATATCTGCCTTGGATATGGTGTTAGAAGTCATAATTATTATTGAAACTCGCCCTCCGCATCCTGAGACCGAGTCCGGACTGGGGGGTGCGATTTCTCTCGCGAATGTTGAAATTGCTGTAGTATTTCTGGAAATTAAGCAGCATAAGCTAAGCATTGAAAATCACTTTTGGCCCAATACGTAACGTGAACGAAAATGCCAAAAGTGAGTTAAACGTTTTGATACGATTTGAAATACTACTATATGGACACGTATTAATTCAGAATTATCTCTGTTCCTACTCCTTCATCTGTAAATATTTCTAAGAGCACGGCATGCTCCTTTCTGCCGTCAATAATATGAACCTTTTCCACTCCTCCTTTTAGTGCATCAAGGCAGCATTGGACTTTTGGTATCATTCCTTCTTTGATCTTTCCACGAGTTATCATTTTATTTGCATCATCCGCTGTGATACTGCTCACAAGATTGCCATCACTGTCAAGCACCCCTGCAATATCCGTTAAAAGGATGAGCTTTCGAGCCTTAAGCGATGAGGCAATATGACCGGCCACAAGATCGGCATTTATATTGTATGTTTCATTTTCTTTGCCCACGCCTACAGGGGCAATCACAGGAATAAACTGATTATCCATAAGGCTTTTTACTATCCGGTTATTAACAGAGACAACTTCACCTACTAATCCAATATCTATTATCTCCGGGGGGTTATCATATTTATTTTCAGATTTCTCAGAATTTGATAAAAGTTGCAATTTTTTGGCGATTATTAGCCTACCATCTTTACCTGACAGACCCACTGCTTGTCCCCCAAGTTGATTTATGGTGGCAACAATCTCTTTATTTACCTTACCAGCAAGAACCATTTCCACGACATCCATGGTTTTTTCATCAGTAACCCTGTGGCCATTAACGAAATTCGATTGTATGGACATTGCAGTTAAGATTTTGCCTATTTGTGGGCCGCCGCCATGTACTATTACTGGATTAAGGCCGACATATTTCATAAGGATGATATCTAAGGCAAAATCCTTTTTTAACTTGGAATCCACCATGGCATGACCGCCATATTTAATGACAATTGTCTGGCTATTAAATTTTTGTATATATGGCAAGGCCTCAATCAGAATTCTTGCCCTGTCTAAACCCGTATTCATCTAAACCTCACCACGTATAGTTTTTCTATGAGCGAAAAAAGGTTTCAGAAAAATTTTATTCCGCCATTCTAAATACCGACTTGAGTCTGAAGAGTCTAACATTATCATTGCAAAATTCACATTTCTCAATCCCTGAATATCTTGCTCCATAATTCAAAATATCTAAAGGATATATTTACTTAGATTTACATCTTCCAGTATTCCCCGTAACTTATCACTTACATAATCTTTATCAATGGTTATCTTTTTGTCTTTCATGTCGGATGCATTAAAAGAAATATCATCTAAGAGGGCTTCCATCACTGTATGCAAACGACGCGCACCGATGTTTTCCATTGTCTCATTAGCCTGATAGGCCATTTTTGCTATCTGGGCTATGGCTGATTCAATAAAGTCTAAGGTAATTCCTTCCGTAGCCAATAATGCCTTGTATTGAATTATTAAGGCATTTTGCGGCTCTGTGAGTATGCGGACAAAATCTTCCTGGGTAAGAGAATTCAGCTCCACTCGTATAGGGAAACGGCCTTGAAGTTCAGGCAAAAGGTCCGAAGGTTTGCTTCCCTGAAAGGCACCGGATGCAATGAATAAAATATGATCGGTTTTTACCATTCCATATTTTGTAAGGACAGTCGACCCTTCAACAATTGGAAGAAGATCCCTTTGCACACCCTCCCTTGAAACATCCGGGCCGGATGTTGAGCTGCCTCCTACTACCTTGTCCAGTTCATCTAAGAAAATGATTCCGTTTTGCTCTGTTCTACGAATGGACTTTTCAATAACCTTATCGATATCAATAAGTTTCTGTGATTCTTGCTGGGTCAGTATCCCTATAGCATCTTTTACCTTTACCTTCCTTTTTTTACTCTTGGAGGGGAGCACTTGACTGAACATTTCCTTTATATTTATATCCATTTCTTCTAATCCTGCACCAGAGAATATCTCAATGAGAGGAAAGGATTTATCGCTTACTTCTAACTCCACGTACCTTTCATCTAATTTCCCTTTCCTTAAAAGACGCCTTAGCTTTTCCCTTGTAGAGACAGAATTATCAGGTTCGATTTTAACTACCTCAAGCATCCCTTCTCTTTTTTCCTCTGTGTCTTTTCCTATTCCCTGTTTTGGGTTAGGAAGCAGAATGTCTAAGAGTTTATCTTCTGCCATCTCAGTTGCCTTCGTTTTCACCTTCTCCTGTTCCTCTTGCTTGGCCATATTTATTGCCAGTTCTGTCAAATCCCTGATCATGCTCTCTACATCTCTGCCCACATATCCAACCTCTGTAAATTTTGATGCCTCTATTTTTAAGAATGGAGAGTTAGCTAAGCGAGCAAGGCGTCTTGCTATCTCAGTTTTTCCAACACCTGTAGGGCCTATCATAATGATATTTTTTGGGACTATTTCATCTCTCAACTCCTGAGAGACCTGTTGTCTTCGCCACCTGTTTCTGAGGGCAATAGCTACAGAGCGCTTTGCATTATCTTGGCCAACTATATATTTATCCAACTCTAAGACAACGTCTTTTGGTTTTAAGGTCTTCATATTTTCTTTTATCTCATCGGTATTTTCCATTATGTCTCCATTAAAGATTGCAAGGTAACAATAGGCAGTAGTCGTTAAAAAAGTTTCTTTATTGCCTCCTACATTTTCTTTTGCTCTTTTGTGTCAGGCAGGAGTTTTACCTGAAACTCCTCATTGGTATAGAGACAGATAGAGGCTGCGATTTTCATCGATTCTAAGGCTATTGATTTGGCATCTAAATTGGAATGCTGCATAAGGGCTCTTGCAGCAGCTAAGGCATATGGGCCTCCGGAACCAATACTTGCTAATTCTTCATCTGGTTCAATCACATCCCCATTGCCTGATAATATAAGGGTATGTTCCCTGTCCATGGCAAGAAGGAGGGCTTCTAATCTACGAAGAATCTTATCTGTTCTCCAATCTTTGGCCAGCTCTACAGCAGCTCTGGGCAGGTTTCCGTTGTATTTTTCTAGTTTTCCCTCCAGTCTTTCAAAAAGAGAAAAGGCATCTGCTGTTGCCCCGGCAAAACCCGCAAGGACCTGATCATTATACATAAACCTGATTTTTTTAGCCTTTCTTTTCATAATGGTATTTTCAAAAGTTACCTGTCCATCCGCAGCCATAACCCCCTGCCCGTCTTTTCTGACAGAAAGGATTGTAGTTCCTCTGATCTTCTCTTTGCTTGAACTGTCTCGTTTTTCGAGTTCTAATTCCAATAGATAGCCTCCTTGCTCAAGAAGGAACGCTGGGTTGGGAGCATAACATCATGTTCGTCCCGATTACATCTGGCCAGGTGGGTCTGGGCCAGAAGATACTGGGGTAATAAAAAACAGAATATACGCCCCTTAATTCAATTTTCCAGCGCTCCAAAAATCTTACCCTTAGCTTCTTGGGTGAGATTTGTCATAAACCTCCATTAACTTGTCTATACTCAAATGGGTATATTTTTGGGTAGTCGAAAGACTGACATGACCTAGAAGTTCTTGGATTGCCCTTAAATCAGCACCGCCATCCAAAAGATGGGTTGCAAAGGTATGTCGGATTGAGTGAGGGCTGATTTCCATTGTTATAC
>JAWOBA010000139.1:0-21665 GCA_046498285.1 Desulfatiglandales bacterium | reverse complement strand
GCTCAAATTTGGTGAAAATTTATCGGCTGCAGTGGTTTCTTATCAGTACGTTACTTCCACTTTTTTCCAATTTTTTATTGTCTCTGGGTTTGTAAAATGTCAAAATATTATCTTATATTGAGTAGCACTTTTTCCTGGATAAAATGGTGAAAGCATGGCAGAAGATTTTGCTATCGAAAGAGTTGGGAAATGTGCATTTCATTCTCCCCTGGATTCGGGAGTCTTTATTAACGATAGTGAGGGAGTCCTCATCGATGCAACACTTTCGGGGCTTAAAAAAGTTCAAGTGAATCCATATATTTTTGAAAAGGCGGGCCCAAGAGAAACGATTTTCTTTAACCCAAAGATAAGTACTGCCGCTTTAGTCACCTGCGGTGGACTTTGCCCTGGTTTAAACGATGTTATCAGAGCCCTTGTTATGGTCTTATGGTATAGATATGGGGTGAAAGAAATATTTGGATTACGGTACGGATATAGAGGCCTCATAACCTCATTAAAGCATGTGCCTATAATGCTTAATCCAGAGATTGTGGAAGATATCCACAAGGATGGGGGAACTATCCTTGGAACATCAAGAGGGCTGCAGGACACATCATCAATGGTTGATTCCCTCGTAGAGCGGAAAATAGATATCCTCTTTACTATAGGTGGCGATGGAACTCAGAAGGGTGCACTGGCAATTAATGAGGAAATAAAAAAAAGAGGACTCCCGATTTCCGTGATCGGTATTCCCAAGACGATTGATAATGACTTGTCATTTACGGAAAGGACGTTTGGATTTGAGACCGCCGTAGCCATGAGCCAGGCACCTATCACCGGTGCCCATATGGAGGCCAAAGGGGTTGAGAACGGGATAGGGATAGTTAAGCTCATGGGACGAGAATCAGGTTTTATCGCCACGTTTGCATCCCTCGCATCGAGTGATGTGAACCTCGTACTTATCCCGGAAGTGCCCTTTTCTCTGGACAAGGTCTTTACCTATCTCAAAGAGCGCATCATCAGAAAAAATCACGCAGTGATTGTCGTTGCAGAAGGAGTCGGACAGCAGCATGTTCCAGTAGAGGGTTTTGATGAATCCGGGAACAAGAAGCTGGGTGATATAGGGCCATTCCTGAAAAGGACAATAAGGGACTACTTGAGGTCTCAAGGAATTCCAGCCCAGGTGAAGTACCTTGATCCCTCCTATTCCATCCGCAGTGCGCCGGCGACCCCGGATGACTCAGTGTTTTGCTTCCAGCTGGCCGCAAATGCCGTGCACGCTGCAATGTCGGGCAGGACCGGGATGGTGGTAGGATTATGGAATGGCCATTTTGTCCATATTCCCATCTTGCTGTGCGTCAAGGAACGCAAAAAGATAGATACATCGAGCCTTCTGTGGCAGAGTGTCCTGGACAACACTGGACAGCCACGAAATCTCGCTTGAAAAATGTAGAAGAGTTAATGTGATGAATGGAGGCATATGACTATGCAGGACCAGGGAAGCGCATTAGAAGAAATATTTAAGGAAGGAGTCAGGGCTGTAGATCCTGAAAAAGCAGTTCAAACATATGTCCGACGTCAGGGGAACCAGTTGTTTGTAGGAAACTGTTCTTATGAGCTCAGTAGGTACAAAAATATCTTTCTAATTGGAGCAGGAAAGGGCACAGCACCTATGGCGAAGGCATTGGAAGATATTCTTGGGTCATATCTCAATAATGGGTGGATTATTGTTAAATATGGATATGGTATGCCCTTAAAAAAAACGGATGTGATGGAAGCAGGCCATCCTATCCCAGATAAAGAAGGTCTAAAGGCCACTAAAAAACTCTTAGGTGAGCTCCAAAGATGTACAGAGGAAGATTTGGTCATTTGCGCATTTTCGGGCGGTGGAAGCGCGCTTCTACCAGCCCCAATCTCTCCGTTTACCCTTGATCAAAAGCAAGAGTGTACCCATCTCCTTCTGGAATGCGGTGCAACTATCGATGAAATCAATGCTATAAGGAAACATCTATCCCGCAGCAAGGGTGGGCAACTCGCAAAAGAGGCGTACCCGGCCACGATGATCTCACTGCTGTTATCGGATGTAGTCGGCGATAGACTGGATGTCATCGCCTCAGGCCCCACCGCTCCGGATAAAAGCACCTATGAAGATTGCATAGGAGTAGTCGAGAAATACGATCTTGTAGACCGACTCCCAGAAGGTGTGATGAAACATTTCAAGAAAGGTATCGCAGGTGGCGTGCCCGAAACACCCAAGGAAGGAGACCCTCTATTCTCAAAAGTTCAAAACGTGATTGTGGGAAATAATAGAAAATCCCTTTTATCCGCTAAAGAGCGGGCAATTTCACTTGGATACAATACCATCGTTTTATCATCTCAAATTGAGGGAGAAGCACGAGAAGTTGCTCAGGTCTTTGCTGCAATAGGAAAAGAAATACTGCAAGCCAATCTGCCCATACCATCCCCTGCCTGTGTAATAGCTGGAGGAGAAACAACCGTGACAATACAAGGGAAGGGTAAAGGAGGAAGGAACCAGGAATTGGCCCTGGGATGTGCCATTGCTATAGATGGCCTTGAAGGGATTTCTCTGCTCAGTGCCGGAACAGATGGAACCGATGGCCCTACCGATGCAGCAGGTGCCATTGTAGATGGCACTACATGCAAGAGGGCTCGCCAAACCAACTTGAACCCCCAGGACTTTCTTTTAGCCAACAATTCATACACATTTTTTGACTCCTTAGGGGATTTGCTCAAAACAGGCCCAACTCGCACCAATGTCATGGACATAATATGCATGGTGGTAAATACTTGAAACTTGATGGTAATTGGCAATTAATTATTGAAAAATAACAATGGTCAATAAAAATACCTTCCTTATTTATCCAGTTTACCATTTCCAGTTTCAATGTATCCGGCTTAGGAGGATTTGAATATCATGAAATATATGAAATGGTTGATTTGTCTCATAAGTATTATTTTTACAGGATGCGCTGTTGTTCAAATTCCTTTGTTCCCCTCTGTTAAGCCTCTGGAGGAGCAAGTTCTTGAAGGAAAAGGGCAAGCAAAGATTCTGCTTCTGGATATTTCAGGCGTCATCTCTGAAAATAAAGAGTCAAAAGGCATAGGATTTACAAAAAAGGTCTCTATGGTGGCTCGGATTAAGGAGGAACTTCAGAAAGCCGAAGGAGATAGTTCCTTAGGTGGTATTATCATTACAATCAATTCTCCTGGAGGCTCTGTTACCGCAAGCGATATTATCTATCATGAATTGATGCAATACAAGAAACAGGCAGGTGTCAGGGTGATTGCGTGTCTAACTGGTACAGCCACATCCGGTGCATATTATGTTGCCTCAGCTGCTGATGAGATTATAGCACACCCTACCTCTATTACTGGTAATATCGGGGTAATTGCCATGAATTTTAATGTCGAAGGATTGCTCTCAAAGCTCGGAATTCAGGAAGAAACAATCAAATCAAATGAGAAGAAAGATATATGGTCTCCGTTCAGGCCAAGCACCCCTGAAGAAAAAGATATCATCCAGACGATAATCGATTCATTGCATGAAAGATTTATCAACGTGATACTTGTTGGACGACAGTCTTTGCTAAGTAAAGAGGAAATACAAAGGCTTGCAGATGGCAGAATCTTTACTGCAGATCAGGCATTAGATATGAAGCTTATTGACAGGATTGGCTATTTGGACAATGCAGTAGCAGAGATGAAAAAGTCACTTAACCTTAAAGAAGCTAAGGTGATAACCTATAATCGACCAGGCACCTATAAAGGAACGATCTACTCCGGCCCGCCTGCTATTTCCCGCCCGGAAATCAATCTTGTTGCAATCAATGGAGATGGTCTCACCTCACTATCCGGAGTACAATTTATGTATATGTGGATGCCTTAATAAAGAAGCAGAGATTTATTTCCTTAACAACACTTTTATGCATACTACCAATTCCCTATGCTTAGTAAGGCATGTACGCTCACATTTTGATTCCCGTACCATAGTATTGATCCCTAGAAAAGAGAGCCGTATGCTATGAACAGACAGTATGGATGGTCCGGAAAAATACTCTTTATTGATTTGTCGAATGGAACTACCCGTGTTGAACCCACAGACCAATATAGTTCATTTATTGGTGGCCGCGGGATTAACCAGTGGCTACTCTTTAACCTGGTAGAAAAAAATATCGATGCGCTTGATGCTGGTAACGTTATTATTTTAGGCGCGGGACCTATGGTAGGTGCGCTTGTGCCTTCTGGAAGTCGACTGGCTGTTGACTATAAAAATGTTCTTACCGAAGGAGTCGGATCTGGCAATTCTGGAGGACGATTTGCAGCAGAAATGAAATATGCCGGTTATGACCATATTGTTATTATGGGCAAGGCTGCTAGACCAACATATATCTATATCGAAGACGATAACGTTTATTTCCGTGACGCCTCATATCTCTGGGGTCAAGGCACCTGGGAAACAGAGAATATTATCAAAGATAAAGAGAACGAATGGGCCCTATCAACACTTACTATCGGGGTTGCCGGTGAAAACCTTGTTAAATTCGCCTGCATTATCGGTGATAAAGGTAGAGCTGTTGGGTATGGCGGCGGCGGTGCAGTTATGGGTAGCAAAAACCTCAAGGCAATTGCCGTAAGGGGAAGGAATACAGCCGTTAAGGTGGCTAGTCCCTCCGAATTTATGAAGAGAGTAAGAACCTTCAATAAAGAAATTTTTCGGAAGAGCAGTACCGTTGAGATACACCGGAAAGGCGGAACACTCGGTGCCTATCTCCTTCCAGGACAAAACAGACCTCATGGTGTAAGAAACCTAAACGAAGAATTCTGGAGCGATGAGGCTATAAAGAATGTTACAAGAGAAAAATTTGACGAATTTCTTGTCAGAAGACATGCATGCTTTGGCTGCCCTGTTTATTGTAGTGGGATATATGAAATAAAGGGTATAACCTGTGAGGGAATCCAGGCAAATTCACTTCGAGCCTTCGGCTCTAATGTGGATGTCACGCGCGCTGAAGATGTGCTTTATGCGCATGCACTGTGCAATAAGTACGGGCTTGACACGGATCAGACATCAGCAGCCATAGCCTGGGCCATCGAATGTTTCGAGAAAGGCATCATTGATAAAGGAGATACTGATGGTCTGAAGCTAAAATTCGGAGATGGAAACTGTGTCATACAACTGATCCAAAAGATCGCCGCAAGAGAAGGCTTCGGGCATCTTTTGGCAATGGGGGTGCACGAGGCCTCTGAAATTCTCGGGCATGGTTCCAGGGAGCTGGCATTGCTTGTTAAAAAAAACAGCGCTATGGAGGCAGGCATGCGATCTCATAAGGCCTGGGCACTAGGCATTATGACCAGCACCAAAGGGACAGGTCACCTTCGCGGTGCTCCTGCCCTGGAGTTTCAAAGATTGTCTCCTGAAACAAGTAAAAAACTTTTCGATATCGAAGATATCAACGATCCCACATCATACAAAAATAAACCAGCGCTCGTGGTCTGGCAGGAGAAATACAAGGGCATCGTCGATATGATGGGCACTTGTGCCTTAATGAGTATGTGGATGGATGAAACACTGTTTTCGCCTGAAGATATTGCAGATTTCTTTAATGACATTACAGGAAAGTACACCTCAGCCAATAGATTGCTCGAAACGGGTGAAGCGCTTCAAAACCTGGAAAGATCCTTTAACCTCCTTCACTCGGGATTTGGGAGATCTGATGATTATCCTCCCCGAAAACTTATGGAAATCCCGGTGGGTAAAGGACTATATGCGGGTGAACGACTGGATTTGAATATGTGGAATCACATGCTGGATGAATACTACGAACTGCATGGCTGGGATAAGACAACCGGGTGGCCCACAAAGAAACGGCTTTTGGCCCTTGGGCTTGATGCTGTGGTTGAAAAACTCACCAAAAATAATATTTTGCTGCCATAAACATAAAGCAGCGAAGATAATAAAGCTATAATCCAATCTCTTTAATGAGCCATTGATTCCATCAATATTCAAGAAATCAAGGATTCAATGGATCAACAATGAGAAGCCATGAAAATATTGTTTGACAAACATAGATGCACCGCCTGCGGGCTGTGTGAACTGGCATGTTCCTTTCATCACAGCAAATCCTTTTTGCCAGATAAGGCAAGCATAGTTATATGTATGGACAGAAAAGGCCATATAGAGATAAAGACCTTGCCCACATGTGATTTCTGTACAAACGAGGAAATTCCCATGTGCATGGACTTCTGCCCCACAGGGGCCATTAAATTGAAAAACAAAATCAGAGAAAGGCCTAAAAATATTATTAAGGAATCAACTTGACAAGTGAACCACAAAATAGCTATTTTTTCTACTGGGTCAAAAGAGAAGTCAGACGCTTTATCTAGACTAACGTCTAATTATAAACCTTAAAGATAGGAGGGTTATCATGAAAAGGGTCATAGTGATTTCTTTTATTTTTTGCTTTGGAGTATTTCTCTGCCTCAGTTCATCCCCGGCTACGAATGCTGCGGATACAATTAAGATTGGTGCCATATATCCTTTGACAGGGGTCGCAGCCTCGGCGGGCAAAGAGTTGCGGGCTGGGTGTGAACTGGCTGCCGAAATTACTAACCAGTTTGTAGAAGGACTTGACATCACCATAGCCAAGAATGCAGGAATTAAAAGTCTGAACGGCGCCAAGATTGAACTGATCTTCAAGGATCATGAAGGCAACCCCACTCTTGGTGCAGATTTGGCAAAAAAGCTCATTACAGACGACAAGGTGGTCGGTATGATAGGCTGCTGGCACAGCTCGGTAACCAAGACTGTCAGTGCCGTGTGCGAAAGGTACGGCATCCCCATGATCAACGATTCCTCCTCTTCTCCAACCCTGACCAAGAGGGGATTTAAATGGTTTTGGAGAACCTTTCCCCATGACAAGTGGTTCGTAAATGACCTTTTCACATTTCTTACCGGTATGACTGAAGGTAACGTGAAGGGCATCAAGGCGGTACCCAAGTCTGACATCATTAATGTTGCCTCCGCCTGTGAAAAAACCGAATTCGGCGCAAGCAACGAGGACCTTATCAAGGATTTTGCCAAGGAATATGGCTTCGAATTAAGGAAATCACTCCTTTACGCCGCAAAAGCGCCAGACGTATCCAGTGAGGTCCGTTCCCTAAAGGCGGTCAAGCCGGATGTAATGCTTTTTGTGTCCTATACCTCCGACGCAATCCTGTTCATCAAGACCCTCAAGTCTCAAAAGGCCAAGCCCAAGATCATCTGGGGACAGGATGCTGGATTTGAAACACCTGAATTCCGTGAAACCCTGGGTAGTGATATTGATGGGGTTCTTACACGTGCTGTTTTCCTGCCTAAAATCGCCATGGTAAAAAAGGCTGCTGGCCAGGTCAATGAATTATATAAGAAAAAAATGGGGCACAACATGAGTGGGGCGTCTTCAAGGGCATTTGTAGGTGTTCAGACATGGGTTCACGTCCTGGAACAGGCCGGCTCAACAAAACCAGCTGACATTCAGAAAACGGCTAATTCCATTTACATCCCTGGCGAAGAACTTGTACTCCCATGGAAAGGCGTCAAATTTGCTACCACTGGTGAAGAGCCGGGCCAGAATGAATTGGGCTCCGGCCTTATCGCCCAGTACCAGAAAGGCCCAGACGGCAAAGTCGAGATGGAAATTATCTATCCCTTTGATTTGGCCACAAAGGATATGATCTACCCTTTCAAAGGCTTCTAATTTCAACATAAGGAACTGTATTCACCATCCCATCCCTTTCTCTTTTGAGAAGGGATGGGATCATAAGGAGAATTATTCCGTGGATATCCTGATAGGATCAATAGCGGCCGGATTACTTATCGGCATGGTTCTCGCCTTAATGGCCTTGGGCCTTACCATCATTTTTGGGATGATGGATATTGTCAATTTCGCACATGGAGAATTTCTCATGATCGGCATGTATACAGGCCTTCTGACAGCGCAGGCCACCGGCATGGACCCGATTTTTACTTTACCAGTTGCCGCCGTTGTAGGATTTCTCCTCGGAGTAATCTGCTACTACGGGTTTATTAAATTCCTGCTCAGGGGACCCATGGTAGCACAGTTGCTTGGCACATTCGGCCTTATGCTTTTTCTGCGTAATCTGGCGCTGCTCTTTTTTGGTCCCCAGGAAATGGTGGTCCATAAGGGTATCCTGGTAGGAAAAAGCTTTGAAGTGGGCATGGGAGTTATTGTACCAGCCACAAAACTGGCTGCCGCGGGACTCTCAGTCGTTTCTTTTGCAGCAGTGTGGTGGCTCATGAATAGAACCAAAATCGGAATGGCCCTGACTGCGACTTCTCTGAATGCACAGGGGGCTCGATATATGGGTATCCCTACAGGGCGTATGAATGCACTGGCCTGGGGCATAGGAGGAGCTACGGTAACTATAGCAGGTGCACTGCTGGTGAATTTCTGGTACGTAAATCCGTATGTGGGGATACTATTCACTATGATAGCCTTTGCTATTGTTGCATTAGGGGGGTTCGGCAGTGTACCCGGCGCCTTCTTTGCAGGACTTGTGGTAGGGATCATAATGGAAATACCTGGCATCTGGGACTTCTTCACATATACATTTGGTTTTGACTGGATGGCAGATGTGCCCATGACCTCTTTCAAATATATGTGGGTGTATGCAGCCTATTTTATAATCATGGTGGTTCGACCTAGAGGACTGTTTGGATGGAAGCGATAAAAAGCGCCTTAGATTTCTCAGACTTCCCTCGCAACGACATGATCATCGCCCTGCTTGTGTCAGTATTCTTACTGGTTTTCCCCCTTTTCTCAACGTCAACCTTCGCCATAGCAACCGGTATCCAGTTCTTGATGTTTTCGCTTTATGGCATGGGCTGGAATACCATTGGCGGCTATGGAGGTCAGGTAGACCTGGGCAAGGCCCAGTACGTGGGAATAGGTGCATACACTACAGCCGTTATGCTGATACGATGGGATATTCCTTTCTGGTTCTCAATGCCGATTGGAATGTTTTTCGCGGTCTGCTGGTCTTTTATTATAGGTTATCCCCTGTTCCGTTTAAAGGGGCATTATTTCGCAATTGCCACCATTGCAACCTCTTTGGTGCTCAAGGACATCTTTGAGGTATGGGATCTCGTGGGAGCTTCCCGAGGCCTGGAAATTTCGCCGATCAAGTATATTCCCCCAGATTTTTTACGACTTATCTTTAATGCTGATATCTATTACTACTATTTTATATTGGCATTCTTCTTTATCGGAATCCTTTATGTCAATTGGTTTCGCAAATCACGCCTAGGTTTTCAACTGCGGTCTATTAAAGATAATGAGGACATGGCCAGTTCACTCGGCATTAATGTACACTGGGCCAAGGTTAAAACTTATGCCATTGCTACGGCATTTGTGAGCTTTGTGGGTTCATTTCATGCCTGCTATATCAAGAATCTTGAGCCTGAAGACACCATGAGCCTTGATATTTCTATACTGATCGCCCTTATGGCCATGTTAGGCGGTGCAGGTTCTTTATGGGGACCTATTATCGGTGCGGCAATCCTCATCCCGCTCAAAACATATCTCAAGGAATGGCTTGGCGGCATGGGAGGGCTGCTCGGGATGGATCTGATCATTTATGCCGGAATTATCATGCTTGTATCGGCGGTAGAACCTAAAGGCATATGGGGTATTGTGGAAAAGGTAAGACGAAGGAAACGTGGTTAATGGCATTCTTAGAGCTACACAACCTGACTAAAAGCTTTGGCGGTCTGATGGCCAATGACAATATTTCTTTTTCTATCGAGAGCGGAGATCTAATTGGCCTTATAGGTCCTAACGGTGCCGGCAAGACAACCCTATTCAATTGCATTTCAGGACTGCATTCCATCACTTCAGGCAGGATTATCTTTAATGGCCAAGATATAACTTCACTGAAGGCATATGAGGTTGCAAGACTCGGGTTGGCAAGGACCTTTCAGGTTTATGTAGCCTCAGGTGACCTGAGTGTGGAAGAAAATGTTATGGTAGGATGCTTTATGAGAACCCGTTCTCCTTCCCAGGCTAAGTCCAGGACCCATCAGATTTTGAAAGATCTGAACCTTAAAGACATATCCAATTCCATGGTCAGTGAACTGACTGTGGCTGCCCAGAAGCGGGTAACCATGGCCACAGCCTTAGGCTCCGCCCCAAAAATGCTTCTGTTGGATGAAGTGGCTGCGGGGTTGAACCAAAATGAAAATGAGGAGATCATGGGTACCATCCGACACATACATGATGATCTTGGGGTTACCGTTATGTTAATCGAGCATGTGATGGAGCTGGTAATGAAGATCAGTCACCGGATCATTGTCCTCGACTCAGGGAAAAAAATCGCAGAGGGAGATCCCCAGAACATCGCTAATAATCCCCAAGTCATCAAGGCCTATTTGGGAGAACGTTATGTCAGGGAACAAGGAAGGAAAATATAACATTTTGTATTTTGAATACAAACTAATGGATACTGATAAGCAATGAACGAAAACATTCTTCAAGTCGAAAACATCAAGGTACGCTATTCCGGGCTTCCGGTGCTGCATGGTATTTCCCTTGATGTCTCATCCGCTGAAACGGTATGCGTGGTAGGAGCGAATGGTGCAGGGAAATCTACGCTTCTGCAGGCAATCATGGGCACACGAGATATCTTTGAAGGCCGAATACTGTTTGAAGGCCGTGAATTCCAGGGACGCAGGACTGAACAAATCGTCCAGATGGGAATTATTTATGTACCTGAAGAAAGAATGCTCTTCACCCCTCTTTCGGTTGAGGAAAATCTCTTGATGGGAGCATATGTTCTCAATGATAAAAGAAAGATTCAAAAAAACTTTGAATTCGTCTATAACCTCTTCCCTAAACTGAGAGAACGTCGCTCACAAGCGGCCTCCACGCTATCAGGCGGCGAGCAACAGATGGTAGCAATCGGTCGTGGGATAATGTCCAGTCCTCGCATCTTAATGCTGGACGAGCCTTCCCTGGGGCTTGCACCTCTCCTGGTAGACGAAGTCCTCGATACAGTCAGGCGCCTTAAGGAAGAAGGAATTACCATCCTCCTGGTAGAACAAAATGTGCGAGAAGCACTTGACCTGGCGGACCGTGGATATGTGATACAGACGGGAAAAATTGTGGCAGAAGGCACCGGCGATGAGCTCCTTGAGAGTGATATGTTTCGAACTGCCTTTCTGGGAATCTGATCCCTCTTTTCTTCATCTTCAAAACCTTGTCCTGAACAGCGCAATCATTGCTTCTACATTCCTGAATGCCTCAAGGGCCTCTCCCATGGAAACCTCAGAAAACTTTACTTGATCTTCCGGTTTAATCTGCCCTAAAAAGGGAATGTCTGCTCGGATGACTGTTGCAATTTTTCGATATCCGCCGGTGACCGTCTCCCCTAAAATGATGATAGGCTGGCCATCGCCCGGAACCTGAATGGTCCCACATACTACTCCCTCTGAAATGATGGAATCCTCCATCCCTTCCATCTTCTGTATGGAAGGACCCCTCAGTCTGATACCCGTGCGATCGGATTTGGATGTAACCTTGAAGGAGGCCCTGAGAAATAAGTCCCTGACGTCCTGGGTGAAATGGTCATCCTGAGGACCAAAGAGGATCCTAAGATCCCATTCCCTGGGATAAATAGGAATCTTCTCCATATCGAATGCCCTCCCCGCCTGATCCAGATAGAGGTATGGAGAATCGGAAAAAAGAATGTCTCCCTTTTGAAGAACCCTTCCTTTAAGGCCTCCAAACCGTGAGGGCAGGTTTGTTGATTTACTCCCCATAACAATAGGAACAGATATACCACCTCCCATGGCCAAGTAAGAACGACAACCACTTTTCAGTCCTCTAAAAGAGATAATATCTCCCTTTTTAAGCAAATGGGATGTCCACATCTTTAGAGGTTTATCATTCCTGTATGGATTTAAATTAGCCCCGGTAATTGCAATAATGATATCTGAGATTATTTTTACTTTTAATCCCAACAAGGTGATCTCCAGACATGCCTCGTTCTCATCATTCCCCACAAGGATGTTGCCTACCCTGAGGGAAAAACTATCCACCGCACCGCTGGGGGCTACTCCATATCGCCCAAAACCAAACCTGCCAATATCTTGTACCGCAGAGAGCATCCCTGGTGATAATATTTCCAATGCCTCTACTGTTTCCACTGGCTGAAATCCTCTTCATCTATGGGTGAAAATCTAACGAGGTCGCCGGCTTTTAGCAGTGCGGGAGGTTCATGGCTCGGTTTAAACAGCTTTATTGGGCTGCAGCCTATTATCTGCCATCCCCCAGGGCTTACCACAGGATAAATGCCTGTTTGTCTCTGTGCAATGCCAACTGAGCCTTCAGGAATCGCAGTTCTTGGAGTTTCTTTTCTCGGGGTATCAAGCTCCTCAGGCAATTCTCCCATATATGGAAAGCCTGGCGTAAAGCCAATCATATATACATAGTACATATTTGCAGTATGCAGACGTATTACCTCATCAGGCGTAATCCTATGGTACTGTGCCACCCACTCAAGATCAGGTCCATGATGCCCCCCATAGACAACCGGAATGTCGACAGTCTCTGGTTCGGGCAGAGAAATTTCCATAGCCCTTTCCTGCATACCATCTATCCATGTTTTTAAGGCCCTTGCATCTATCTTCAGGGGTTGATAACTGATAAGAATTGATCTATACGTAGGCACAATGTCTACTATGCCATCTAACGAATTCTTTTCCAGTAAAAAGGTTAGTGCGCTCACTTTCCTGTTTATTGCAGGACTGATTGTATTACCTAACTCCACAATCATGGAGCCATCGCCCATTATACGATATAGTGGCCGTTCATACGGCATGATTATTCCTTAAAGGAACTGACCCATACATACAATTTCAACTTCCGATTCAGAGAGAATCTTTCTTATATGCTTTATGAGGCCCAATGCTTCAGGATTATCACCGTGAACGCAAACGGTATCGCCTCTCAATGGTATTTCTCTCCCATCTTTTGTTACGACCTTTCCATCACTTATCATTCTTAACACCCTCTCAGCTGCTACCTTATGGTCGTGTATTACAGCACCTTTTTGTCTTCTTGATACAAGAGATCCGTCTTCATTGTATTCCCTGTCTGCAAAGAACTCAAATGCAACCCTGATCCCAAACCGCTGCCCTATCTGTCTTATTTCCTCCATGTTTGCTCCGGCAAACACGACAAGAATCATTTCCTTATCTATAGCTGAAACTGCCTCTGCCATGCTCTCCCATATTCTTACATCATTTGCTGCACTGTTGTATAGGGCTCCATGGGCCTTTACATGCTGGAGTCTCATTCCTGCCGCACCAGCAAATGCCTGCAAAGCCCCAATCTGGTAGGTAATATAGTCCTTAATTTCTTCCTGAGTAGCATCCATATATCTTCTTCCAAAACCTAACAGATCCGGGAACCCAGGGTGAGCACCAGCTGCCACTTCATACTGCTTTACCAGGGCTATTGTATTTCTCATTACAACAGGATCACCTGCATGAAAGCCGCATGCTATATTTGCAGAGCTGATCAATGGTATAACCTCATCATCCAACCCAATCTTATATGCCCCAAAACTTTCCCCTACATCAGAATTCAGATCGATTTTCATTGCCTTCATTCCTTTCTTATTTATCTAAAAAATCTTTTTATAAAAAGTTAGTAATGTCAAGGGATTTTTGGATCATGGCAGAGATGGGGATGCAATCTGTGATATGGAAACTATTATTTTTGCTTCCTGAATAAATGGAATATAAAAATTACTATTGAATGAATAATAGGGACTAACCTTTCTTCAACTGTTGGGGAAGGGCAACCATCCGAAAGCCGCATCAATACTGAATCGTTCTTTGCAAATCTCAAAAGCATGGTGCCACAGGACATTATAATATTCTTAGACATAGCTTGATATGTTACATATATTTGGGGTGACCTTAAAGGAGATCCCATGTTCACAACAGTGAAACAATCAGGAGGGATAAATCCCCAGATGCTCGGGGTCGACATAGTGCCACTTATCGGATGTGCGGACCTGGGAGTCAGCATCGGGCCCTGGGGCCTACACCCCGGGCGGGAATAGTTGATAAAGGATTCGCATTTTGGCAGTATTTTAGCCTTGGGTGCAGATCTGGTTTTTACTCACCATACTTCGAGCAGGTTAACTTCCCGCAACCCAAGGTGCTTGAAGATCTTTTTGATAAACTCCTTGTTCCCGATAAACCTGATGACATGTATTTTCCTTTGACATTTTTGATAGGTAAGCAGGTCAAAATCCAGATATCACAATTGTATAATTCAAGATATATCCTTGTCTTTGAAAGCAGATAGAGGGGCTTTAATTGCGGTTGAAGTCATCGAAAGAAGGCAATTTTTGATATAGATTTTTTCGAAATTAAGAATATTTACCCACCCTTAACACGGTCGAAATGGCGTCCCCAACCGGATTTGAACCGGTGTTGTCGGCGTGAAAGGCCGATGTCCTGGACCTGGCTAGACGATGGGGACACAAAAAAGCAGAAAGTGGGCCGTGCGCGAATCGAACGCGCGACCAACGGATTAAAAGTCCGCTGCTCTACCGTGCTGAGCTAACGGCCCACACAAGTAAATCTTTGTTAATTTACTAACACTATTAGTGTACTGTGTCAAAAAAATTATACAGGGAATAGAGTATTCCTGAAATGTATTAATCCTCGCTTAAGGTAAATATATTGTTTTGAATGAGGTCTATTTCCTCTTCATTGGGTTGGTACGGGTAATTCCATTGCTTTTCACCTGGCAAACAATTGCCAAAAGGTCTATTGCAGGCAACCTCTCCATCCTCATCCAGACAACCACCGGTCATAAAAGGTATCCCCAAATTTATTATCCCTTTTATATCATCCTTTGGTAGACCAAAATCCATTATACGCCCATTCGTATCAAAGGTCATATCAGATGCCCCTATGGACTTTTCTTCCAATAAATAGCGTGCAAGCTGTATCCTGAGATAGGATGGCCAAGGTGGCTGTTTTCTATTCTCCAATGTAGAGCCTGGTTCAGCAAAAAAAGAAAAAAGATGGGTTACAGCTCCTGCATTCCATACTTTTTCCATTATGTACACCATCTCCTGTTCAGTCTCACCCATGCCCACCATAAGATGGATTCCAACATTTCTTATACCAAATATCTCGATACCATTTATAACAGTCTTCCAGTATCTCCCCCATGTATGGGGCCCTGATACTCCTTTCCCGCGGTAGAAATCAAAAAGCTCTGGAATGGCTAGATCAATAGCTACACCAATCATATCTGCCCCACTGTACTTCATTGCCTTAAGATCATCTATTTTTAAGATCGTTGGGCTGGTAAGAATAGAGATAGGTATTGCAGTCTCTTCTTTTAACCGCTGGGTCATGGCAATGGTATCTTTTCTGCATCTGCCATTGGTGATCATGGAAATGCAAGTACGCCGCACATATTCAGGTCCGTTATTGATGGCCTCAATAATAGCATCCATGGAAAATAAGGGCCACTGAACCATGATGAATGTTTTCTCATCATAGGCACCGGTTCTTTTTTTTGCAAGACCGCAGTATGCACAATTGGCAGCGCACCCCTCTGGGTAATGAACAAGAAGGTTGGCGCATCTATTTTTTGCCCCTCTATAGAAGCGGCCTTTGCTAAGACCAAGAGACATAGCAGTTGCAATGCTTATCCTTGCATAATCAGGGCTCTTTTTTACTTGTCTTCTAACCATTTTTTACCAAAGCATATCTACTAAAGTGAACTCACATTTAGCCAGTCTGACGGCACTATTACCTTTTAGTGCTCAACAATTTAGCAAATTGTCTTTTGCCTTTACTATTGCGTCTGTCAAGGATGAAATAGTAACACCGTATATCATATTGTCACTCCAGACCTCGGAAAGGTGCTCCTCTATCTTTTCTCTTTTTGCTGTGGTCCATTTGAGAGATGTTTCCAGACGATTGATGTCTTTCGTCGTGGAAAAGAAATCTCCTGTAATAACAATATGTTCAATAGTGTTTCCTGCGAGAGATAAATATATCTCCAAAAGGCCTCCGGGCGTTTTAAACTCACCTATGCCCATGCTTGATCTGGGGTGTTTGTGAGAAAAGATCCAGGCGTGGTTTGTATACCTTGTATTGACAAACTCTTCTATGCTCTTTTCCTCCCATGTATCAGGTGCATCCTCTTTAAACGAAACACCAAACTTCTGTCTGAAAGCATTTTCTATGGATCCTACGACCTCCTCCACCTCGATATCATGACCTAATTGCTCCGTAATGGTAGTCATCCTTTGGCTGAAGCAGTTATATCCTTTATCATACAGTTTTAAAGGTGGTTGATTCATAATATCCAGCATTAATGGTATATCGAAGTCAACCAGAAGGCTTGCATGAAATAAAATAGCCTTTTCTGTCTCAAGTGCTGCTGAAAGACCTGCTATTTTTTTCCCTTCTACCTCGAGGTCATTTTTGGGCCTGAAACCAGCATTAATACCCAAATCTTCTAATGCCTTTATCAGGACAGTACTCAAGGATTCAAATATTCCTCCAATACCTGGTTTTAAACCCGGGTGGTCGATATTAATACCTAGGCCAAGGGCAACCACTTTTGGACCCATTATTACGGTACCGCCTCCGGTGCTTCTTCGATTGTACTCGATCCCAAGATCTCTGCACCTATCAAGCCTTAATGCAGCCTCTATATCCTGATATTTACCGACAATAGCTGAAGGTCTAAATGTATAGAGATGAAGTGTTGGTGGAGAGCCATGCCGGGATAAAGATAGGGAAAGCGTATCATCAATAGATAGTCCTAAGGATGTTGAAACAGGATGTATGGTGTCTTTAAACAGTCTCCATGAATTCATTAAGCCTTTGCCCTTTCTTCCTCAGTACGTTTTATCTCTTGATCGATAAAAGGCAGGAGAGAGTCCCCATGCATAAGGTTTGGTAAATCATTATCTAAATCTGTCGCCTCGATAACCAAGATCCATCCTTTGCCATAAGGATCCTCGTTGATGAGGCTTGTATCATCCTCTAATTCTTCATTAATTTCAACGATCTCTCCAGAAACAGGTGCACAGAGTTTGCCGATCCACTTTCTCGACTGAATCTTACCGCAAACCTCTCCCCGCTCAACCTCATCCTCCTCCTCAGGGAGATCCACAAATACTATATCGCCTGCCTCCTTTTGAAACATATCATTCATGCCTACCGTAACCTTGTCACCTTCCACCCTAGCCCAACTATGCTCTTCATGATAGTAAAGCTCATCAGGCATGTCATACCCTTTTATATTAGCCATCTCGTACCTCCTTAAATGTTTGTAAACAATTAAAACGATTTATTCATGTATTACATGAATACCTATAATTCAATAAAAAAATAAATATTATTTAAATCGTTCTAGAATTGCTCTTGCGTGAACTGGGAGGCCTTCTGTTTCAGCTAAGGTAACTACCGCATCTTTGAGAGATAACAGCCCATCCCTGCTAAGATACTGAAAAGTCGGTTTCTTTATAAAATCGTCTATAGATAAACCTGAAAACATTCGCGCTGTCTGACCTGTGGGTAAAACATGATTTGTGCCAGATGCATAATCACCTACAGGAATTGGAGAAAATGGCCCCATGAATATAGAGCCTGCATTTTTAATTTTCTTGAGGGTAACAAAAGGTTCTTCAGTAAGTATCTCCAGATGTTCCGGCGCATATTCATTGACAAAATCGATAGCCTGCCCTATATCCCGTGCAATCAGGATAGAGGAATGTTTGCTCAGCGATGAGGTAATGATTTCCCTCCGAGGCAGTGTGGGCAGTTCTTTTTTTATATTATTTGCAACCTTTAATGCAAGTTCATCTGAAGTTGTCACAAGAATAGATGCTGCATCTGGATCATGCTCAGACTGGGATAATAAATCTATGGTAATGAAATCTGCATTTCCTGTTGCATCAGCAAGAATCATCCCTTCACTTGGGCCAGCAGGGGAATCTATACCCACCTGTCCAAATACCATAATCTTTGCAGCAGTAACGTATTTGTTTCCAGGGCCAACTATTTTATCTACTTTCGGAATAGTTTCGGTGCCATAGGCCATCGAGGCAACCCCCCACGGTCCGCCAACCTTAAAAATTTTTGTTGCGCCAGCCATATCCGCAGCCACTATAGTGGAAGGATTTATTATCATACCATCATCAGGAGGGGTACAGGCAATAATCTCCTTCACGCCAGCAACCTTGGCAGGCAAAATTGTCATCAAGATGGAGCTTGGGTATGCGGCTCTTCTACCAGGTATATATGCACCAACTCTTTCTAAGGGTGTAGTCATTCGGCCAGCTAAAATGCCATCAGCAATATCAATCAGCCACATTTCCCGCTCTATCTGAGCGTGGTGGAACTTCATGATATTTTTTGAGGCAAACTTCAGGGCATCAATTACCTTTGAATCAATATTTCGGTAGGACTCCTCAACCTCTTCCTTTCGTACCTCCAGATCCTCTAAGGAAAGATTATGTTTATATTTTTTGTAATGATCAAGGGCTACCTGATCACCATTGGTCTTAACATTCTGCACAATTTCCCTGACTTCTTCATAGATCAAGTCAATATCTTCACTAGATCTCTTCATGATGATCTTATATTGCTCAGGCGTTAAATCGTCTATTCTTTCTGGTTGCATGATCATCCTTAAATCTCCTAATATTTTTTCTTGGTTTGATTATCTGGCAGGCCATATCCAATATATATTTTTAATTCATTTTTGTATCTCAATAGAAATAAAAGATTTTTTGTTGCATATACTTTTAAGGATTATATTATAAAATAATTTATAACGATGCAGGGTGTTAAAATCACGGTTTCTTCCGACGTATCGGTGGATTGGTTGCCTGATACTCATGCTGGTTTACGTCATTTAGTTTTTAAACCCATAGCCCAGACCTGTTTTAGCAGTTCTTTTCATCTGACCCTCGGGAATAGTGTCCAGAAGACCTTTTTTAAAGAGCACGTTACGTTGCACCAGGGCACGCTCAAAAACCCCCCGGTATAATCGGGGCATGCAGGCGAGAGCCCTGAATTTTGAGCCTTAGCAGTAACTATTATTTATATACAAGCAATGCTGAAAAAATAAAAAAGTCTTTTACAAGCGATTTTAGCTACTTGCAGGAAACAATTCATAAAATGCTGGGCGTTAAGAATTCCAAATTCACCGTACGCCCTCATCTGCCCAAGCTGAAGCTCCGCCACATGACCGACTTTCAAGTGAGAGCATTATGGAAAGCTACCGCACTGGATTGAGGCCTTTCGTCCGAGCTTTTGGATTTGAGCTAAGCATGGTAATAAACCTTAAAATAGCCATCATGAGCAAGTAAAATTACTTTTTAAGAAATCATCACTGTTAGAGTCATATCTGTGGTATGCTTAATAGTTTTGTTTCAATCATTGAGTAGCCGGGCGGTAAAAGGCCTGGCGGCTCGAAATTTTACCACTCAATAATATAACTGACCATACTGAGAGTAAGTAATGCTGAGTAGTGTTATCTTAAAAAATATCCCTCAAGAACCCGGAGTTTATCTGTTTAAGAATAAATCGGGAAAAATACTGTATATCGGCAAGGCCAAAAACCTAAATAAACGAATCTATTCTTATTTCAGCAAGTGCAATAACCAAACCTATAAATCATCTCTCATTGCAAAAAATACTCATAAAATAGAGCATTTTATAACAGCAACAGAAAAAGAGGCATTGATCCTTGAAGGAAACCTTATAAAGAAATACCGACCCAGATATAACGTTATTTTCAAGGATGATGCTAATTATCCTGTCCTTAAGCTGGATATTAATACCACCTATCCTCGCCTGATTATTGTAAGAAGGATGAAAAATGATGGGGCTCTCTATTTCGGTCCTTTTACCTCAGTTTCAGCAGTACGTTCTACCCTCCGCCTGATAGGGCCTATTTTCCCCTTGCGAAAGTGCACTACAAATGCAATCCCTAAAAGATCAAGACCCTGCCTCAATTATCAATTAGGTAGGTGTCTCGCGCCATGTTGCTTGCCTGTAGCAGTAGAGGATTATCAGGAGATAGTGGATCAGGTCAAGTTATTTTTACAGGGGCGCAGCAAAGAATTAATCTCAAAATTAAGGGAAACGATGCGGAAAGCCACAAAGGATCAGAATTTTGAAAAAGCTGCTAGAATCAGAGATCAGATCAGGGCTGTAGAAAAAACAGTGGAGCACCAAAGTGTGGTCTCCTCGATAATGAAAGATCAAGATATTATAGGACTATCATTCCATGGCGATGAAATAGGAATTGTGGTTCTTTTGGTGCGCAGTGGTTATATGATTGGAAATAGAAACTACACCATACATTATGAATGGGAAAAACCAGGTGAAATACTCGAGGACTTTCTGAAACAATATTACAGTGCTAAAGAATTTATCCCTCCTGATATAATTCTATCGAATGCAATAGATGACAAATCGCTCATCTCAGAATGGCTAACCGGGAAGGCTGGGAAGAAAGTTTCTATCTCTGTTCCCTTTAAAGGAAATAAGAAAAAACTCGTGAATATGGCAGTGGCGAATGCCAATACTATTCTTCTGCAGCGAAAGAACAATCATAACTCTGCTATTATTGATCAAGCAAAATCGATTCTTAAGCTTAAAGGAAGGCCCGAGCATATAGAAGGAATAGATATATCCAATCTGAAAGGTAATTTTGCTGTCGCTTCTTTAGTAACTTTTGTTGAAGGATCACCGGAAAAGTCTGGTTATCGGAATTACAGGATAAAACACGTAACGGGAATAGATGATTATTCCATGATTGCAGAGGCAGTTGAAAGAAGGCTGAAGAAAGGAAAAACACCTGATTTATTTCTCATAGATGGGGGAAAGGGACATCTGTCTGTAGCGTTGAAAACTATTGATGCATCCAGCCTCGTGCACCCACCGGAGGTTATATCTATCGCAAAGGCTGATAAAGGAAAATCAGGGGCCGTAGACAAGATATATTTACCAAACAGAAAAAATCCTCTCATCCTCAACCGAAATCATCCCGTGCTCTCTCTGATTATGCGCATTAGAGATGAGGCGCACAGGAGGGCAATAAGTTATCATCGAAAAATGAGGGATAAACAGGGAATAAGATCTGAGCTCGACATGATCCCCGGCATAGGAGATAAAAGAAAAAAGATATTGCTCAAATATTTGGGAGATCTTCAAGCTATATCCACTGCAAAAGTAGCAGTCCTGGAGAGAATCCCAGGAATCAGTCAAAGAATTGCACAAAATATCTTTGATTATTTTCATAAAAAATCCCCATAGAAAAGATTTTTTCAATAGTAGCTAGTCTTTCATCTATTCTTCCCACATAGGGGATGAACCTTAAAAATAGGCTCACCTCGTTCAGGATTTCCGAACAATAATAATAAACAAAAAAATGTTTTAGATAAATTTGTTGAGATTGTGGAGAAAAGAACTCCAGAAATTCCTACTGGTCCTTTCATAGATGCCAGAGACCCAAAGCTATTTTTCAAATAATATAAAAAATGCAAAGGGGGAATCGTTTATGAAAACAGCGGGGAGGTTCAGTGGTATAATTTGCAGTATCGGG
>JAWOBA010000105.1:0-14438 GCA_046498285.1 Desulfatiglandales bacterium | reverse complement strand
TTGACAAACTCGTAAAAAGTCTTTTGCGAGCGATTTTGGCCACTTTTGGAAATAGATTCAGGAAATGCTGAGCGTTAAAAATTCCAAATTGTTTGAGGCCTTTAGGCCGAGTTTTTGGAATTTAGCGAAGCATTTGATGAATCCCAAAATGGGCATCATGAGCGAGTAAAATGACTTTTTACGAAACCATCAATAGTGGCTGAATAAAAAAGCTTTTTTCCATCTCGACCGTATGGAGAAATGTGAGGTTTGCTTTGCTTTGGTTCGGGTACTAAATAGCCAGATTTGGTGCTTTTATAGGTAACAAAATACCTCTGAAATATGTAATGTAACAGGTAAGAATTTAGTAATTTTATAACCAAGATGGATGACTAGGACATTATAACTTTGTATATTTTAACCCTGGCCCAGGGCACTGACCCAAACCTGATTTCTAAGCCTGAGCTCCACGGGCTCAGCTTCTGGAACCTTACTCTGAAAACTTTTAAGGACAATCCATATTCCAGGGAAGTTAACACAAGACAGACAGTGCGGGCTTTCGTTCACTTGAGGTACTCATGAAATTTAGACCTATATCACTAAAAGATGTAAAAACTTATCCACTCAAAAAAAGGCACAGCAAGGTTTCCGTGAGGGATTTCGGATCGAGCTGGAAAGCTGGAAATACCATGGATCTTTGGCTTGAAAGTCTGCCAAATATTTTAGCAGGAAATGATCTTAGAAAATTGGTTGGTAGGCTTACAATAGCAGTAAAAGAGAAAAAAACTATTATACTGGCGATGGGGGCTCATCCTATTAAAGTTGGGCTAAGCCCAATAATTTTGGATTTGATGGAAAGAGGGATAATTAGTGGCATCGCCATGAACGGAGCTGGCATTATACATGATTTGGAGGTGGCAATGGTTGGTGCTACATCAGAGGATGTAGACAATGAAATCTCTGATGGTTCATTTGGCATGGCTGAAGAGACAGGAGCATTTCTTAATAATGCAATAAGAGAAGGAGCAAAAAAAGGGATCGGATTAGGATATTCAATTGGGAGTAAAATTTTGAAGGCATCATTTCCTTACAGCAATTTTAGCTTGTTAGCTGGAGCTGTGCGAATGAATATTCCCTCTACCGTTCATGTAGCTATAGGTACCGATATTATACATTTTCATCCGAGTGTAGATGGATCCGCAATAGGAAAGACTTCACATCTTGACTTTCGAATTTTTGCCTCCTTGGTCTCACACCTCGACGGTGGTGTATATATCAATCTTGGTTCAGCAGTTATTTTGCCTGAAGTATTTTTGAAGTCACTTACTCTTGTCAGAAATCTTGGTTTCAATGCTAAAACATTCACGACTGTGGATATGGACTTCATAAAGCATTATAGGCCTATGATGAATGTAGTTAAGAGACCCACACTGGAAGGTGGTGAGGGGTTTTCTCTCACCGGGCACAATGAGATTATGTTTCCTCTGCTTGCAGCAGCCTTGATTGAAAGGTTAGAGAATAAAAAAATTTTGTAATTAATGAAAATGGCATAAGAAGATGTTCAGGGTTGGATTTGGATACGATGTTCATGAACTGGGTGAAGGAAGGGCTTTCATTTTAGGTGGTGTTACCATTCCATACAGAAAAGGTCTTTTAGGATATTCAGATGCCGATGTTTTGACGCATGCCGTTATTGATTCCATCCTTGGAGCCCTTGGAAAAGGTGATATCGGTCAGCATTTTCCGGATTCTGATCCTGCCTACAAGGGAGTTAATAGCCTTCTCCTTCTAAAACATGTTGTCGACCTTGCTCATAGAGAAAAATTCATTGTCAATAACCTCGACACCACGATTGTTGCACAAAAACCGAAATTAACTGAATACCTGAATGATATAAAAATACGTTTATCGGATATTTTGAATGTTGACCCTCAAGCGGTAAATGTAAAAGCTACTACTACCGAGGGACTTGGTTTTTGTGGCAGAGAGGAAGGGTTAGCAGCCTATGCGGTCGTGACGCTAAAATGCATATGATAAATAGAGGAATATTCCATGCCTTTCACATTATATAATTCAGCAAACCGGAAAAAGGAGATCTTTAAACCAATAAGGCGTGATGAGGTTGGTATCTATGTCTGTGGCGTCACGGTCTATGATCTATGTCATATCGGGCATGCTCGTTCAGCAATTGTATTTGATGTCTTGGTTAGATACCTGCGCGCCAGGGGATTTAAGGTTACGTATGTCAGAAATTTTACCGATGTCGATGATAAAATCATTGAACGGGCAAACAAGACAGGTGAGGATATAGCTACTCTGGCACAGCGGTATATAGACGCCTTTTATCAAGACATGTATAAGTTGGGTGTTCTTGATGCAGATATGGAACCCAGAGCTACAGAGCATATTGATGATATTATTGCGATGGTAAAAACGCTGATTAAAAAAGGATTCGCCTACGTAGTTGATAGCACTGTCTATTTTTCTGTTGACAAATTTGATAGTTACGGACAACTTTCGGGCCGACAATTAGAAGACATGGTTGCTGGCTCCCGCATTGCAGTTGATGAGCACAAAAAACATCCTATGGATTTTGTTCTTTGGAAGGGCTCAAAGCCGGGGGAGCCCAGATGGAAGAGTCCCTGGGGGGATGGAAGACCAGGCTGGCATATAGAGTGCTCCGCCATGAGCTGCAAATATTTAGGGGCTAATTTTGATATTCATGGTGGCGGAAGGGATCTTATATTTCCACACCATGAAAACGAGAGGGCCCAGGCAATGGCAGCCAATGGGGTCGTTTTTGCAAATTACTGGGTACACAATGGCTTTTTGACTGTGGAATCGGAAAAAATGTCTAAATCTCTGGGAAATTTTATTACCATACGAGATGCACTTAATCTATATCATCCCCAAGAATTACGGCTTTTTTTGCTTTCCAAACAATACAGGAGCCCATTAGATTTTTCTCGGTCTGCTATAATGGAAACCAGATCAGGGCTCATCAGAATCTACCGAACCCTTCAAAGGGTAGAGGAGATAGTTGGGACTTATAATGATGATACACACAATGTATTTTTATCCCACGTAGGTGACAATAGTTTCAAGGATCACTTTATTGCTGTTATGGACGATGATCTTAATACTGCAGCAGGGTTAGGATTACTTTTTGATAAAGTACGTGATATAAACAGGATAATCGATTCACCAGCACCAAAAACAGATAGTAAATCCCGGTTAGTGAAAGAAAGGGCAGAACTTCTTGCCTGTAGTAAGATATTGGGCCTGCTTGAAGAGAAGCCGGCTCAGTTTTTTCAAGAGATAAAAAAAAGTTCTCCGAATATTGAAACTGAGCAAATTGAGAAGATGATCAAGGAGAGGCGGGAAGCAAGAAAGGTAAAAGACTGGATGAGAGCTGATGCTATTAGAGAGGAACTATCCAGAAAAGGAATTATTCTTGAAGATGGACCAAGAGGCACTAGCTGGCGATTGAGGATAGAGGAATAGTGCAACAATCTTCACCTTTCCAGCTTGTCTCTCCGTTTGAACCGCAAGGTGATCAACAGCATGCTATTGATGCCCTTTGCAAAGAGATAGGACAAGGACTCAGGCATCTGGTATTGCTTGGCATAACTGGCTCTGGAAAGACATTTTCCGTAGCCAATGTCGTGGAGAGAGTTCAAAAACCAACCCTTGTTATTGCCCCTAATAAAACCCTGGCCGCCCAGCTTTATGGAGAATTCAAAAATCTTTTCCCACATAATGCAATTGAGTATTTTGTAAGTTATTATGATTATTATCAACCTGAAGCATATGTTCCCCAAACGGATACCTATATACAGAAAGATGCCTCCATCAATGAGCAAATAGATAAGATGAGGCATTCGGCAACTAAATCTCTTCTTGACAGAGATGATGTTCTTATTGTTGCCAGTGTATCCTGTATTTACGGGCTTGGTTCCCCTGAGGCCTATCATGGCATGCTCCTGTATGTGGAAAAAGGTGATTTAATAGGAAGAGAAGATGTCCTAAAAAAATTAGTGGAAATCCACTATGAAAGAAGTGATATTGATTTCCATCGCTCCTCTTTTAGGGTCAGAGGAGATGTAGTGGATATCTATCCTGCATATGAGGATTATTTTTGTATCCGGCTAACATTTTTAGGGGATTATGTGGAAGATATTCAACAAATTGATCCTCTGACCGGTCATGTTATACAAGGGCTCAGCCGTGTGTCTATCTATCCTGCCAGTCATTATGTGACTACATTAGCGAGAAGAAAAGAGGCTATCAGGAATATCAAAGAAGAATTAGTCGAGAGAATTGAATACTTTAAGAGAAAAGAGAAATGGATAGAGGCTCAAAGGATCGAGGAACGAACACTCTATGATTTGGAGATGATTCAGGAGATGGGATATTGTCACGGGATAGAGAATTATTCACGTTTTTTAAGCGGCCGAAGGTCTGGCGACCCACCCCCAACTCTGATTGACTATTTCCCTGAAAATGCTCTTATTATCTTGGATGAGAGCCATATTACTATCCCCCAACTCATGGGTATGTACAGGGGTGATAGATCAAGAAAAGAGACATTAGTTGAATTTGGTTTCCGTCTTCCCTCAGCTCTTGATAATAGACCATTAAAATTTGAGGAATTTGAGGCTCGGGTTAGCCAGGTAATCTATGTTTCTGCCACACCCGGTCCTTATGAATTAAATAAGGTCACCCATGTAATTGAACAGATTATTCGACCTACTGGTCTTATAGATCCGAAGATTTTACTCAGGCCAGCACATAACCAGGTGGATGATCTTTTAATTGCTATCAGGCAAGTAGTCCAGAATGGCCAGCGTGTTTTGGTTACTACTCTTACCAAACGCATGGCAGAGGATCTCACGGAATATTATACTGAGTTGGGTATCAAAGCCAGGTATCTCCATTCGGACATAACTACCATTGAAAGAACAGAGATCATCAGGGATTTGAGAATCGGAACTTTTGATGTTCTTATAGGAATTAATCTTTTGCGGGAAGGATTGGATCTACCTGAGGTCTCGATGGTAGCTATTTTAGATGCAGATAAAGAGGGTTTCCTGCGGTCTGAGAGATCTCTTATTCAGACCTGTGGGAGAGCTGCCAGAAATGTGGATGGCACCGTTATTTTTTATGCTGATGAGGTCACACCCTCTATGAAAATGGCAATTGATGAGACAAACAGAAGGCGGTATTTGCAGAAAAGATACAATGAAGTCCACGGTATCACCCCAGAATCTATTAAGAAAGATATCCCCGATATTCTGAGCTCTGTTTATGAAGCAGATTATGCTACTATCCCTCGGGTCTCAGAACCAGAGGAGGAATTTATTTCTGGTGATAATTTAGCCAAGGTTATTAAATCAATAAAAAAGGAAATGTTGGATGCAGCCAAAAGGTTAGATTTTGAGAAAGCAGCTCGCTTACGGGATCGGATATTCTCTTTGGAAAAAAAGGAACTAACTCAAAAAAATCCATTGGCTTCATAAACCTTCTATTTTTTCCAATGTCCAGAGATCCTCATCGTGATTGTATTTAATAAGATATACCTTGTGATCATTGGCTAATACCTTGAAATAGCTATCATTTATTCCATACCATTGATCGATAATTTCTGTTACCAGTAATTTTCGTCCTCGAAGTATAAAATGAATCGGCCGCTCATTCGCCTTATATCCAGAATAGCATGTAACACAAATAACCTTTAAACGTGAATCAATTTTCATGTCCAATAAAAGCCAACAAGTCTTCGTGGCTTAGCAATCAACAGGTAGTGAAAGTAAGAAAACTGAATGTGACTAATCGTTGAACCTTTACCAGGGCTTTATTGTTCACCAGGTTCTTTTAGTATGCTCAGTTTTTTATATATGTTGTCTTTTATCCAGTGGGAATCCCACCACTCTATCGGGTTGACAGGCACGCCATGAACCAAAAAACCAAAATGTAGATGATCACCCATCGCCAGACCTGTTGTACCGGTAACGCCGATAATGTCTCCCTTGCTGATGTCTTGATTCACAGCTACATTCATGCTACTTAAGTGACCATACAGGGTAAAAAGTCCCTGGCCATGATCAATAATTATCGTGAGGCCGTAGATGTCAAGATCCTGGGCAAATACAACCTTACCGGTATTAGCAGCCTGGACAGGAGATCGAGCCAGTGATGCCAGATCAACACCCAGATGCAGCTGCCTGTCGACCACCTTATCTTTATAATAGTAGGTTCTTTGATCACCAAATGTGGCCATTGTAGCGGCTTTTTCCATTCTAAGCCATGGTCCATCCCACAATTTTTCCTTACTTGGTGATTGGCAAAGTTCTCTTAAAAAAGCAGCGTTTTTTTCTCTCAAGGTCTTATTTATAAATAAAAATTTTTCAATATTGCTGTCGCCTGGCTTAAATAGATCCGGGGAAAAAGAGGAAATTATCGTATCTAAGAGTCGGTCTGATATCCTCATCGTATCCTTAGGAAACCGTTTTTGCCTGATATGATAGTGAAAGCTCTTTTTTATTTCATTATCAGCCATATCTTTACCCCAGAGATTCAACCTCGTATCTTTTTTTTCATTGCAGGGGAATGCAAAATAACAGAGATATACTCCATTTTGAGAATCGTTTGTAGCTGGTACACCTGGAAAAAGGATATCATTGATTAATACACCGCTCTCTTGAGTGTCGGTTGAGACCCTGTAGATGATGAGACCCGAACCCCCCATATTCACGTTATGGCTTCTACTGATAGCGGTGATTGATGGTGGAATTGTGTCCACTGTCATTTTATGTTCAAGTATGGTGAGGTTCCCGTCGCCGCCTCTCCTTTTAGAAAAATCGTGGATTTCAATGATAAGATTTACATCTCCCTGCACCAAATTTAATTGTTTTGGATTTATGGTAAATGTTTCATTAAATGCATGGACCCCTTGTTTATTAAATAATCCTTTATAAGGGAAGTTTTTTTTAATAATGGGAATGTCAGTGCCATCCTGTTTTATGATCGCCTTTACATCCCGTAGTCCCATTTTTGCGTCAGAAATCCTTAAAGTAAATGTAGTACTTTCACTTAGATAATCTGATAAAGGAGTTAATCCAGCTAGTGGTTTTTGACCTTCAAAGATAGTCATCAAGAACCAGACAAAAATGATAAGAATAATAGCAATCGGTAAAAGGGCAATGATCAACCGTGATCTTTTATTTCTTGACTTTTTCATTTCCTCTATTTAACCCTAATCTGTTAATGAAGCTGTATTTCAAATTGGCACATGATTGGTTATATGATTGTTTTTGTCAATACTTTTTTATGAAAAATTCTTAGGTACACAAAAACTCACATTGGTGTGATTGGTGCTAGCCGGTGTTCTTCAGAGATTTATCGTCAGGCAAGTGAATTAGGTCATCTTATCGGAAAAAATGACTGGATTCTTTTCTGTGGAGGTCTTGGGGGTATTATGGAAGGGGCAGCAAAAGGGTGTTATCAATCGGGTGGTGTGACCGTAGGAATACTGCCAGGAAAAGAGAAGGATTTAGCCAATCCTTTTATTACTGTGACTATTGCAACTGGTCTCGGTGAAGGAAGGAATTTATTGGTAGTCAGGGCTTCAGATGTGGTGATAGCGATTGCAGGGGGTTATGGAACGTTATCGGAAATAGGCTTGGCCCTCAAGATCGGCAAGCCGGTGATAGGGCTTAATACCTGGCCCAATATTGATGGGATTGATTACGTTGAAACGCCAGAACAGGCCATTGCTATAGCACTCAAGTACATATCAAGACCCTAAAATAAAAGAAAAAGAGAGGCTTTTATTTCCGGATACCTTATTGCAATGTGTAAGATGGCTTGAAATTGAACAGTATGAAGATATATTTTTACCTTCCTTTAATATGTAAGTAATAAGAGAGAAAATGAATAAGGGTTCCCAGATACTTATGTATATAAAGTTGTTGTTAACGGCAGTTTTCTGGGGAGGTACCTTTATCGCTGGAAGGGTCGTTGCAAAAGATGTTGGGCCATATTCAGCTGCTTTTTTACGGTTTGCTATTGCTTCGGTTTTCCTTCTTTTGCTCACCTGGAAAGCTGAAGGCAAACTTCCCATGCCTATGAGACGACAAATCCTTCCGGTTATTCTCCTTGGAATGACAGGTGTATTTTCATACAATGTGTTTTTTTTTAAAGGGCTTAAAATTATCAATGCAGGCCGAGCTTCACTCATAATAGCAAACAATCCAGTATTTATTGCTCTTCTTGCTGCCTACTTTTTTAAACAAAAATTACATCTAATAAAAGTTGCTGGTATTATTATTTCAGTCACAGGGGCAATCATTGTTATTTCAAGAGGAAACCTCACTGAAATTGTGACTACACATGTTGGATGGGGTGAATTATATATATTTTTTTGTGTTATAAGCTGGGTAACTTTTTCTTTAATAGGGAAGAGAGTCCTTAGCAGCATGTCTCCTCTCGTTTCAATATCGTATTCCTCTTTAATAGGTACCGTTGCTTTATTTATTCCGGCTTATTTTGAGGGAATGCTGCACAATATTTTTCGTTATTCTACCCTGGAGTGGGTCAGTATTTTTTACTTGGGGTTTTTTGGAACTGTCTTAGGATTTGTCTGGTACTACCAAGGCATAAAGGCTATTGGCCCAATGAAGGCAAGCCAATTTATCAATTTTGTTCCAGTAAGTGCTATATTACTCGCTTTCTTCTTTCTTAAGGAGCCAATTACTCCCTCTTTAGTAATCGGGGGGACATTCGTTATTGTGGGTGTTTATTTGACGAATACAAGACTTAGTGCAAAATCTGACTGAGAAATAGTTTCGTCCTATCGTGCTGCGGGTTTTCAAAAAATTCTTCTGGTGTGTTTCCTTCTACAATTTGACCGAAGTCCATGAAAAGAACACGATGGGCAACACTCTTGGCAAAACCCATCTCATGAGTGACCACGATCATAGTCATACCCTCTGTAGCCAGCTCCACCATAACATCCAGCACTTCCTTGATCATCTCGGGATCCAGTGCGGAGGTGGGTTCATCAAAAAGCATGATTTTAGGATTCATACAGAGACTGCGAGCGATAGCAACACGCTGTTGCTGTCCGCCTGAAAGCTGCCCTGGATATTTGAGGGCCTGTTCCGCAATGTGGACTTTTTCCAGGTAATGCATAGCCGCCTCTTCGGCCTTTGCTTTGGGAACCTTCCTAACCCACATAGGCCCCAGGGTAAGGTTATCCACTATAGTTAGGTGCGGAAAAAGATTGAAGTGTTGAAATACCATACCTACTTCTGCGCGAATCTTTTCGATTTTTTTGATATTATTGGTCAGTTCAATACCATCGACAACAATCCGGCCACGTTGATGCTCTTCCAGGCGATTGATGCATCTTATAAGGGTTGATTTGCCTGAGCCCGAAGGACCGCAGACCACAATGCGTTCCTTTTTTCGTACCGTCAGATCAATACCCCGAAGCACATGGAATTCACCGAACCACTTATGCATGTCCTTGATTTCAATCATGGCCTCTGCTGAGGGCCGCGCTTTTAAGTCTTCAGATCTTATTTCATTCATATAAACCTCACACCGAGTAGATTGGAATACTGAAATAACGGAGAATGATAAAATGATAATCTTTTCATAACTTCATTATGCACGTAAATGTGACTTACTATGTTTTTATAACAAATTTTTTTGTTTGCACCTTTTGATATTGAGGGTGTTTATCTTTCTCCTGCGGAAAGCTCTCTTTCAAGCTTCCGGCTGTAGTTGGACATTGAAAAACAGCCCAGGAAATAAAAAATGGCAATAAAGATATAGGCCTCACGACTGAAGCCCATCCATTCAGGATTTGAAAGAACCGCCTGCGTGGTCTTGAGAAGATCCCAAAGGGCGATAATCACCACAAGGGATGTATCCTTGAATGCAGAGATAAGGATGCTTACCGTAGGCGGAATTACAATCTTCAGGGCCTGGGGTAGAATGACCAGCCGAAGGGTCTGGTAAGAATTCAATCCCATGGATTCCGCTGCCTCATATTGCCCTCGGGGCATAGCCTGCAATCCACCACGAACCACCTCGGCAATATAGGCCGCTGTAAAGAGAATGATGGCCACTTGGGCACGAAGGATTTTGTTAAAGGTAACCCCTTCGGGTAGGAAGAGGGGGAAAATAATGGAGGACATGAACAGAAGGCTGATCAAGGGGACCCCACGGATCATCTCAATGTAAACGATACAAAGTGTCTTGACACCACGCATCCTGGACTGTCTACCCAAGGCCAGAATCACACCTAAGGGATAGGCAGCAGTCAGGCCAAATACAGAGAGGAGGAGGGTGAGTGGTAGTCCTCCCCATTGAGTGCTTTCCACATGCTCCAGGCCAAAGATTCCGCCTCTCATGAGCACACCCATAACGGCAAGGCCTACGATCCATCCGTAGATAAAGTATTTATTCCAGTGGTTTCGATTCCTGCTGTAAACGAGGAGGCCGATCAATATCAGCATGGCCAGGAAGGGCCGCCAGTGCTGCTCATAGGGGTAAAAGCCAAAGATAATAAAGCGAAAATTTCGGTAGATTATGCTCCAGCAGGCTCCTGTCGCTTCTTTACACTCTTGATGTGTGGTAGTCCACACGCTATCAAGAAAGGCCCATTCAAAAAGTGGAGGCACAATTTTCCATAGGAGAAGAAGGGTGAGGATAGTGAGGATAGAATTAAACCAACTGTTGAAAAGGTTGTTTCTCACCCATCCAATAATGCCTCCTTCGGTCAGCGGAGGTTTAAGCTCTTCTGCAGGAGTTTTTTGAACGTATGCTTCCATGATCCATGTTATCTCTCTATCAGTTTGACCTTCTTATTATACCAGTTCATGAAGGCTGAGGTAGAAAGGCTAAAAATCAGATATAAAGCCATAATAAGAGCTACTCCCTCGATAGCCTGCCCTGTTTGGTTGATGGTTGTATTGGCTACTGACACAAAATCGGGATAACCGATGGCTACAGCTAGAGAGCTGTTCTTTGTCAGATTGAGCATCTGGCTGGTCAATGGTGGTATGATCACTCTAAGAGCCTGGGGTAATACGACAAGGTTCAAAACCAAGGACTTTCTGAGGCCGATAGACATAGCTGCCTCTCTCTGTCCTTTGCTCACCGACTGTATTCCTGCACGAACCACCTCAGCCACAAAGGCCGACGTGTACAGGACTAACCCGAGAAGCAGGGCAATGAACTCGGGACTGAATGCTATGCCGCCTTTGAAATTGAAGCCCATCAGTTTGGGCGTGTCCATGGCAGTGGGCGCACCGAAAACCAACCAGGTTAGCAAAGGAAGACCGATGATGATGCTCAAACCCACACGAAAGACAGGAAAAATATGTCCTGTTTGTTCCTGTCTTTTTCTGGCCCAACGACGGATCAGGTAGACCGCTATCCCCCCAACCACCAAAGCCAGAAACATATATTTATGGGCAGGGTGTGCCTCAGGTACCGTAAAGGCAACACCTCTATTACACAGATAAAGACCATCTATGGGGGAAAAGGCATTTTTAGGAGAGGGGAGGGATTCATAAAAGATGGCATACCAAAAAAACAACTGGAGCAGGACCGGAATATCCTGCATGACCTCGATAAAAATTGCTGAGAGCTTGGAGATCAGCCAGTTAGAAGACAGGCGGGCCACACCGATAATGGTTCCAAGAATCAGTGTGATCACGATACCGATAAATGAAACCTTAAGGGTATTGAGGGCTCCTACGATCAGTGCCCGTCCATAGGAGCTGGCTGCTGAATAGGAAATAAGGGACTCGCCGATTTCAAAAGCCGATTCCTTATCCAGAAACCCAAGTCCGGTAGCGATACTCTGCCTTTCGAGATTAGTGAGTGTATTGGAGATAAGATAGTATGCAAGGCATCCCACCAGAAAGAGAATGCAAAGCTGGTATATAAGCCCTCGTTTCTTGGGATCAAGCCAAATAGGGACCTTTTCCTGGGCTATTATCATATCATTATTTGTCATTCTCGATACTCAATGCAATCAGACATTGGTTAGGATCTGCCGGGAATACCAGGAAATCATAGCCCTTGGTGTAGTGGCAGTCGGTCCCCAAGAGATTTCGAATGAAAGGGATGCCCCGAGAAGGGGCACCCATAGATAGGAATTATCGGAATGGTGAAGCGTACATAAGGCCGCCCCGAGTCCAGAGGTCGTTCAGACCTCTTGGAATTCCGAGGGGTGTGTTGGGACCCACAGTGCGTTCAAAGATCTCGCCATAGTTGCCTACCTGTTTAACGACATTGTAGAAGCACTTGTCATCCAGGCCAAGCTTTTCGCCCATGCCGGGGGTGACGCCGAGAAAGCGCTGTACCCTGGGGTCCTTGCTCTTGAGCATCTCATCCACGTTTTCGGAGGTAATTCCGAGTTCCTCTGCCTGAATCAGGGACATAGTCGTCCAGTTGACAATATCGTACCACTGATCATCACCATGTCGAACCACTGGGCAAAGGGGCTCTTTGGAGATAATCTCTGGAAGCATCACATAGTCATCCGGATTGGGTGCCACGGATCGGTGGGCGGCAAGCTGGGAGGCATCAGAAGTCAAGGAGTCACAGCGGCCTGCAAAAAAGGCCTTGGAAAGCTCGGTAGTTTGCTCAATGACGACCGGTTTCCAGTCCATGCTGTTTTTTCGGAAGAAATCCGCCGCATTCATCTCAGTTGTTGTTCCAGGAAGAACACACACGGTGGCACCACCTAGCTCCTCTGCACTCTTTATACCTAAGTTTTTACGAACCAGAAACCCTTGACCATCGTAGAAATTGACCTGGCAAAAATTCAGTCCGTTTACCGTGGAGCGGGTGAGCGTCTCGGTGGTATTCCGACACAATACATCAATCTCCTTGGACTGCAAGGCGGGAAGACGCTGTACAGCCGTAAGGGCAACATATTTTATCTTATCGGCATCACCAAACACCGCAGCAGCGACAGCTCTTGCAGTATCTACATCAAGGCCTCTCCAGACACCTTTTTCGTCAGGCTGGCTAAACCCAAATACACCGCCGTTTACCCCAGCTGCAAGAAAACCTCGCTCTTTAACTTCATCAAGGGTCCCTGCAGTAATAATACCTGCAGTAGCAAAAAATGCTAGCACCAAAAGAACAATACCTAACTTAAATCGTCTCATCCCTTATACCTCCTTCACATCTAAAGGTTGCCTTGATTAGATTGCATAACTGCAATCACCGCTTGTTTATCTATCCTTGGTACATTAAACTTATAATAACTTAATAAATAAAAATAACCAACTTATTTTTATTTACCATGAAGCATTTGTATTTGCAATTAAAAAAAAGTTGTCAAGCAGGTAATAATTTTTGAATAAGCCCAAGATACAACTTATAATATTTCTAAGCTCTAAGGTGGCTGTTCCCTTATAACCCGAAACCATTTTTTATCGATATAAGCCTCGATTACCTGCAAGATCTACCATAATCCATGGAGCTCTTTCTGGCAGCTTCAGATGTGTTCTTTGAACCTAGATTTTCAACTCATGGTCAAGATGATGAAGACGAGATAGGCATATAATCAAATGGCACCAATAAGGAGGGGAATATACGATGAGTGATTATTGTGTTATTGTAACAGGCGGAGCATATGCACGCTTTTTTACCTTGGAACCTGTAGAGTTTCCCGAGCTGGAATCCGGTCCCAGGCTGGTTGAGTGTGGGAAAATTGCTAATCCTGAGAAAGAGATCGCGGGGCGGCACCTATACACTGACTCAAAAATGGGTCGCGGTCATGCACCTCGTGGAGGATCTACTCATGGATATGATGACCATCGTTTACAGCATGACAAAGAATTTGATCGTCGCTTCGCTCATAAGGTGTCGGAAAAGGCCGCCTCCCTTGCCCAGACCAATCAAGCTCGCTACTTGATACTGGTAGCGCCAGCATATATGCTTGGATTGCTTCGGCAAGAGTTGGACATTATCGTTAAACATGACATAAAAGTGCATATATTTGAAAAGGATATGGTCAAGTTTCCCCCTAAGAAAATACATGATCATCTTGCCAAAGTACAACTGCTGCCTCCGCATAAGAGACCAGGAACCTGAAAAATCTCCGATTTCTTATCGGACTAGAAAGCCCGCTTTTTCTAATGATGCTGGAGAGGCAAAAAATATCCAAGTAGCAGTGATCAGCCTCAGGAGACAAAAGAATGTTGCATGGCGGAAGCCATATCGTAGCGAATAAATTGAGAAGGGGTCACATTCTGGTAGCTTTAGAATTAATGCTCCTAACAGGGAGAGGCGTGGGGCAAAGTTTTTGCCTCCCCTGGTTTATGACAACTATATTGAAAAAGTAAGCTTGGTCAATATAAGATATTCCATTTATGCAGAGGCATGTACAAATCTAAACAACACTGTTCAGTTTTATGAATCTTTAA
>JAWOBA010000217.1:0-23605 GCA_046498285.1 Desulfatiglandales bacterium | reverse complement strand
CATGGGTCTTCTCCCAGAAACCGGTGCATGGTATCAAAGGTTGCCCCTCCCCAGACCTCCATAGACCAGAAGCCCACCTCATCCATCTTTTCAGCAATAGGAATCATATCCTCGGTTCTCATGCGGGTGGCCAGATTAGACTGATGCCCATCCCTTAATGTCATATCTTGGATCTTGAGGGGTTTTTTAGCGCTGTCTGATTTCTTTTCCATATCGCATCCTCCCTAATACTTATGTTACAGATTTTCGTTTACTTTTTAGTGTTACTTCTTTATCTCTCCTGTCATCGACCTTTAAATCAATAACAATCCTTTTGGCTCCCTCATCAAGATGTGCCTGGTGTACCTTCTTTACCAGGAGAAATAAAGAATCCAGATCCGGAACCTCAACCGCAGTAGAAAAGCTACCGATTTCATAGGTAAAACCAGACTCCTTTACTATCTTCACGCCTCTCTTAACAAACCTGCCTACGCTAGTGCCTTCGCCTAAGGGGTATACTGAAAGCTGTGCAAGAATCAATGTATCCTCCTTTATGAAATTTTTGTTGTGCTTCTTTTGAAAATAACCCTAACATCATGTTAGTGCAGCCATCAGAGGTATTTGCCTTTTCAGGGATCTATTTCATTGCCATCATAACGATCTCGCTAAGATCCATCACCTTGAGCTTTATCCCTTGCTTTCGTGCCCTAGTGCTGATAGTCCTGATACACTGTTGGCAAGGGGTCACAACGATATCGGTCCCAGTCTCCTGTATTTCATCTATTTTCATCTGGGCAATTTCCGAAGTAAGATCCGGATTTGCCATTTCCACATCTCCTCCACCGCCACAACAGACACTTTTCTCTCTGTTGTTTTTGAGCTCAACAAGCTTCACTCCTGGGATCATCCTCAAAACCTCCCGGGGAGGTTCATACACTCCACTATTTCGGCCTAGATCACAGGGATCATGATAAGTAACCGTGAGATTTAACTCCTTTAAGGGAATCTTCTTATTCCTGAGTAGTTCCTCCAGCAGGTGACTGGAGTGGATAAGTTCCACATCAGTATCATAAAACTCGTTCCAGGTTCTATAACAGGAGGGACAGGAAAATAACACTCTTTTTGCCCTCACCTCCTTTATCTTATCTAAATTATGCTCCTTTAGTTTTTCAGCCTTCTTATACATCCCTGCCTGTATAAGTGGAAAACCACAACACCACTCCTTACCACCTAATATAGTGAAATCTATCCCACCCTTATCCATTATCTGCACGAGGTTCTGCGGTATCTTTTGTACCATAGGAAAGAAAGAGGATACACAGCCAACAAAGTATACCACCTCGGCCCTTTCTTTCTCATACATATTGTCAGGCAGGTCTGGAATATCCTCTCTCCATTCAGCACGATCCTCATTATCTTCATCTGAGATGTTATAGTTTTTCTCAAGTGACTCTGCTACACGTTTTATGGAATCGGGGCAATAACCGCTATCCACTAAAAGACTTCGTTCGGCCCTCACAATCTGTTTTGTCTGCACCTTGGGGAGACATGCCACTTCACAAGCACCACAGCCAAGACAATTAAACAAAGAATCCTCCACATCTTCACTTACCTGAATCTTCTCCTCAATAGAGGCCCTCGTTAACGCATTTCTTCCACGCGCATTCTGCCTCTCTGTTTTCATTACATTGTAGGTAGGGCACACGGTAAGACAAAAGCCACACCTGTTACATTTCGCAACCTCATCGTATTCTAATTCCTTTAGTTCAAGAATATTCATATTTAGATCCCTCCAACAAACCTGCCTGGATTGAGAATACCGGCAGGGTCAATTTGTTTTTTAAGACCATGCATGATCTTGAAATCATCTCGTAATCTACCCCAAACACTAATCCTTTCCTTTAAGGCAACGGGGGCGAATTCTATTACTACATTTCCATCCCGCTGTACAGCTTCTTCTGTCATGTCCTCCAAAAAGTGTACCACTGTATCCAAGTGTTTTTTGATGTTGTCCTCAATGAGGATATAGGAATAAAGAAGACCATTCCCTGCTCGTGAGATAAGGGCACAACTCAAGCCATTGTTGGTAGTCCTGTCTTCCCATACCTTGACCATCTCTGCGAACTTTGAGATAAGGAAGTTCGATTTACATGCAATCCCATAGGGATATCTCTCCGCAACTACCTTAGGAAAATCACTAAGCAAGTCCCAAAAATGAACATGATCTTCCCCTAGGTAAGACCTCACCTCTAAAGCCTTGCTGTTCTTACCCATCTCCTCGATATCTTTTAACTGCCTGTTTACCGACTCCTCAACGCCTTCAGCACAAATGGCAACAGCATATTTGCCATTGTCAGGAATATCCATAGAAAGCTCATGCATAGCCATGACATTTAATATTTCCATGGATGCAGGAAAAAGATTCGAATTGAGCATCCCACTGGTGAAATCATGAGTATTTTCAAGAGATGAAAAGATAACAGCTATTGTAGCACTCTTCTCAGGTAAGGGGAAAAGCTTAAACGTTATGCCTGTTATGATCCCTAAGGTTCCTAAAAAACCTATGAGTAATTTATCTACATCATACCCAGATACGTTTTTAGCCGTCTTTCCGCCTACCCCGATAATATCCCCATTCGAGGCAATAAAGCCAATCCCCAAGATCATATCTCTCAATGATCCATACAGAAACCTGCTTGGCCCATTAGAATTAGTCGCAACAATACCTCCCAGGGTAGCAAACTTACTAAATGGTGGATCTAAGCGTATAAAATAACCCCTTCCTTTGCTGGCCAATGTCTTTTGAACTTCGTTAAGAGTTATCCCTGCCTGTGCTGTAATTGTCAGATTCCCTAAATCAAGATCTGTAACACTGTTAAGCCTAGATAAAGAGATAACAATATCAACCTGCCGGGGTATTCCACCTAACCCTATCTTCGTCCCTCCACCCCAAGGAATCACGGACCAACCCTCTTTATTAGCCAGTTTAACAACTTTGGAGATTTCATCTTCATTTCCTGGATAGACTAACACCTTTGGAACTTTGCCATCCAGAGAAAAGTCTTTTAACTTGCCAGGATCACTAATTATATAGTCTCCGCCAACGATCTCTTCTAATTTTGAAAACATCATTATCTCCCTACAAATATTAAAGGTTTCTTGAAATATTTATATAAGTCTATGCCGCTTCTTCAAAAATCTTAGCAGGATTTAAAATCTCTTCTGGATCAAAGACAGTCTTTATCTTCCTAAGCAAGGAGATATCCTCATCCGAAAAGATAAAATGCATTTCCTTTATCTTCTCTGCCCCTATTCCATGTTCTCCACTTATGGTACCACCTGCCTCTGCGCATATCTTTAATATCTCACTGCCTACTAATTTGACTTTTTCTAAGTCTGCCTTATTCCTGTCGTCAAACAAAACCAAGGGGTGGAGATTACCGTCACCTGCATGAAATACGTTAGCAATGCGCAAATTATATCTCTTTCCTGCGGCTACTACCTTCTCTAAAACCTCGGTTAATTTATTCCTGGGCACGGTACCATCGTTGCAAAGGTAGCTGGTCTCAAGCCGAGCAACTGCACCAAATGCACCTTTTCTTCCGGCCCAGAGAAGAGTCCTTTCAGCCTCATCCTTTGCTGCCTTTACTTCCCTTACCTTATTTTTCTTACAGAGCTCTATTATCCTATCGGCAAGCCTCTCCATACCATCCTTTAAACCGTCAAGCTCTATAAGAAGTACGGCCTCTGCATCTAAGGGATAACCTGCATGCACTGATGCCTCAACAGCCTCTATTGTGAGCTTGTCCAACATCTCCAGTGTAGCCGGGATAATACCATCCTCGATAATGCCTGATACCGTATTTGCTGCATCGTTCAGGGTATCAAAAATAGCCAAGAGCGTCTTTCTTGCCTCAGGTGCAGGCATAATCCTGACCAGGAGTTGAGTGGCAATAGCAAGGGTTCCCTCTGATCCTACGAGAAGTCCGGTTAAATCATATCCAGGATTGTCAAGGGCCTTACCACCAACCCAGGTTACCTCACCATTATTCAGAACTACTTCTGCTCCAAGCATATGATTCGTGGTAACACCATATTTAAAGCACAAGGGTCCCCCTGAATTTTCTGCAAAATTTCCACCCATTGTTGATACCGATTCACTAGCTGGGTCAGGCTGATAAACAAATCCATAGGGTGCTAATTGATTTTTAAAATCTAAAGTAAAGATACCTGGCTCGACAACTGCCCGTTGGTTTGCTGTGTCAATTTCTATGACTCTATCCATCCTTGCCAATCCAATAACAATACCACCTTTTTCAGAAATCGAGCCACCGGTAAGATTAGTACCGGAACCCCTTGCTACTACTGGTATCTTTTCCCTGTTAGCAAGTTTCATAATCTCAGAAACTTCAGCAGTCGTGTTGGGTAAAACAATTACATCTGGTTTTCCCCTATAAAGGGATGCATCATACCCGTAGAGCAAGACATCTACATCGGAAGAGAGAACGTATCTCTCATCCTTTATTATCTCTTTTAATGCCAATATCATATTCTCTTTTTCCATAGGAAACCTCCTTTATTGTAGTCCTTCAAATCCATAATAAAATGGACCCTTAGGATCCAAAGCTCATTCCTGCTTTCAAATTCACCTGCCTTGCAAATTCATCTGCGTTCATCTTCTCTCTATTCCCACCCTTCATCTTTCCAACCTTCAAAATGCCTCCATTAAGAACAATAACTACCTCATTTTGAGTAATATTAAGCACCTTTCCGATCGCCTTTTCTGCTTCAGATGAGATGAATTTCGCCTTGTAAAATCGTACCTTTTCGCCCTTAAAGGTAGAATAAGCACCTGGTTGAGGATCACAACCCCTGATTAAGTTGTACACCTCTTGACCTGGTTTACCCCAATCAATAGATGCTACTTTGTCATCGCAGGGGGGTTCATACGTGGCCAAGGAGTTTTCCTGTGGGATTTTGGGCGCCTTGCCATTCTTTATGAGATCAACTGCTTCCATAAGGGCATCTATTCCCAAGGGAAAGAGCTTGTTAAAATATAATGAACCGGTGGTTTCATCAGAGCCAATATCGACCTCTTTTTGCAGGAGAATCGAGCCTGTATCAATACCTTTATGTACCCACAAGATGGTCAGCCCTGTATGTGTCTCTCCTTGAATAATGGCCCAGTTTATAGCGCTTGCCCCGCGGTGCCTGGGTAAAAGAGATGGATGGTAACAGATGGTTCCTCTTGAGGGGATATTAAGGAGTCTTTCCGGGATTATATCGGTTACAAATGCTAAGATAACTAAATCAGGTTTCAGGCTCCTATATGCATCGTAGACCTCGGGATCTTTCATATGACCTGGACGAAAGAGTGCAATACCAGATTTTTCAGACACCTCTCCTATTGCCCCTCCTTTTTTATCTGTGGGGCAAAAGACCCCGACGAGGTTTCCCCCTTTCTTAATAAGACCCTTCAATGCCTTTTCTCCGAAGGGGCCCTGACCGACCAAAATAATTCTCATTTCCTGGTACACCTGAAAATCACTGAAATATAAGTAGAAAAAGAGGCACAGGGAATAACCATCCCTCATGCCTCCCACCACAAGGCACTATCTCCTCTCAGGCTTGGAGATTGTTCGCGCTCTATCTCTAACGTTTTGCCTCGGCTTCGCTGATCTCTTTCATGGTAGCAAGAATGGTCAAGGCATTCTCGTAGACCGGCGTATCTACCATTTTTCCCTTGTATGCAACCGCTGCGGAGCCCTTCGCAATTCCCTCTTCCTCAAAGACCTTTTTTACACCCTCTGCCCATTCTACATCCTCTGCAGAGGGGGTATAAATCTTGTGAGAGGGTTCGATCTGGCTCGGGTGGATGAGCATTCTTCCTTCGTAGCCCATCTGCCTGCCTTCCCGGGTACTCTTCTCAAATCCTTCTGTATCCTTGTATGTCACATAGGGACAATCAATGGCTATACATCCGGCTGCCCTGGCAGCCACGGCATTATGGTACCGGGCATACAGTTGCTCCACCCCTTCAGGGGTGAGCGTTACCCTCATATCTTTCGTATAGTCTACCGCTCCAAAAATAAGAGAGTTAACTCGTGGACTGGCTGTAGCTGCAGGATATGCATTGATGACTCCCTTGGCTGTCTCAATCAACAACTGGATGGCAATGCTGCCTCCCTCCAGGCCTCTCCTCTGCTCCAATTCCTCCAACTTCCAATCAAGACGTTGAACATTCTCTGCAGAGCCACACTTGGCCAGACACACACCTGAAAGGCCTTCATAGACCACTGCCTCGAGGTCATCGTTGGTCATCAGGGTCTCCCAGTTGTTTATTCTCACATAAACAGTGGAACCACCTGTTCCTGCATATTTCAAATTCTCCCGTATTACTTCCCGGGCCTTTGGTTTTTCTGCGGGGGGCACAGAGTCCTCCAAATCTAGTGTGATAATGTCTGCCGGGATTTCTGGAGCCTTACCAACCATTTTTTCATTATTTCCTGGAACATAGAATACCGATCTCATTACCGTCATGATCTACCTCCTCGTTACACGTTAATTAGTTCTTTTATTGTGGGAGCAATCTCCTCTGGGCTACCTACTACATGGGCGCCAGCATCCCGTAAGGCGGAGATCTTGCTCTGAGCAGAACCCCTTCCTCTCTCTACTATACTGCTTGCATGAGAAAATCTCATTCCCTCAGGTGCCCACGCCCCAGCAATAAATACGACGAGTGGCTTAGTGAACTTTCCTGAGGCAACTGTCGCAGCAGCCTCCTCCTCCAACGTGCCGCCAATCTCACCGAAAACAGCTACCCCTTTTGTCTGTTCATCCTCCTCGAAGAGAAGCAAAATATCACTCATGGACTGTCCCAAAACAGGCTCTGTCCCTGTATGAAGCGCAGTGCTTATACCAAGGCCGGCTACCTTCAAGGCCCATGGAACGGTACCTGACTGTCCACCGCTTCGAGAAATAACCCCTATGGGGCCAGGCTCAAAAAGCATATTTGCCCACTCTGCATTTCCTCCCAACCAACCCATAGCAGCCTTACCTGAGCTTATTATCCCGATGCATCCAGGCCCTAAGAGCCTCACGTCTTTACTCTGAGCAACGGCAATCATCTCCAGGATATCATGAACAGGGACGCGCTCTACCGGGGATACAATAAACTTTATTCCCCCATCAATAGCCTCGAGCACCGCACCTTTAAGGCCGGGACCAGGTATAAAGGTAACACTGGCATCAACTGGACCATGGTTTTTAATTGCCTCTTTCACGGTATTGTAAACAGGAATACCGATAACCTCTTCCCCGCCTCGGCCAGGGGTTACCCCAGCAATCACCTGAGTACCATATTCCTTCATAAATGCAGTCCGAAGGGACCCCTCCCTGCCTGTCATTCCCTGAACAATTACCCGAGTGTCTTTATCTAAAAGTATTGACATAGTATATCTCCCGTTATTCTGTTCCGTATTTTTTTCTATACTCTGCTAATCCTTTAATGGGAACTTCAATAGTGATCGCTGAATTCCCCCTGAACCAACATTCATATTCACATGCAAGACATTCCGTGCCTCTCCGCACCAACTCCTCTGAGCTTAGTTCAACAGCTGGCTTTCCATCCTTCAGCACAAGAATGCCACGGCTATATGTCTTACACGCTTCAACACAGGCATGAGTGGTGCAACCCTCACACTTGGCTTCATCAATAAGGACCTTAATCGTCCTTTCAGAAAATTCCATCTCTATTCCCCCCTCTATAATCCTCTTTCTTTTTTATATTCATCAACCAGTGCCCGGACCCTACCTCCAATGAATTTCGCGTCGTATACATGCTCTCTGTCGTAAATCTCTATCCTGCCGGGTAAACCTTCTAAGCCCTCCTTTAAAATCTCCTGGGACTCCTTTTCCTTGTTTCCACAAAGGAGGATTACCACGGGAAATCCTGGCCTCTTTGGAACTTCCTCCCGCAACGCCTTAACAATGCCATGAGCATGATGCCATTGCTCCTGGTTCGCCATCATAAAACCTGCGAGAAAATACCCCTCTATATGTGGCATAGAGAGAATAATCTTGGCCACCCGATATACCTTTGATGCTGTGGGATTACCGCTGGTATCCGCATAATCTGCTGCCTTGAGGCCTACTTTGTTCAATGCATCCACACCAAGGATTGCTGCCCCCCCTCCAATTCCGTGGTAGCCTATGTAGCCACCTTGCTTCAATCCAGACTCGCTAGCCATCTGGGCAACATAGCTTGTTCCACGAAAATCTTCCTCCTCAAACGTCCATGCCATGAGATCAAACTCTGTTGGCTCTTTTAAGAATTCACGGCCTATTCTTATACCCATCTCAGGATGTCTAAATACACCTGCATCATCAATGGCCATCCGACAATCAGCAGCATACACCTTACCATCCTTTGTCAAAACGAGGGGGTTAATCTCAACCGTTCGGCAGTCATAATGTTTAAAGACATTGTAGAGTTTATAGATGACATCTCCCATCTGAAGAAGGGCTTTACCGCTCACACCTACGGAGAGTGCCATATTCAAAGTATCATAGGGCTGGATACCCCTGAGCACATCGACGGTAAACAACGCGATTTTATCCTCCGGCACTGACTCAATGTCAACCCCCCCCTCTGCACTGAACATTACTACCGGGGCTCTCACCTCACGTGCTGAATTTATAATCACACCTGCATAAAATTCCTGGGCGATATCAAGTTTTTCCTCAACAAGGACCTGTTTAACCTCAAGGTCTTTTACCACCATCCCCAGGATCTCTCCGGCAACCTTTTTAGCTTCGTCAGGCGTATCTGCAAAACGCACTGCCCCTGATTTACCTCTACCTCCTGCCCAGACCTGTGCCTTAACAACTACCGGCTTCCCTATTTTCTCAGCTGCTTTTTTTGCGTTCTCAGGTGTAGTAACTGCCTCTCCCTCAGGGATAGTAATTCCAGATTTTTTAAAGATATCTTTTCCTTGGTACTCATATAACCGTGCCATCTTTCCTCCATTACATAGTTTATACTTCTAAAGTTCATATTGAAAACATGTTTATGGTAAGACCACCGAGTTTTTTTACCAATAAAAGAAATACGTGTCAAGCATTTTTTTCCATGAAAATAATCTTCTATTTATATCCGTTTCAATAAGGTGGATAAGTAAATAATAACTAATATTATCAAATAGTTAAATATTCATATTATATATCTTCCTTTTCCCGATATTTTTTTCTTGACAAACATATTTTATTCTGTTAGCTCAAAACGAATAGAACTCAAATCGTAAAGGTAATATGGTCAGTCCAATATTCAAAGCTATTAAACAAGAGAAAATATCTTTAAAAATAGTTAACCAGATCAAATCACTTATAGCAGAAGGTAAATTAAGACCCGGCGATGTTCTGCCCCCTGAAAGAGAACTCATAGGGATTTTAAATGTAAGCCGTCCATCACTCCGTGAGGCGCTAACCTCACTTGTAGGCATGGGGTTTCTTGAGATAACACAGAGTAATAGGACTATGGTTAAATCCCTGGCCTCAGGTAGAATACTTGATCCACTTGATAATCTTCTAAAGGATGGTATAATATCTGCTTTAGAGCTCATAGAGGTAAGAAAGGCTATTGAAACCTGGAATGCATATCATGCAGCCCAAAGGGCAGCACCTGAAGATATAGCCCATCTTGAGAAAAATCTCGAATCAATGGGAAGAGTGATTAAGAGGAAAGGCTCTTCTCTTGAAAAGGAAAATTTGCTCGAAAAAGAAGACGCAAATTTTCATCTCGCAATCTCTGAAGCAACTCACAATAAGATCCAAACCCACCTAATGTTTACCATATATGACATTCTTAAAAAGTTTATTAGGAAATACTATGAAAATATCAACTATACTGATATTTACAATCAGCACGCTAATATAGTTAAGGCAATAAAGAAAAAGGATTCCGATCTGGCAAGGGTGAGAATCCTTGAACATCTTGATTACGTGGAATCAAGGATCAGGCAGGCAGTGAAATCTGATAAAGAACGTAAACACGAAAAACAGGAAGATCTATGGAAGTTAAACACTGTTTCTAATATAGCCGTGGACCACAAAGTATCGGCATGAAAGGAGGTGAATTAAGGATTGATTTAGTGGTTATTTAATAACTAATTAAACAGGGGGTATATAATGAGAAAGCTATCAATAATTACTTTAGCCGCAATAGTTATCGGGGTATTCTCTTTTGTGCAGCCGGTGACCGCTGCCGATCCTATTCCTTTAGGCCTTCTTTTGCCCTATACCGGTGACTGGGCCTGGGTAGGAGCCGGTGCTGATCCCGGCGCCGAATTGGCAGTCCAGGAGATCAATTCGGATGAAAGCCTGTTGCCAATTGGCCGCCCAATCAAGCTCTACAAAGGGGACACTGAAACAAAATCCAAGCCAGGCATTGAGGCAGCAAGAAAACTCTATGATATTAATAAGGTGGTGGGTATTGTTGGTCCTTCATCCGCATCCGTTCGTTCGATCATCCCTCTTACCAAAGAGGCCGGCGCCGTGGAGATTTCCCCCACCGCTGGAACTACAAAACTCGATGTGATTGGTGGTGGAATCGATGGCGAGCATATCTACCGAACAGTATCCTCCGATGTGGTTATGACTGCGGGTATGGTCCACTATGCGATGAATACATTCAAGCCCAAAAAGGTCGCAACCTTTACCGCTGATACTGAAGGTTCCAGGAGCATTTATGGTGGTGTTGTTGATGCATGCAAGGTACTGGGCCTGAACCTGGTTACAGAGGTTGAATTCCCGCTCAACCAGGCCTCCTACCGTGCCGAGCTTAAGAGACTTTTTGAGGAGAAACCCGATGTCATCTTCTGGGAGGCAAACCCTGAGACAGACGCTACTATCTTTAAACAGTGGTATGAGATGGGCCTTAGCGGCCAGTGGGTAGGATCTGACTTTGCAAACCGAACAAGCGCAAAGGCATCCCTGCCTGCCAGTGAAGGGGCTATCGGGGTGAACCCTGGAGTTCTCGAAGATGAGCGAACAAAGGAGTGGGGGCTAAGATTAAACAAGGTCTCAGGTAAGGAAGGTGTCACTCCCTTTTCTGCGAATACCTATGATGCCGTTATGATCTTTGCGCTTGCCATTGAGTCCGGAAAATCTGACAGCAGGAGCTCAATTGTGGATAATGTGCGAAAAGTTGCCCAACCGCCGGGAGAAAAGGTGTATAACTATGCCGACGGCATCAAGCTACTGCGCGCGGGTAAGGAAATAAACTATGAGGGCATTGCAGGAACCCAGGACTGGAACAAATACGGTGACCCCGTCACCTACCTGAAGGTGGAAGTGATGACGAAAGATGATCCGTCAGGGATGAAGCGAATCGGAACAGTAACGCCGGATGATATTAAAGACGTCATCGATGGTGTTTTAAAGCTCCGTGCTGAAAGGGCCGAACAGTAACTGGCGCAGCCGGGGGTGATTGATTCCACCCCCGGTATTTTAATCTTAATCTAAAGGTGGAAGAAATTATGGACGAACTTCTCAGCTATGGACTGCTTACCTTTGCGACTTTGGCCCTACCATCTCTCGGGCTGTGCCTTGCTATCAAGGTAACAAAATATTTCAACCTGACTTATGGGGATATTATAACTGCGGGTGCCTTTCTTGCCTTGCTGTTTAACCTTTCTTTCGGAATCAATCTGGTGTGGGCCCTGATAATCTCCATGGCATTAACTGCCCTGCTTGGAGTTATTCTCCATAAGTTGATATTTAAACCTCTTATGGATATTAACGTGGGGGCCCTTACCCTTCTGGTTATCTCCCTAGGCGCAGGCTTCATTCTCCGTAACCTTATTCTGATAGCCTGGGGTCCACAGCCATTCCAGTTTGTAATGCCTCTTGCAAGGGCAAAGCATATCGGGCCTTTCTTTCTAACCCCAATCCAGATCATCCTTATTCTCGTCTCCATCTTGGTGGCAATGGGAGTTTTCTGGATGCTCCAGTATACCCAACTGGGCCGTCTTATGAGGGCCACATCAGATAACCGGGAGCTTTCCAAGATCCGCGGCATCTCTGTCGAGAGGGTTTATGTATATACGTGGATTATAGCTTGTGCACTTGCCGCTCTGGGGGGGGTCTTCATGGGTATCTTGGGAACGATCAGGTCCGGAATGGGTATGGGGGTACTTGTGACGATATTTGCCTGCCTCATTGTCGGTGGAATAAACAACCCATACGGCGCTGTGTTCGGGGCCTTGATTATTGCCTTTACCATGGAGGCGACAGCTACATGGTTATCGCCACCATATAAGATGTTAAGCGCCTATTTACTAATGGTCATTATACTTCTTGTTAAGCCAAGCGGGCTTTTAGGAGGGGAGAAAATTCAATGGAAATATTTTCTTGGATTCTTACGATCGCGACAATCGTAGCCATCTATTCTATTCTGGGTCTAGCCTTAAATATTCACTTTGGCTATACTAACCTTCCGAATTTCGGGATCGCCGGTTTTTTTGCTGTTGGCGCATATGCATCTGCGATTCTTACTGCTTCTCACCGGTTCCGCGAGATGGAGATCTTTGCCGGATTTGCCGGCGGAATCCCGGGGCGTTTTGAGGCCCCCTTTATCGTAGGTTTTCTGGTTGCCATCGTCTTGGCTGCCTTTATCGGCTTTTTGATAGGGATTCCCCTTCTCAGGTTACGTGAGGATTACCTTGCAGTGGCCTCTATAGGAATCGCCGAGGCAATCCACTACATCGCCCTGAATGAACTTTGGCTTACCACCGGATCAGCCGGTATCCGCCTTATCCCCATGCCAATGGGGAATCGATACCTCTTTTTTCTGCTCGTCCTACTAATCCTTGCCATCGCTTTTTGGGTCACACAACGTTTCTACCGTGCCCCGATTGGGCGTGTTTGGAGAGGCGTGAGAGAGGATGAGCTAATCACCTCCTCTCTGGGTAAGTCTGTCTTTACTGCCAGGATGTGGTCTTGGGTGGTTGGCTGCGCCATGATGGGGGCAGCTGGGAGCCTTTGGGCTCACTACGCAATGGCAATCCAACCCGGTGAGTTTGTTCCCACGACTACCTTTCTCGTATGGATATTCGTTATTGTGGGAGGATTACGGAATAATTGGGGCATCCTTATAGGTGCCGTGCTCATTATTGGGTTCTTCGAACAGGGAACACGATTTCTTCCTGATTTAGGCGCACCCTATATTATGCCAGCGTTGCGCCTTATCCTTATTGGTTTGCTCCTTGTAGTCTTTATTAGGTTCAGACCTCAGGGAGCAATACCGGAAAGGGCAACACCAATAGAAGAGCATTTATAACAAAAGGGGATCTTTTATGGCTACTATATTTAACGCCAATAATGTTAGTCTGTACTTCGGGGGGATAAAGGCCCTCGATGGCTTCTCAATAGAGCTGGAGACAAAAACCATTACAGCACTTATTGGGCCCAATGGGGCGGGGAAAACCACATTTTTTAATGTGGCAGGAGGCGTCTACCAACCGGATGAGGGAGAAGTCTATTTTAAGGGTGAGAGAATAGAGATGTTGCGGCCTGACCAAGTTTGTCTAAAGGGATTAACCAGAACATTTCAGATTGCCCGAAAATTGGGGGAGATGACTGTGTGGGAAAACATGATGCTGGCCCCAAAGAACCAGACAGGTGAAGGCGTATTCAGCGCAATTTTTAAATTGGCAACGGTAAAGAGGCAAGAAAAAGAAAACTGGGAGAGGGCTAAGAGCCTGCTTGATGAAATGGGCCTCTATGAACAGCGCAATGAATATGCAAAGAATCTGAGTGCAGGAAAACGTAAAATGCTCGAGATCAGCCGGGCTATCCTGACTGACCCGGAACTCCTGTTTCTTGATGAGCCAACTGCAGGTGCCACAACGGATGAGACCAAGAGCATAATGGGTGAGATTGAAAGGCTGAGGGATGAAAAAGGCCTTACCTTTCTGGTTGTTGAGCACAAGATGGAAGTAATAATGCACCTCTGCAACCCCATATATGTGATGTATTACGGCCAGAACCTGGCAAAAGGGAATCCGCAGGAGATTCAGACTAACGAACGTGTCCTTGAAGTGTATCTAGGAGGATAAGATGAATATATTGGAGATCAAGGATCTACAATCCGGTTATGGAAAGGCCATTATCATTGATGGCCTCACTTTAGCTGTTGAGGAGAGTGGCTTTACCACTGTCATAGGACCCAATGGGGCGGGAAAAACGACATTTCTCAGGTCAGTTTATGGTATCTGTGATTTCTATGGAGGTACAATCATATATAAGGGTGAAGATATTTCAAGGCTCGCTCCTGACAAGATTTCCGAGAAGGGGATAAATTACGTTCCGCAGGACGATAGTATCTTTCCCACACTCACTGTATTCGAAAATCTGCGAATGGGGGTGGTAAAAGAGAAATCAAAGGAAAAGGTAAGTAACCAATTAGAATTGGTATACAATCGTTTTCCCGTGTTAAAGGACAGGCGCAGCCAGCTGGGGGGTACCTTAAGCGGAGGTGAACGACAGATGCTGGCTGTTGCTTGTGCCCTAATGACTGATCCTGATCTCCTCCTCTTGGATGAGCCAACTGCCGGCCTTCAACCCACCCTAGTACAGGGCATATTTGAGGAAATTGCAAGGCTTAATGAGGAGGGAAAATCGATTCTCCTGGTAGAACAAAATGCAAAGATGGCACTGGAGCATTCACAAAAGGGATATATACTTGAGGGCGGTAGAATAAAATTTTACGATGATTCAGATAAACTATTAAATTCTGATGAGGTTAAAAAGCACTATTTAGCTGTATAAATTAATTAAAGAATAGTGTCATCCCAGGTCACATTATTTAAAAGGGAAAGGGAAAATGCCTCTCCCTTTTTTAATCTTTTTTTGAAATACTTGCTATTCAGATGGAGCGAGAGAACTCAATTCTAATAAGAGAATTTTCAAATGTCTAAGCATGAAATGGAATATGGAGATCGTTTCTTATCTGTGGAACTAGACAAGGGTGTGGTCCTTGGTTCTATAGGGGCCAAAGAGGTGGAAAAGATCGCAAACCTTCCAGCCAAAATCATAGAGCTGTTACGAAAACCCATATCCTCTCCCCCCCTTGATAAGATTGTTCGTGCGAAAGATACTGTTGTAATCCTTGCCCCGGATATAACCCGGCTCTGGTCAGGACCTGAGCAATTCTTGCCCCCCCTTGTTGATGAGTTAAACAAAATTGGAGTAACGGATAATCAGATAACCATTTTGTTAGGAACCGGCGACCATAGGACCCATACACCACAGGAAGTAGAGCGACTTGTCACCAGGGATTTGATGGACAGAATAGAGGTTTTCGATCACCTTGCAAGGGAAAAAAAAGAGCTTACCTATCTGGGGGAAACATCCAGAAGCAATAAGGTCTGGATAAACCGCCGGGTTATGGAATCGGATAAGGTCATCCTTACCGGAGGCATTGTGTATCACTTTTTAACCGGTTTCGGGGGCGGTCCAAAGGCTCTGTCCATTGGAGTAGCTGGCTATGATACTATCCAGGTAAATCACCGGCTTGCCCTTGGTACCCCTGAACAAGGCATCAATCCAAAGGTTCAATCGGGATATGTTGATGGCAACCCCCTTCGAGATGACGTTATCGAGATTATGAAGATGGCCAAGGCCCATTTTCTACTTGACACGGTAATAAACCCCCAAAAGGAAATAGCCGGTGTGGTGGCCGGAGACCCTCTTATTGCACACCTCGAAGGATGCCGGCTGGCGGAGGACTTCTTTTCTATCCCCACCCACCTCAAAGGGGATATGATCGTTGCAAGTGCCATGGGATATCCCGAGGATATTAATCTATATCAAGTATATAAGGCCTTTGATAATATTAGTAGGGTAACCAAACCAGGAGGAGTTATCGTCCTGTTTGCAGAATGCAGGGACGGCATGGGTAATGATGATTTTTCACACATATTGAGAGCGTTTTCGTCCAATACAGACAGATATAATTTTCTTAAGGAAAATTGCACCATTGGTGGCCTGATGGGCTTTGGCATTGCCCTATGGGCTGAAAGGTTTAAGGTGGTCCTTTATTCCTCTATCAGCCCAAAAGAATTGGAAAATTCGGGCATTCAACCCGTATCTTCACCACAAGAGGCCATAGCAATGGGATATGATTTAGCACCTGATAATCCTGATATTGTGCTTATGCCTCATAGCTCGGTAACATTCCCAGTTGTTGAGGCAGATTGACCTATTTCAGGACCTAGAAGAAGGATGTAATTACATGGAACATATACAGGAAATAATTGATATTGTTGGGGAAGACAGTTTCTCTGATAGAATCGAGGACCTTATCCCCTATTCATATGATGCCTCCATAAATGTTTATCGGCCCGACGCCTTGATCTGGCCTGAAACAGCCGAGCAGATATCTCAGATCGTTACCATTGCAAACCAAAAACGGATACCGATTATCCCCCGGGGCGCTGGAACAAGCCTCAGCGGCGGTGTTATCGCCATCAACGGGGGTATCATTATTGATATCTCAAAAATGGATAAGATCCTCGATATCAAGACTGAAAACAGATATGCCACGGTTCAGCCGGGAGTGATATGTGATGATCTGAACAAAGAACTTGCCAAGTATAAATTTATATTTCCTCCTGATCCGGCCAGCAGTTCCGTTTCCACGCTGGGGGGAAATGTGGCCACCAATGCCGGGGGGATAAAAGGTGCTAAGTACGGCACAACTCGTGATTATGTCCTCGGACTACAAGTAGTTATTCCAACAGGTGAAATAATGCATACGGGTGCATACACAATGAAGTGTGTGTCCGGATATGACCTTCCAAAACTCTTTACCGGGTCTGAAGGCACCCTTGGGATTATAACAGAAGTTACCCTCAAAATAAATCCTATTCCCCTTCATGCGATGACAGCCATGGCGACCTTCGGCAGTCTGGAAGATATAGGGCATGCTATCTCTGAAACCATGACTACTAGCAACATCATACCCAGTGTCATGGAGCTAATCGACAAAGTAACCCTTCGATCCATCACGGAAAACACCTCCATGGAATTTCCCGAATGTGAGGCCATGATCCTGACAGAGACAGATGGTTACACGATGGAAGAGGTAGAGGAGCAGATGAAGGCCATCCTAAAGATATTCAAGAGAAATAATCCCCTGACAATTCACACGGCAAAAGAAGAAAAAGAACGTATGGAATTATGGAATGCAAGGAAAGGTGCTTATGCTACTCTTTCAAGGATAAGCAGTGGTGTCTTAGATGATGTTACTGTCCCTATCTCAAAATTCACTGATCTCTTACTGGGAATACAAGAGATTTCCAAAAAACGCGGCCTCGTGATTGGAACCTATGGCCATGCAGGTGATGGTAATCTTCACCCTCAGATACTCTATGATACCTACGATCCTGATCAGGTGAAGAAAATGGAGTTAGTGGAATCAGACCTCTTCCACCTTGCCGTATCCCTTAACGGTACTCTTACCGGTGAGCATGGAATAGGCCTCTCAAAGGCAGATTATATGGGCCTTGAACATGATCCGGTGGAACTAGAGGTTATGAAAAAGATCAAAAAGGCGCTTGATCCAAATAATATTATGAACCCCGGAAAGATGGCCTTGCGTTTTTAAAGGAATAGCTTATGTCTGAACCATTTAAATTGAGTAAAAAATATCAACACATGGTTGCACAGTGTTCCCGCTGTGGTTTTTGCCGTATGGTTTGCCCTATATTCGAGATAACAAAGAACTGGGCGACAAATGCCGGGGGCAAAATGGTCCTCATAAAAGAGCTTATCGATGGCAAGGTCGAACCCTCGCAGGGTATTGAAAAATCATTGCTTAATTGCACTACCTGTATGAATTGTACCGTAAATTGTCCCTCAGGTGTTGACCCTCCGGAGGTGATCAGGGCGGCCCGGAAGGATATGGTAAGCCTGGGGTATGACAATGTGTTTAAAGCCATGTCCGATGTTATTGAAAATGCGGGGAATCTTTACGGCGAGGAGGAAAAGCCTGATTGGGGACATAAAAATCAAAAGGCCCCTTACGTTCTTTTTGTGGGCTGCGTAGGAACTTACCGAGAGCAGGAAAGTGTAGAAGAAAGCATAAAACTTCTGGATATCCTCGGTGTCGACTTTACCATGATTGATGAGGTCTGCTGCAGTGGGGTCCTAGAGGATGTCGGCTACCAGGCCCGCGAGAGACTAGCCCAACACAATATTAATGAGTTTCACAGAACTGGGGCAAAGACCCTTATTACCACTTGCCCTTACTGTTATCGGACTTTTAAAAACCACCCTTTTTATAAAGGCTTAAACCTCGAGTTGAAACACATTACCCAGTTTCTGGCAGAATATGACTTTACGGTCACGACCGATAAAAGGGTTACCTACCATGATCCCTGTGATCTCGGCCGCCATGAAGGGATATACGAGGAGCCGAGGAAGATTATTCGCAAGATTGCTCCCAACCTTGTGGAACCAGAGCGAACTAGAGAAAATGCCATGTGCTGTGGGGCAGGAGGAGGACTTCGTGGTTCAATGCCGAAAGAGTCAATAACCATCGCAAGAGCTCGACTGAGAAAAATCATCGAGGAGACCGGGGCGGATATTCTGCTTACTGAATGTCCCTCCTGTCTTCATAACTTCAGAAATGCCAAGCTTAGAAGGTGGGATTTAGAAATCTACAATATTACCGAATTCATTAGCATCCTTTACCAAGAGAAGCATGCACGTGAAAACGTGGCTGTATAACTATACTATATTATAGGTAAAAATGGAGGTTTGAAAATGGAGATTGAAGGATTCAACTTTCCGGATGGGCTTTACTATGAGAAGAACCACTTCTGGGGAAGGCTCGAGGACGATCTCGTGGTCATGGGTATGAATGATTACGCCCAACTAATGTCTGGGGAAATCGTATATATATCTCTGCCTCGTATAGGCAAAAAAGTCACCCAGGGTAAGAGCTTCTCCAAGCTTGAATCAGGAAAATGGCTGGGAAAGGTCTACGCTGTTGTTAGCGGCGAGGTAGCGGAGGTAAACGAGGAATTGGAAGAGAATGCCAAACTCATAAATGACGATCCCTTTGGCAAGGGCTGGATGTTCAAAATCAAACCCGATAATCTGGACGAACTGAACAACTTGATGACCGATCGGGATGAGATCGAAGAGTGGTTGAAGGCAGAGATTGCTGAACATGGAGTCGCTTCTTAATGCCCTTAGACATCTCTAAACTTTCCTCCAGACGTTTACTTGAGGTTGATGCCTGCACTCGATGCGGGGAATGCCTGAACGTCTGCCCCGTTTATACAGACCAGAAAGAAGAGGAGCTTAATCCTCGGGGTAAACTTCAGAACCTGAAGAGGTTTATAAGAAACCAGTATGGACTTTGGTCCCGGATCTTTGGCAGGAGGGAGCCCAGTGAAGAGGCCATACAAACCTTCTCTGAGAAGGCATTCCGATGTACTCTGTGTGCAGCATGTAATGTAGCCTGCCCTGTATCAATAAACCTCAAGGACCTGTCGGTGGCCATGCGGGAGACTATGGTTGATATGGGGCAGTATCCAAAGGCCCTGGACAATTTAAAAACGAATCTCCTCTCAGATCACAATATCTCCGCTGATGACAATGAGGACAGGGCGGAATGGGTAGAAGACCTTGAAGAGATTCCGGAACACAGATACCAAAAAGATACGGCTGAGGTAGTTTATTTTGTTGGCTGTGTGTCATCTTTCTTTCCTATGGTGCAAAAGATACCTCAGAGCTTCGTACAGATTTTGGATAAAGGCGGCGTGGACTTTACTATCTTAGCAGGAGAAGAATGGTGCTGCGGCTTTCCCCTTATCGGTGCAGGGATGTCCAAAGAGCTCGAAGAGCTTAAGGTGCATAATATAGACAAGGTAACGGAGGTAGGGGCAAAGAGCGTGGTATTTTCCTGCCCTTCCTGTTATCGGACCTGGAATGAGTTTTATGATACTGATGTGGAACTTCTCCACTCCAGCCAGTTGTTGGAACGGCTCATCAAGGAAAACAAACTCCCCTTAAAAGAGGTACATGTCACTGTCACGTATCACGATCCCTGCGATCTAGGCCGGAACAGCGGTGTGTACGAGCCGCCGCGGGAGGTGTTGAAGATGATCCCCGGTGTGACACTCGTTGAGCTTGAACATAACAGGGAAAACGCCATTTGCTGTGGCGGCGGCGGGAACGTGGAGATGGTAGACCCAGAGCTTTCGGCGCGGATTGCCCAGAAAAAGATAGAGGAAATACAGAACACTGGGGCTGATATCGTAATTACCTCCTGCCAGCAATGTGTCAGAACGATCAGTACCAGAGCACGGAAGCAGGGGATAAAGCTGAAGGTTATGGATTTAACGGAGATTGTCTTGATGGCCATGGAATAGGCTCTTCAGAAGAGCATGGATGTGACTCAATAAGGTAAGATCCCTGATGGAAAAAACTATTATAACCTATTCTTTTATTATTCTGACCGTCCTTATCTTCTTATGGGGGCTGTACTTTCGCATGAGTATCTATCTTCAGGGCAGCATTGCAGGTGCAGAAGGTGCAGGGACCTGGAAAAAATTTCGGGTGCTATGGGGCAGGACATGGAAAAACTTCTGGAAACACCCTCTTTGGTATACCAAGGTACTTGCTATAGACGTTCTCTTCCATAAAAAGCTGCTTGACCAATCCTTCTACCGATGGCTTGCCCATACGCTCATTGTTTGGGGCATCATTATTATCATAGCAGTTCATATCATTAAGTTATTAAGCGAATTCTGTCTAGCAGGCATGGACCGAGAAATCACCTTTTTTTCATTTGCCTATCTTTTTGAAACCGGTACGTTCTGTCACTTCTTAGAGTTTCTTCTCTCAGCTTTTGGCCTTATCACCTTGGTTGGGTGCATCCTGGCCATTGTTCGACGCTTTTTTCTAAGACCCAACCAGCTTTTGACCGAAGAAGAAGATATCATCTCCATCTTCTTTATATTCTTTTTAGTGCTGTCTGGTTTTGTCACCCAGGGTCTGCTCATAGCGGCCCCGGACATTGTTTCAGCTCATTATTATATGGGCGGATTCTCCGACAACTGGGTTAATTATTGGATGGCTGTTCAGAGTAGCCTTTTGGCTAACAATGCATTCATAAAAACCATACACTCAAGACCTGAGCTTTTCTGGTATATCCATATTATCCCAGGACTTCTCTGGTTTATCTATCTGCCTCATAGTAAACTCCTGCATATATTTACTTCATCGGTGACCGTAATTGCCAATAAAGTAAAAGAATAATTCAAAAACGAAAAGGAGACCATAGCATGTATGTCTTTGACCTCGGCAAACTACCGGGACAGCAATCAATGCTCGTATTTCATTCCCTTGCCCGGATGGGTGTGGAAGCGCTGGTTATTGTCTCACCGAAATCCCCGCTGGCTAGCGTCGGCTACTTCCAAGATACCGATAAGGAGATTGATCTGGATTTCTGTAGCAGGGCACATATACCGGTCATGCGCCGGGAGGTGGGTGGTGGCACAACCTACCTTGATGAAAACCAAATATTCTATCAGGTTATATGGAAAAGGGGTAACCCTAACCTTCCCAAGGGAATGAAGCGTATCTTCTCTGAACTTTCACAGCCTGCCTGTGAAACCTATCAGGAATTCGGCATAGATGCGTCATTCAGGCCGGAGAATGATATCATAACCGGAACTGGGAAAAAGATCGCCGGAGAAGGTGGTGGTGATATTGGCGATTGCATGGTGTTTGTAGGCGGAATACTCATGGACTTTAACTGTGACACCATGAGCAAGGTGATTAAGGTGCCTGACGAGAAATTTCGAGATAAGGTTTTTAAGACCATGGAGGAGAACCTTACCACCATGAAGCAGGAATTAGGCCAACTTCCCCCCCGGCAAGATATCATTCAAATCTTGGTGGAACGGTTTGAAAAACGGTTAGGTAAACTAGAAAAAGCCAGCCTCGATAACACAACCATCCATAAAATAATGGAGCTGGAGAGGGGGATGAGCTCTGATCGTTTTCTGTTTAAGAAAACCCCGAGGATTCCAAAAGGGGTAAAGATTAAACAAGGACTAGAAATCCTCTACGGAATCTACAAGGCCAGAGGAGGTATTATTAGAACCGTGGATGAGGTGCATGAAAATGTTCTAAAAGAATTGGCTATCTCTGGTGACTTTCAGTTCTATCCAAAAGAAGACCTGATGAACCTGGAAAGATGCCTGAAGATGACAGATTTTAAGGAAAAAACTATAATATCAAAAATAGATGAATTTTATGAAAAACAAAGGGTAGATGCTCCCGGTGTAGATCCTGAAGACATTACTAAGGCAATTGTTGGAGCACAAAACTAATTCGGCTTTTCCCAGCGAGAAGCTAAGAAAGCTCCTGTATTTAAACCCTCTAATTTTCCTTGCAACTCAATCTTTTTTGCCTCTCTTGGACTATCGTTTTTTTGGAAATGTATTGCTGTTGTGGTTATACCCTCAATAGGTATACTACTCATTATCTCATCTGGTGACCTGAAGATGGCCTTTTCAAATATAGGACTTTGTCCCTTTTCGGCCCGAGACTTTCTGCGCGCTGCCCAAGGGCTAAGGCTGTTTAGCGTGGCCACCACAAGGCACCCTCCTTGCTTGGTCACACGAAATAATTCATTGATAGCTCCTTTTGCATCCTTGATGAACTCAAGTGCGGTCACAGAAATCACCTTGTCAAAGGCACAGTCAGCAAATGGTAGGTTCATTATATTGCCTATAACCCCATAAAAAGGATATCCCTTGGCCTTCTGTCCTGCTCGCATGAGCATGGGAAGGGATATATCAAGGCCAAAAACACGCGCCCCCAAGGTAAGAATATCGAGAGTGAAAATCCCTGTACCGCAACCCGCATCCAAAATACTTTCTTTATTTCTGGGCCTCAATAACTCTATGATAACCTGAGTCTCATATTCTTTTATCAGCTTCCCAATAGGGGTTGTGAACCACTGGTCATATTTCTCTGGCCACTCATGAAAAAACCTTTTTTTGATCATAGTATTTTCTGCCCCAAATATCAACCTTAAACAGCGCTTCCAGGCTAAGGATAAAACCGTCATATCATTATTATAAATACGTCCGATGTATTGGTATTCTTTAAAAACTGATTGGCAGGATAGTTCCAGATGCTTTTGGATGCTGTACCTTTTTCACCTCTATGGCTTCCATTTTGATCAAATGCAATCTCTTCAGTGCCTTCAACATATGCCGACGCACCTTTTTAACACGATGAAATAAAGAATCCAGATCTAAAGCCTTTACTATGAGGTCAATATGAACTTTACCTTACACAAGCGAAGTCCTTTCTTTCATCTCTTGCTCCTTCTTTGCCACCTCAACCCGTGTCTTGACCACCGTATCAGGGATAAGACTGATTGAGTCAATGCCGCATTCTACCAGGAAGGTGGCAAACTCTGGAAAATCACTGGGTGCCTGCCCACAAATACCTATCTTTTTCCCCCTTTTTCGGGCCACATCAATGACCTGCTTGACCAAGATCTTGACCGCCTCGTTTCTCTCATCAAATATATGGC
>JAWOBA010000267.1:0-11071 GCA_046498285.1 Desulfatiglandales bacterium | reverse complement strand
GGCATCTTTCCTCAATTGCAAATGAGGTATGAGAACACAACTGCCTTACCAGCAAAGACATTGGACTCTTAGTGCCTCACCAGGCCAATATCCGAATCATCAAGGCCATGGCAAAGAACCTGTGTATTCCTATGGAGAGCGTATATACAAATATCCATAGATACGGGAATACCTCTTCGGCATCGCATTTTATATACGTTTTATATTAATGTCTCTTATCACAGGGCCTGGTCTCAGATCAGATTCACCCATTTCTGCTCAAGGCTGACTTAGACGCAAATAGCTGCTGGACTTACTGATCTAACAAGAGACAAGTTAGACATTATCACTTATCAATACTTAATTACTTATGCCTAATCTTATTTTCGCAATCATTATCCCTGACGCCGATAGAATTATACGGGCTTGCCCATGGCACGACATCCCGACCGTATTCCAGTCCACAAAGAGTCGGGGAAAAGCCTTTCATTTCGCATTTCCTGGAACGATTTACTGATCTGACATGAGCTAAACGGAGATTTGACCCCTACACCTTCTCTGCTGTGGTAAATATCACACGCCAACGACACTATCCCTTTTACTAAAAGTATAAAGAACGGGGTATCAAACAACAATGAGAAGTCGCATGCTGTGCTCAATAAAACAAATGTCTATCGTGCTACCATACCACCATCAACAACAAGCGCATGTCCCGTAACAAACGACGATACGTCTGAGCACAACCACACTGCTGCTTCAGCAACCTCTTGAGGTTTTCCCATACGGCCGATCGGCTCCTGTGAAGTAAGCGCTGCGGCTGCGTCAGGATCTTCTCCAACGAAGCGTTCAATCATTGCGGTTCTTATGACACCAGGACAGATTGCATTAACCCGAATGCCCGATCGAGCATATTCCAAAGCGGCAGTTTTTGTTAAACCGATGATACCATGTTTACTTGCAGTATACGCACAAATCCCTTCATAGCCTATAATACCAGCTACTGATGACATATTTACAATACTGCCGGATTTTTGTTTCAGCATATATTCCAATTCATATTTCATGCAAAACCACGTGCCTTTTAAATTTATAGAAATTACTCGGTCCCAGTTCTTTTCGGTGCTTTCAGCAGTTGGCGCCTGCTCCCCTTCTATACCTGCATTGTTTACTGCACAATCTATTGTACCATATATCTTAACACTTTGCGTTATAAGGTTCTTAACGTTATCATGGTTCGAAACATCGGTGAGGATAAAGGATGCTTCTCCTCCTGTTTTTTTTATTTGTTCGACTACTTCATTCCCCTCATTGCGCATCATATCCGCAATAATGACCTTTGCACCTTCATGAGCACAGCTCAATGCAGTAGCGCGACCTATTCCCGCTGCAGCACCAGTAACAATGACAACCTTGTTTGCTAAATGCTTTTCCATATTTCACTCCTATCTTTTGTAAAATAACAGTTCTCTGTTGATTCTTTTTCGGCACTTTAATCTTTGATAAGGACTCCCTTTTTATGGAAAGTAGTATGGAAAATTTGTTATTGTGTGTCAAACACAAAACTCCTGCATGATGTTGTGGTTGAAGACCTTTTGTGGAATTCGTTGGACGGTAATGTCTCGAAGCAACGAGCTAAAGACAGGCCTTTGGAGGATATATTGCTCTAAAAGGGGCAAATTGGCAGGATGAGGATACAGCTATCCACCTAAATCCAGCTTCCATTTTGGACAATTAGGCAAAAGGCCCTTTCCCAATGTTATTAAGGTTCATTCACTCAGAGGGAATATCAAGGGGAGGAGATGAGAAACTAAATAGTCTGTATATTGTGCTCGGCTAACCCGATCAATAGCTTATGATTACGTGCCACATACTGAAATCTAACTACACTTCAGTAAACATGTGGTATTGGAAAGTCCAAGGCTATTTCGAAACCTATCTGCCAAAATAAAGATCCTCATCAAGGTCCTATATGATCGAATCTCAACAATCACAATTGACGATAAGAAGATGTTATAAGTAATATTTCTGCACCTTTTCCTGTCCCCTATTTGTATCGCAATTAAGCAAAGCTTCTAATCCTTAAACCAATAGATTTCATCTACACCTGAGAAATTGCGATGCCTTGCCAATATGAATATGCACTATGTCTTTTTCATCTCGTACAAATTCTTCTTATCACAGGTTCCTCTTTTCTTTTGATATTCTGAAATCGCAGGTTTGAGTGAAGTTGTTGCAGCGATCGCAGCTTCTGGGAACAATTGGGCATGTGTGATACTGTTCCTCAGATGTTCTCAATAAGCTTTTTAAGTTGGTCTCGAAAGAACTTTCCCTTTGCGGATGATGACTTCCATTGGTGAGATCCCTTAGCAAGCTGGTGCTTCTGGATGAATCATCGTATTGATTCACAAAGAAAAAAATTTTAAGGGCGTCCCGCTTTCTGGTCTTATACTGCTACTTCCCGGTTTGAAAAGGTTGTAGTGAGGAGACGGGTAGTATCGCAAGATATGGTGAATCCATAGACTATGCTGCAAGCCCTTCGAATCACCCCTTAAGTCCCAAGATATTGGAAACGGCTACTGGTCGGCTGAAGCCTTTTAGCTGCAACTCTCCAAGGGGTTCAGCCTCGACCATATTCTCTATCTTGCTGAGCGTTTTCCGGTCCGTCAAAATCTGTCCCCCTTTGGCCTCCGAGGAAAGGCGAGAGGCGAGAATGGTGACCTTGCCCACGGCTCCATAATCCAACCGTCCCTCAAAGCCGATGGTGCCCAGGGTTGCATACCCAGTCGCCAATCCCACTCCTAAGTGCAAGTCGTAGTTTTTCTTGAGCCATTCTGGCCGGAGCTTTCTCACGCACGTTTGCATTTCAATGGCCATGCGCGCTGCCTTTTCTGTGTGGGCCTCCGCAGGAAGCGGATCGTTGAAGAAGACCATGATTCCGTCTCCGGCAAAGTGCTCCAGCGTACCATCAAACTGAAAGATCAGTTTACCCATTTCGGCATGATAGCCTCTCAAGAACCCGATTACTTCCTCGGGCTCAGCCGCGTCCGAGAAGGACGTGAAGCCACGCAAATCTATGAAAATGACGGTGATCTCCCGTCTGTGGCTCTCAAGTACTTTTTCGTCACCTGATGAAATGATCACTTTCGCGAGCTGAGGGGAAAGGAAGCGCTTTAAGCGTCCCAGACGATTGAGTTCAGCGAGTTGCTCCGCAACCTTATCTTCGAGCGTCCTATTCCATTCCACAAGCTGAGCCGACTGCTCTTTCAATCGAGCCGCCTGATCGCGCACCGTATCGTGAAGATCCTTGATCCTGAGCATGGACTTAACCCTGGCGACCAGAGCAGCATGATCCACAGGCTTGGTTAGATATTCGTCACCACCTGCCTCAAGACCGGCGATAACGTCTTTCGAATCCGCTTTGGCCGTGACCATGATGATCGGCATGAATGGAAGAGAGGAATCGGCCCTAAGGCGCCGGCAGACTTCTATTCCGTCCATCTTGGGCATCATGATATCGAGCAAGATCAGATCCGGCTGCTTCTCTCTGGCCATAGCGAGGGCGGTTACGCCGTCTTGTGCAGTGAGGATCTCGTAGTTGTGGGCTGTAAGGCGGGCCTGTAAAATGTCCAGGTTCGTGGGGTTGTCATCCACGATCAAAAGGAGGGGCGGTGTTCTCATATTACCTCCTACACATTCACGGCAGATACTCGCGAACCTTCGCCAGGAGATCACGGGGACTGAAGGGTTTTGCCACATAAGCATCACAGCCCGCTTCAAAAGCTTTCATGTCATCACCGCTCAGCGCATAGGATGTGACCACTATGATTGGGATCATTTGGAGATTGGGGTTCGCCTTGATTCGGCGTGTCGCTTCGTATCCATCGATACCGGGCAACTGTATGTCCAGCAGGATCAGATCAGGACGATGGGCCTCGGCCGCGTCGACTCCCTCCAAACCGTTGACTGCCTCGATGACTTCATAGCCCTTGCGGGTAAGGAGATCATGCATGATGCGTCTGTTGTCTTCATGGTCCTCGATAACCAAAATAGTCTTGTTCATCACAAATCCTTTTGCCTCTCCACTCGAACCGGCAATTCGAACCGGAAAGTCGAGCCTTTTCCAGGACTGGACTCCACCCAGATTCGACCCCCGTGCATTTCGACAATCCTCTTGGCAATCGAAAGCCCGAGACCGGTTCCATCTTTTTCTTTGGTGCTGGATCTGTCGGCCTGGTGGAACTCCTCGAAAATTTTTTTCTGGTCGTTTCTTGAGAGTCCAGGCCCCGTATCAGAAACAGAGACCAAGAACGTTTCGCTGGAAACGCTCGCTTCCACGTGAATTTCTCCCTTCTCGGTGAACTTGATCGCATTCCCCAGGAGATTGAGGAGAACCTGGGCAATGCGTTGTTCGTCTCCCTTTCCTGTGGGAAGATTCGCAGGGATTATCATTTTCAATGGGAGTTTTTTTTCTTCCGCCAGCGATTCTACCGAGGTCAATGCCGTTTGAACCACATTCCCCATGGAGTATTCGCTCAGTGAAAGAGCTATCTGGCCCGCTTCAATCTTGGAAAGATCAAGAACATTATTAATCAGTCCGAGTAGATGACGCCCGTTTTTCTCCAGACGTTGGAGGACCTCCTGGATCTGCTCAGGAACCTCACCGTAAATATTGTCGAGGATGAGCTCCGTATAGCCCAAAATGGCATTCAATGGGGTCCTAAGTTCATGACTCATGTTGGCTAGGAATTCGGACTTGTGCTTGTTCGCGACCTCGAGCTCTCGACCCTTTTCCTCGATTTCGCCGAAAAGCCTTGCATTGTGGATAGCGAGGACCGACTGTGCGGCAAAGGTCTGAAGCAGATCTAAGACCTGTGGGGAGAACTCCCCTGATGCCTTACGCCGGACGATCAGCCCCCCGATAAGTTGGTTTTCCCGCAGGAGCGGTAAAGCAAGTAGGGCTTTGAAGCCCGCCTGCTTTACGTAGGGGAGAGGGTAGTCCGGAACGCCCTCGAGATTGGGGATCTGATAGGGACAAAGGTTTATGGCAGCCTGGCCGATCACAGTGGCGTCTCCAACATGCAGGTGCGACTCGCGGAGTTCTTCGATAAACTCCTGGCTGACGCCGTAGTTTATTCGCGGCACGAAAACGTGCTTTGCTTCATCGAACTCGTAGATCGTCCCGGAATCGGCCTTTGAGAGCCGAACAGCGTGGCGAACAATGCTTGAGAGCACCGTTTCCAGGTCAAGGGTGGAGCTGACCGCTTGGCTGACCTCCCCCAAGGCTTTGAGTTCCTCAACCGACTGAGCCAATTCCTGGGTCCGTAGCTTGACCTTGTGCTCTAGCGTTCGACTATACTCCTCCACTTTCTGTTTGCTCTCGCTAAGCTCTTCGAATAGGCGCTTGATGGATCCTCGCATAACATCCAAATGCTTCGCAAGAATCCCGATTTCCCCTCGGCTGTTTTTGTCAATAAAAGTATCCATATTCCCCTGAGCGATCATTGAAGCTGATTCTTGTAACTTTAATAAAGGCCGGGAAATATACCTTCTTGTGATCACTATAGAGGTAAGCGAGATGGCTGCAACAATCAAGATTGTCATGGCAACGATGCCATAAAGCTGCGAAAGGGCTTGTTTTTTCACTCCCCTGCGAGACATCACCATTATGATGTCGCCCACTTTGTTCTCTTCGAAGTAAATATCTGAAGATTTAAAAATGAATTCCGATGTCGCCCCCAGTGCCTGCGGCGAAGTCGATTCGAATTGTTGGAGCTCAAATCCCGGACGCTTTTTCTGCACGCTGGATTCCTCTTCCCAGCATATCTTGGCCCACACAACGGCCTCATCCAGGAATAAAGCCTCAAGAAAATCATTGACAACGCCGCTGTCGAAGTTCCACAGAGGAGTCGGCAGGCTCTTCTGAGCAAGCCTTATAGCACTGTTTAATCGGGCTTCCAGCTCGCTCTCCATTTTAGTGATATTTATAAGGATGACGATTACGGCGAAGGCAATCAGTACAAGCGTAACGACGGAAATCAAGATGTAACTAAAACGGCGACTAATGCTGGCGTCTCTCGGTAGTTGCTTGTATGAATAGGCTGTCAGCATGACCACGATCCTCAATCACATACTACACCAGCGGACATTGCGTATATCCAGCGCTACCACAGGTGTGACCATTGGCGTTTACCCTATAGTTACATAAATAACATGGCGAAACCGGCAGAAGAACAAGAATGATCGACTGTTCTCACGCTGTAACCACGCTTGGTAGAAGTCACTCTTGGAGATATCTTGAGCGTGATACAGGAAGCCATGACATTCACCCTACGGGAAAGCCGATGATACACCATCTCCTTAGTTGTCGAGGGCTCACGGTAGACAACTTCAGCTTCGCCCTCGCCGCCTTGGATCTGCAGCATCCTCGACTTTTGCAACGTTACGATCTACCCTCTATCTCTGGAAAGGGATGATCCTCCAGTGTTGCATTCCACTTCTCTTGAATTGCCTTGACCGTTCCATCAACCAGCATTTCCTCAAAAGCATTCCGCCACTTTTGCACAATGTCATCTGACGTTTTCGCTGAAATAGCGATCATGAGGTCACTTTCCCGGAGCTTGAAAACCTCCTCCACCTCATCATAACGAACACCGGCCAACTCACAAACCGTTCTCAGACCAGGTTTCTTGTATGCCCACAAGTCTATGCGCCCGATAATGAGCTTCTTGACGTTTTTCTGTTCATCAGAAACAGATTCCAAATTTTTAAAGCCCAGACCCTTGAGCAAAATCTCTCTTGTGTCATCTCGAAGCGTTCCAATACGGCTCACTTTCTTAGCATCTTCCAGGGTCTTGATTTCTATTCCTGAACCCTTTTTCGCAACGAGGATATCTCTCTTCTTCGCCAGAGGACCAATCCATTTGAACTTGTCATGCCGGTCCTTTGTATAGGTCATGCTAAACAAGACCACGTTAGCGTTTTCCAGGGCCATTTTGTAAGCCCTCACCCAAGGATACACCTCAATTTGCTCATTAGAGCCCACCCTGTTTAGAATTTCTCTAACGATCTCAACAGAGGGACCGACCAGCACGCCCTCTTTCACATAGTTCAGAGGCGGCAAGTTCTCCGTCAGGATGGTCATTTTTTCTGAGAGGACAGGTTGAGCTGAAACCAGAAGCAGTGAAGTCACCATGACCAACAGTTTTTTCATAACAGACCTCCTGATGTGGGTGATGGTACCAAAAAACTGGGCAATATTTTAAACTCTAATTGCTCGTAATAACCAGATTTTCCGACTAGCAGTTGGACTCAGAGCTTATCTATACGGTCTGTCTCTCCAACCATATGGACCACCTGCCCTCCAACGAGCTGGGTTGTTTTGAGTATGTTAACACAATCAAATTTATAAGGAAAAAATATCTTAATGACCTCAAAATTTGACCCTATTGCCGACGCTTATGGTGGTTGGTATGACACTCACAAAGGAAGTGATATTTTTCAGGAAGAAATTGAATGCCTGCGTCTCCTTTTCGGCAACGTTTCGAATCCCTGGTTGGAAGTTGGACTCGGCACCGGTCATTTTGCAGCGGCGCTCAATATCAAGCACGGTTTGGACCTTTCACTACCAATGGCCGTTAAAGCCTTGCGGCGAGACCTTCGCGTATGTGTGAGACGCTCTGAACAATTGATTGATAAGAACTCTCTTTTTGTGGGAAGGAGTGTAGAAAATCTATCATTCTGTGTCAAGAACAAAATGCCTGTTTGTCAGTTAAGAATTAAAAGTGGACTATTTTTGAAAGATTTAAAGTTTAAAAGTGGACCCCTAAAGAAAGAACTATCAGCATATCTCAAGATAATTTGGTTCCAGAAATTACTAGGTTTTCTTAAGCACGCTGAAAATGAAATTTAGTTCAATGGATTTACTGATCTCCATTATAGATCCTGTAAACAAGAACAATTATCAGATACATTATCTCTCATTCATTCTCGGTCCTGTTATAGTTGTTCTTGTTTACAGGCAATAAAGTGTTGCTTCATAGCACAGTCCATTTTTGATCTTTAAGCAGTCCACTTTTAAAATTTAGCTAACAGAACAAAATGCCTGTTGTCATTTAAGGGTCTTCTCCAATTTAGTTGAAGAAGAACCGCATTTTTTAACTTTATCAAAAACAATCTTGATCCGGACTTTCGAAATCCCTGCAATACCCCGATGTGAAATTGGTTACTCAAATTACTTTTGTTTTCTCGATATTTCAACGAAAAATAGGGTAGAATATCGCTTTTTGGTTTTCAACAGAAATTCATTCACCGTGGAGATCTCTGTTGAGAATTTTTTTTAGCCCTGAGTGGACTTGTTTGCATCAATCGAGGTATTCTAGATCAATGTTCGGAAATCTGTGGATTCCCTTCATCTCAGATGTCAATAGATCTGAGATATTCTTCTTGTCCTAGGTTTGTCTTTTTGTATGACCACTCTCTTATCACAGGTCATCCACGTTTTGAGATAGTATTCTGAGATCGCAGGTTTGAGTGAAGGTGCTATAAAGAAGAGAGATCCAAAAAAAGAAAGAATGGTTGAAACAAGTAATGAGTTCTTTTGCTTATCGATAGAATCAAAGAATCGCAGGGATAATATGATTCAGTTAGATATCAACAGATCAAGGAAAGGCCTCTTTTCAGGTATAATTTCCTTAGACGACAGAGAGGACTTAAAACGCTCCACATACCCTCCAGATAATAAACTTATTATTATATAGACTCTATATAATAATACTCAGAGAACCAAAAAGAAGAATTTTTGCTGTCATTTCATAAAACACCGCATTCGGAAAGCTCATACTATTATGCTATGATATTGTCCATATCTATCTAATATTTAATTACATTTTTATCTTTTTGCGTTATCAACCGACTTTATGTATAATTGTTTTGCATTATCAACCGACTTTATGTATAATCTATCTACTTTTTGATGTTCATGAAAAAAGAAGAGACCTTTGAAAAACCCGGCGATTTTCACCATCCTCAAAAAGACGATGGACTTTTTTGAAGTGACTGGTGGCCTCCGGCTCGACTCCGTCCTGGAGGGGACTCTGTCCCGGAAGGTAGAGCCTCCCGCTCGGAGAGAAGGGTGCTGAAAAGACCAACCCGGGAGCCTTGGAACTGAAAAAAAGCCCATTGTCTTTAGATCAATAGGGGTTATGCAAAGGTCTCAAGAAGAATCTTGTTAAGATATAATGTTATGCATTTGATAAATATGTAATTACAAAAAAGGGAGGCAAACCATGTTAACTGTATCAAAGTTAACTGTATCAAAATGGCTTTTGATAATATCTGGTGCCTTGTTAGTCTTGGACGCAGTATTGATCTTTGCTGGAAAAAACAACCCATTTTTTGGCTGGCCTTTGCCCTGTCCAGTGACTCTACTTCTGCTTGGAGCTGGGATTCTTCTTTTTGTAATTGGCAGTAAGGTTTTCAAATAGCAATAGAGTTTTTCAGCCGCATTCAGCCCGAGCCTTCGCAATGTTTAGGATAAGCTGATTTTAAGTGGGGCTAAAGTTCCGGCATGACTCACAAGATGATATAAAAAAGCCGATCCTATTTTTTGCATAACATGTCAATCCACCTGACCTCTATCCCGCTTGCGCTCCATAGAGGCAGGTGATCTCAATGTTACATCTGGAAAGAAAAATGTAATTACCCCATTGGCGCTATTTCATATCACTCGAAGACGAGATTGTTAAAATCTCCAGGTTCGTAGAAATAAGCGAAGATAATTATGATGTTTATTCTATAGAGTTGACAAAACTATTCTTATCTATTTGTTCGGGAGTTGATGTGGTGGCTAAACTGCTCTGCAAGGAAGCCGACCTTAGCTTCTTCAACAAAGAGAGAGGTAACCGCAACCCAACAATAGATACCTGCAGAACAGTTATAAGGGCTAAATTCCCGAAATTTCATGAGGCAAAAGTTAAAATACCATTTTACAATTTATCGTTTATGCCATGGGAGGCATTCAAGGATAACACCAGTCCAGCATGGTGGAAGCAGTATAATGACGTGAAACATGAAAGAAATCTCAATTTTAAAAATGCTAATCTCGAGAATGTCTTATCCTCTATGTCTGGATTGATGGTGCTTCTTGTTTATTTATATGGTCGCCAGTCTGTTATTCTTTTAGATTCTCCATACGAGCCGAAATTGTATGAAATTGAAGATCTTTACTATAGGCATCATGGTGCCCGTTGGGGCGCAGCTCAATTGGGTGTACCAAGGCGGCTGCACCTGATTAATCCTCTCAAATTTTACGGGGATACTCCTATGGAAAGAATCCAGATTTAAGAGTCTAATATTTCTATTAACCAAGAAAGGGGGACTTTGTTATGAATTTCAAAAAGATCTTTATATTAATAGCCTTAAGCATGGCCGTTGGATTTTTTGGTTGTGCTAAGGAGGAGGCAGAGGCGCCCAAACAGCAACGAATCATAAAGAATTTAGTTCCACCGAAGGCTGAGGTTGAAGGCGAGAATTTTCGTATAGAGCTTAGCCACCTTCAAGTCACCATGACTGAAGACATAGCTTCGAAAGAGATCGTCAGAACCCCGATGCTCACGGGTGACATCGTAATAACCAATAAATCTGAAGGCATGCTGGATATCCAAGGGGTCACTGTTGAATACTTGGACCAAGCCGGGAATCCAATCCATTTTGAATCCGGAGAGAAAATTGCGACGGCTAGTTTGTACATGAGGATTACCAAGCCTGAGGAATCTACCAAACATACTTTGGAGGTCACGATCCCGAAGAAGGCTATCGAGGAAAACGCATTAGGAAGGATACAAATCAGCTTGGTCTACATCCCCTCTCCTCTTAACCGAGAGACGATTGTTTTCCCTGAAAGAGTTGAATAGTCCGTTGCCAATCGGTAGATAGCCAGGTTTGTAGCGGCCAGGACGCTGAAGGGCAAAGGCGTATCGTTTATAGAGAATAAAAACGGCTGGCACGGCAAGCCCCTGAATGCGGCCGAGCTCGAGAAAGCCCTCGGCGAGATCGGTCCCATGCCCGAAGTCGATGCCCGGAAATATATCCGGAC
>JAWOBA010000256.1:0-5899 GCA_046498285.1 Desulfatiglandales bacterium | reverse complement strand
CATCAAAATATACAAACCCAAGACCATCATTAAACGCTTATCACTTGACACAGCAGCCCCTTAATAAACCTATGCCAGGTAAGCCCGTCCAAGGGTGGTCACCATTGATATTTTCTTTTCCTGATCCGATGTCGTTTCGATCTCGATAGCGATCCCGATCCCGATTTCGATGTAATCAAATCAGTCCAGGGTACGCCTCCGGCTCGGAGAGCCGGAGGCCCTCCGCATTCCCCTCGACAAGCTCGGGGCTGCGGGTTCCCCCACTGATACGTTACGAAAAGACAGCACCCTTCCACCAGTCACTTCAAAAAAGCCCATCGTCTCTCTTTGGCCAATGAAAATTACAAGGTTTTTCAAAGGCCTCGCTTCGACGGCAGGGTACACCGAAAAAGTATTTAAAAACCGCGCTCCATGAAGCCACCTTTCCTATTTCTATGGTTGCATGAAGTTGTCCATCGTCTTTTTGGGGATGGTAAAAATAGCCAGGTTTTTCAAAGGTCTCTAGACATAGATCAGATAGTCATACCTTCTTAAACGCTACGCATTGCCACGATAAATATGGTTGATCCTGATCAGGATGCAATGAGGTATTTCTTTCAAGGCTCTGCCGGTACACAGACCACATTTTATATGATTGGCACAACCCTCATGCAGCCCCATTTGAATCCACCTTTAGTGGATGGCTTAGTGTTTCTTTATAATGGTGAAATGCTTTCCGAGCTTGATCACAGTAACGTAGAAGGAATCTTGACTCCACGATTAGTTCAGGGCGTTGCAAAACGCGCTATCTATGGCATCAAGAGATAAGTTTTTATTTCTTTGGCCGAAAAAGGAGTGTCGGTATGTGACAATGGCGAACAATCCTTTCTGCTACACTACCCAGTAACCATTTACCCAATCCTGTCCTCCCGTGGGTTGACATTGCCACAACATCGATACCAGGCTCGTGGCAGAAATCAAGGATCTCATCAGCATCCTTCCCATAGCGCACATGAGATTCAACTTCGAAGCCTTTCTTTTTAAGGTCTTGCTCAATGCCCTTTAGGTATTCCTCGGCTTCTCGAATCGCTGCTGACTCACCTTCGATGTCGGTTTTTCCAGGCATGGTATAAATCTGGACCACTCTGAGTAACACTATTGTGGAATTATGGGCAGTTGCCGATTTTTCAACAAAGGGGATGATTGACTCGGCAACTTTGGAGCCATCCAACGGTACCAGAATTTTCTCATACATTTTCTCTTCCATTGTCTCACCTATTCTAAAATTATAATTGGGTTTGCTATGATAAAATCACTCATAAATTAAAATTTACCAAATTTGAAATAACTTTGTCAAGCTACAGTAACCCCCTTGTCAGATAAGAAATCAAAAGTGCATTGTCCAAAAACTCAAGACTTGGAGTTAGGATTTAATAGTGTGAGGGTCAAGCAAACTACATCAAAATATAGAAACTGCCCAGAACACTGGAGGAGTTATTCAGGGAACATCATTGTGAATAAGTTCACAGACTAAAAAATTGAGCTATAATTTCACCTTATCATACATTTGAGAAAATGTGTCAGGCCTTGTTATTTGACATTGCTTATTGCCAAACTGTACGTAATTGTTATATATATTTCTTGTTTCATCGCTCTTTCTTTTTTTATTTTCGATATCAACTCTCAGCATAGAACGAGGCTGTAATTGAATTACATTCCGGCTTGGAAATATCGCATGACGAACCTTTTGAACGAAACTAAGATTGTATATTATTGAGTAATTTTTACCAGGGTTTGCAAGGTATTAGACATAAAAAAGATAATTCGTAAAAGCGTGCAGGGTAATGATTATCACGACCTGGAATGGGAAATCCTTTGATACAGATAAAGATTTGACTGAAGCTGAACGACATATAGTACAAAAGTTATTTGCCTGGGAGTCACTGGTTGCCAGTCTCGAACAGTTCAGGGAGAAGAAAAATGATTTCCTGGTAAAGGGTTGGAATAACATGGGACCGGTTCCTGAAAGTAGTGCCTTAAGGGCTATCATACAAGACATTGAGAAAAAGATTATGACACGCCTGAAAACAGAACAACCGTAACAGAGATTCTCCCTGTATGAGACACATCTCGTCTCCTTACCACTTCAGTACTATCCAGCAGATACTGTACGTCATAATATAGCTATTTTTTATTCGCTATGATCACATAAATGAAATCTGCCGTAAGCCTGGCGGATAATTGTAAAATTGTTGACTGAAAGAAAAGGCTCTGATAGAAGATAGAATCAGTAGTGAGGAGACTTGCGCTACATAGAGTATTGGCCTCAGCGAAATATGAAAAAATTTCATGTTGATAAGGATGGTAAAGTGAGACCTTTGAAAAACCCGGCGATTTTCACCATCCCCAAAAAGACGATGGACTTTTTTGAAGTGACTGGTGGAAGGGTGCTGTCTTTTCGCAATGTATCAGTGGGGGAACCCGCAGCCCCGAGCTTGTCGAGGGGAATGCGGAGGGGGCAAAACTCCCCCATGGATACGTTGCTGAAAAGACCAATCCGAGAGCCTTGGAACTGAAAAAAAGTCCATCGTCTTTAGATCAAGAGGGGTTATGCAAAGGTCTCATATTGTAACTGCTAGCTTTATCATGTAGGTAACTGAGCAAATTTTTTAGAACCTGATCAAGTTTATACGGAGAAAGGTACTATGGATATAAAGGTCCTGCTAATGACGTTTGGCATGATATTCCTTGCCGAATTAGGTGATAAGACGCAATTGGCTACCCTTACCTTTGCTGCTGAAAGTAAATCACGACTTGCTGTATTCCTTGGATCTGCGGGTGCACTGGTGCTCACCTCTCTGCTGGCTGTACTTCTTGGGTCCGTGATTGCCAAATTTGTGCCGGCAAATTATATTAAAGTAGCAGCTGGCGCACTTTTTCTCTTTCTAGGGGTGTGGATGATAGTTTCCTCAGGAGGAAGGTAGTCATTGAGGCTGATGCCTCTTTTACAGGAGGTAAGGAGAGAGAGTGTATTTCTAAGTTCTAAGCCATGAACTCTCGTCATTCCCGCTCAATTCTTTCCAGGAATTCACGGGCCCCTCTATGGGTGGGATCAATTTCGAGGATTCTTCTAAGCTGCTCACAGGCCTTTTGCAGTTCACCCCTATCGGTATAGAGCAAACTCAGGTATAGCCGGGCGTCAAAGTGCCCTGGATCAATCTCAAGGGCCGTCAGAAACCCCTCCTCTGCCCTGGTTTCGGCAAGGCCTCTGTAGTATGCAAGCGCCAGCCCAAAGTGGGCATCGGAACTCTCCGGATTGATCTCCAAGGCCTTGTCAAATGCTCCGATCGAGTTCTCTAACTGATTCAACTCTCCGTATGCCATGCCTAAGTTAAGAAAGATGTGTCCTTTTCTGAATCCAAGGTTCAGGGCCTTCTCATAACACCATACTTCCTTGAGGTGATCTCCTGTCTGGCCATACGCGTATCCGAGGTGGTAGAAGGCAAGCCCATTGGCAGGTTCTTTCTCAAGAAGGCGTTGATGGAGAGAAATAGCCTTTCTATATTCGCGCCTCTTCATTGCATCATCGGCCTCTTTATCGCAGTGCCATGTATTTTCAGTCTCGTTTAATCTTATTCGGTCTCTCGCAGCACATCCTCCCCCTGAGCACAGGCAAGTCAGGCAGAGCAAAAGAGCTACTGCATAGAGGACCCGGGGGATTCTATGAACCAATAAAGACATGTTGCCTCAATCCATTGTTGGTGGCAAATCGATGATCATGGGTATTCCATGAGGACGCTTTCTGGTAAGCGCCATTTTTAGTTTGGACTATACAGTCACGTCCCTTCTTTCCCTGATCATCGAGCTCTTAATTTATGATTTCCCGTTTCGCTTACATAATAAATGCTTTTCTTCTCCATGGAGGTGGCTTGTTTGCAGCCAGGAATAGGCCAACAAATATACCGACTAAAAGGTTTGTCCTCACCCTATCCTCCAGCAATAATAAGGGTTACCGAGAGCTTGTCTCCATCCTTAACGGCCTTGGCCAGTTCCTCCGGATAAGAGCTTTCGGCATTGACATATATGTCAACATAGTTAAGCAGTTTACCGTTCTTTCCAAAAAGCTTGGGCTTCATACCCGGAAACCGTTCCACTAATTTCCCGAGGCATTCGCCCACGGTCTTGCCGTTCACCTCGACAGTCGACTGGTTGTTTGTCAAGTGGCGCAAAGCCTGGTGGATTTTTACGGTTTGACCCACTGCTTAGTTCTTTCCCTTCACCTGACCGCAGTGTGCACAATGCGGGTCTTTGTTGACCGTAAATTCAGTAAACTGCATATCGAGGGCATCGTAGTTGATCAGCTTATTGGTGAGCAATTCCCCAATGCCCAGGATGTACTTGATAACCTCTGTGGCCTGAATACAGCCAATCAATGCTGGCGTAGTCCCTATCACCGGGAATGTTTCCTCAGGTGGTGTACCACGATACACGCACCTCAAGCATGCCGTCTTGGGGGGAATAATGGTCATGGCCCTTCCCTCAAAGCCATAAATTGCTCCATGAAAAAAGGGGATATTGTGCTCCAGGGCTGCCTTGTTTAAGAGATATCTGCTCGGCAGGTTGTCCATGGCGTCGACGATCAGGTGATAGCCAGCAAGCAAGGAGCCGAGATTGGCCTCCGTTATGGTCTCCCGAATCGCCTGAATTTCCACATCCGGATTGAGCCTCTTGAGCTTTTCAGAGGCCGAATGCGCCTTGCTTCTGCCTCTGTCCTCATTCCAGTGGAGTACCTGTCTATTGAGGTTGCTGAGCTCCACAGTGTCGCAGTCAACGATTCGTATGTTCCCGATGCCCGCAGCTGTCAGATATATTGCTGCCGGTGAGCCAAGTCCGCCTGCACCGGCTATGAACACCCGTGCTTTCTTGAGCTTCTCCTGCCCTTCCCTGCCGATTTCCCTCAGCATAATCTGCCTGTCATACCGTTCAAGCTCATCAAGAGTAAGCATGTCCCTTTACCTCCCTATGTGACTTCCCTGGCAATCCAGGCCAAATAGTCAGGTCTACCGCCGAGCATCGGCACGGCGATTATTTCAGTGACATCTACTAACTGGAGATCACCACCATCTGCCTGAAGCGGGGGTCTAATATTGTTTAATACCGCTTCTACCTTATCACGCATGGTATATCTCCTATCTGTTTATCATAGTGCCCATCATGAAACTCAGAAATTAAATAATAAGAAACCTTTGCGGAACCCCTATTGATCTAAAGACGATGGACTTTTTTGAAGTGACTGGTGGCCTCCGGCTCGTAGAGCCTCCCGCTCGGAGAGAAGGGTGCTGTCTTTTCGTAACGTATCAGTGGGGGAACCCGCAGGCCCCGATTTATCGGGGCAATGCGGAGGGGGCAAAACTCCCCCATGGATACGTTGCTGAAAAGACCAACCCGGGAGCCTCGGAACTGAAAAAAAGCCCATCGTCTTTTTGGGGATGGTGAAAATCGCCAATTTTTTCAAAGGTCTCAATAACAACGAGTTGCATAAAGGTACCATTACCGTTTTCCTCCTATAAAACTTCCCTATACTATCAATAAATTACAGAGTGCTCTCCTTACAATAGCCTCCTTTTTTACCTAAAATTGGCCCGTTCAAAGGGGGGTGGAGGGCAAAAAAGTCAGAAAAAAATCCCCGCCTTTCCCGCCGCCATGTTTTGAAAAATATCCGGGAAAATCTGAAAAACCTGGCGATTTTCACCATCCCCAAAAAGACGATGGACTTTTTTTCAGTTCCGAGGCTCTCGGGCTGGTCTTTTCAGCAACGTATCCATGGGGGAGCCCGCCAGGCGGATAAATTTTGGCCTCTCCGATTTGCCCCGATAAATCTGGGCCTGCGGGTTCCCCCACTGATACGTTACGAAAAGAC
>JAWOBA010000235.1:0-3577 GCA_046498285.1 Desulfatiglandales bacterium | reverse complement strand
GCAAGGATCCCTGGTTATCAACATATGGTCTATACCGGGGAAAATCAATGGATGCAACCGGAAAAAGGACTGCTTAGCGGGACAATTGTAGAAATTGACCCGGAAAAAAAATCTCTTATACTGAAAGACTATCTTGGTAAAGAATGGACAATCGATATCAATCAGGCTAGAGTCAGGGGAAACCTTCCTCTAACAGAAAATATAGAAATTAAAATCATTGGACAACAATTGTCAGAAGATTTCTTTGAAGCTGTCGAAATCAGGATTCCAAGAGGAAACCAGATGGGAAAAGGCAGAATTTTAAAATAGTTGTCAATAATTATTGACAACTATTTTAAAATCTTTTCTTATACTATTCTACTATCTTGAAGTTCTTTAATCTCCTTTTTTGATAAACTCAGTATTTTCTCTAATATTTCTTGAGTATGTTCGCCCAAGATTGGTGATGGACAAATCTCCTCATAGGTACTCTTGGATAAACGGATAGGAGAATTTGCTATAGTTACTTTTCCGGCTGTGGGATGATTCATCTGGATGAGCATCTTCCTCATCTGGATATTAGGGTCCTGAACTATCTTGTCCATGGTATTGACTTCTCCCACCGGAACCCCTGCTTTGTTAAGGAGATCTAGTATTTCTCTACTATATCGCTCTTTTGTCCAAGAATTAATAATAGGTTTTAGTTGATCATAATTTTTACTACGCAAGTCATTGTTTTTATATAGAGAATCGTTAATCAAGTCCTCTTTGTGGATGATGTTACAGAATCTTTCCCAAAGAGAATTATTCCCGATACCGATAACCACCCATCCGTCTTTGGTTTCAAATACATCAAATGGCGAAATAGAAGGATGCCGACTCCCGATACGAGAAGGTACCTCTCCGGTTACGGTATAGCGAACAACAGCATTTTCCAAGACTGAAAGAACTGAATCCATCATAGAGATATCAACTTTCTGTCCTTCACCAGTAATATCACGATAACGCAGGGCAGCCAAGATACCGATGGTGGCAAATGAACCGGAGAAGATGTCTCCGATAGAAGAGCCAACCCGGGTAGGCGGACCATCAGGATAACCAGTAATAGCCATGATTCCGCCAACTGCTTGAGCAATAATATCATAACCAGGTCTTTGTTGATCAAAACTGTGATGGCCAAATCCACAGATAGAGGCATAGATTATTTTGGGGTTAATCTTTTTTAACTGTTCATAACCTAAACCTAATTTATCCATAGTATTGGGACGGTAGTTTTCGGTAACTACATCGGCTTTTCTGACTAATTGTCTAAAAATATCCTTGCCTTTTTCCTGTTTTAGATTTAAGGTCATGCTTTTTTTATTACGGTTGATACTCATAAAGTAAGTACTCTCTCCCTTCAGGAAGGGGCCAAAATGACGAGAATCATCTCCGATACCCGGTCTTTCAATTTTGATTACTTCAGCTCCTAAATCAGCCAATTGCATGGTACAGGTAGGCATAGCCAGAACATGACCCAGATCTAACACTCTGATTCCTTGTAGGGGTTTGGTCATTTTTTGCATCCTTTCTGTTTTCTGTAAAGTATATAATCTTTTTCAACAATTAAATTGAATTTAATTCCAATTCTTTAATTTTATCTTCAGTGGTAATTCCCTTAGCATCCCAATCTCTTATCTGGTAATATTCTGTAAGCATGTGGTTGATATCTGGCAAAATACCTTCTGCCAGGCCACCTGTGCGGGCTAAATTGAGTATGCGGGGCGGAACAGTATCATCTTTGCTGCTGATACCCAATTTTACATTGTAAAGCCGTTTCAGGTTATGGAGTCTCTGGCCAATCTGCATGATTTCTTTTTGGTCCACATCCCATCCGGTTACTTTACTTAACCATTCACTGACAATTTTAGGTCCTATCCTCCCAGCAAGCAGGAACTTACATAGTCCCAGGGCATTTAGTACATTCATATAATCCTGTAATTTGACCACCAACTCTGCTTTATTCTCACTACTGTGGGGATCTAACATATTTTTATCATCATAGCCCAGGTCAGTTGCTGGTAGCCCAGATTCAATAACATAACTTAATGATTCAAGATGGCAGGCTCCCCTATTGGCTGTGGCATAACTCAAGGCCATGCCGGTATAGGCTCTGGGGTCATGCATAGGATATTCCAGACCTTTGGTGTGCAGGGCATATTCTTTTGTCTTTTCCCCTAACTGCTCAGATAAAGCCTTGACTCCTAGACCTATCAATTTACCTAATTTTTCATTGTGAGCTACCTGATGGGTAAGTGCAATAAAGGCTTCCGAATTTCCCCAGTTTAAGTGAATTCCGTGTAAATCCTCTTTTTTTAGAAGTCCTTCCTCAAAAGCCTCAATGGCAAACGCAATACTTACTCCGAGAGATATGGTATCTATTCCATAACAGTTACATAAATCATTCATCAGGACAATGCTATCCAGATTATCGTTTAGGAGATTAGAACCAAAAGCACTTAAAGTTTCATATTCTGGACCGTGGACTATTTCTTCTTTTAAGGTTACTTCCTTACCGCAGGCAATGGGACAGTAATAGCAGGCATAATGCTTTTTGAATATTGTTTCGGCAATTGCCTGACCGGTGGTTTTAGTTGCCCCTGACCAGCGGCTTTGGGCAAAGTTCTTAATGGGCAGATCTCCGGTATATTCTCTTGCTTCAACAGATCCGCCGGTACCGTAATTATGCAGACCTTGAGTATACGCTCTAATAGAAGGGGTCAGTTCTTTTACACTCTTTCTCAAACCTTCCTGATCGCTAACATATAATGGTTTTTTCTCTTTCTCCACAGCAACTGCCTTCAGATTTTTGGAACCCATAAGGGCACCCATTCCTCCTCTTCCTGCCAAACGGCAGTGCGGGGCATCAAAAACAATGGCTGAGATGGGAACAAGGTTTTCACCTGCCTGCCCGATAGAGGCTATTTGAACCCTGGGGTGGTTTTTTTCTATCTTTTTTGAGGTTTTATAGGTATCCAATCCCCAGATTGTTTGAGCATCTTCAAAGGTAACACCATCAGAGTTAATGTAAAGATATACCGGTTGGGCAGCTTTTCCTTTGATAATAATTCCTTCATACCCGTTCTTCTTCAATGCTGCTCCCCATTGTCCGCCAACAGTAGCTTCGTTCCAGATTCCGGTCAAAGGAGAACGTCCGCAAACGGAGGTCTTGCTGGCAGTAGGTATAGGAGTACCGGTCAGTAATCCTGGGAAGAAAAAAAGTGGATTATCTGAATCAAGGCGTTGAACAGACGGATTCAGATTCTGATAGAGGTACCAAGCGGCTATACCACTGCCTCCCAGGTATTTTCTCAGCTCTTTTTCATCTATTTTATGTTCTTTAAAATCCTGACTGGTCAGGTTTATTACCAAGAATTTTCTTTCTTCTTTTGTCATTGTTATTCCTCCTTATGATACACAGGTTTTATCAATGAATAATATTCTATAATATATTAATATCAACTCAAATATATTTTTAAGATTATCTATTTAATTTTGAATCTTCAAATATTTACAAGGAATTTTTATAAAGGTCTATTACTCATATAATCATAATACT
>JAWOBA010000193.1:0-6211 GCA_046498285.1 Desulfatiglandales bacterium | reverse complement strand
GAGGGCTCCCTGAATGCGATTGGAGGGATTGAGACCCAGCTGAACCAGGGAATGAAGCTCTTCTTCGAATTCAAATTAGGGCTGGCGAATCAAGATCCTGACATAAAGTTCGGGATAGGATTAGGCTGGTAGTAAGTCCGCATCGCACAAATCATTTCCTCTTTAGATTTAAGGGGGATATGTGATTGCAGACCTAACATGTTTCCCCTCCCAGGAGCTAATTTGCTTTGTGGCCGCATACTATTCCGCCACTGAAAGTTTTTAAACAAGAACTCAAAACCGCCCTTACTACAAACTGTCTGTAAAACCATGAAGCTCCTTGGCTACCACGGATTTTAAGGAAATGCTCGATTCGAAGCCAGATGCAACATTTGAATTTTGCCTATTCAGAGTGTATAACTATAAAAACAAAGTAGAATAACTCATTTTTAAACAAACGGCTTCTGGAAGTCCAGCCACAATCAATTTGAATTACTGTTTTATTGTGAGGTTCCCGAAAAGAACATACAATGCAAAAAAGAAAAAAAAATATACATCTGGTAATTCGTCTGCTCAAAGGTCTTGGACTTATTATTTTTCTCACTTTTCTGGGTGTGGGGGTTTATGGGTGGTTCCTTTCCAAAGACATAGAACAGAGTTTTTCAAGACAACGATGGAGTATCCCTTCAAAGGTTTATTCCAATTCTACCACTCTCTATCCAGGACAGAAGGTAAACCCTGAATTCTTTTTCGATAAGTTAAAAAGCCTGGGTTACAGAGAGGTCAATCATAAGCCAAAACGGAAAGGAGAATTGCAGCGAAAAGGTGATATCCTCGAGATTTTTCTTAAAGATTTCACACTTCCCACACAAGAAAGGAAAGGATTCCCCGTAAGAATAATCATAAGAGAAAGGGCTATAATTGCCATTATCCAATCTAATACTGATGAATCCATCCCTCTTTTAGAATTAGAACCAGAGGAACTCATGTTTTTTTTTGGCCCAGAGAGGGAGCAGAGACGTCTTATTTCCATTGATGATGTTCCGGCTCAAATCCAAAAAGCCTTCCTGGCGGCAGAAGACACTCACTTTTATCAACATCATGGACTGGACTTTCGCGGAATCCTTCGAGCTGTATATACGAACCTCCGCAAAGGGGGAATCTACCAGGGTGGCTCAACCATTACACAGCAACTGGCCAAGAACTATTTTTTAACGCCAGAAAAAACCCTGTCCAGAAAAATAAGGGAAATGCTGTTGGCTTTGGTTATAGAGATCATGTACGAGAAAAATGAGATTTTAGAAATATACCTCAATGAGATCTATTTCGGTCAGAAAGGTTCTGTTGCAGTAAATGGCCTTGGGGAGGCATCCTATTTCTATTTCGGGAAACCAGTAAATGAGCTAAGTTTAGGAGAAGGAGCTACAATCGCTGGGCTTATCAGGGCCCCAAATCGATATTCACCCTATAGTAACATAAAGCGTTCCAGAGATAGGAGGGATCAGGTACTAAGAAATATGGCCAGGCAGGGGTGGATTTCACAGACAGATTATGAGTGTGCTTTGTCTTTGCCTTTAACTCCAACCGGATTTCAGTCCTATGGCAGGAAAGCTCCCTATTTTATTGACTATGTTGCTCGTCAACTTGAAGAGTTCTACCCAAAGGATGCTTTGTCCCGACTCGGGCTTTCAATCTTTACAACCCTTGATACGCAGGTCCAGAAAGCAGCTGAAGTTGCTCTTTCCAGAGGCCTGGCAAGGATAGAGAGAAAAGTCCCTTCCCTCAACCGAAAAGTCTCCCAAAAAAGGATTCAGGGTGCGATAATTGTCTTGCAGCCCAAGACAGGCTATATACTTGCAATGGTTGGAGGCCGAGATTTCAGTATTAGCCAATTCAACCGGATAACCCATGCAAAGCGTCAAGCTGGCAGTGTTTTCAAACCGTTTGTTTATTTGTGCGGATTGGATCGCTTCACACCTGCATCCAGGCTTTCAAATATTCCGGTTACATATGAAGTGGATGGGGTAAATTGGCGCCCCCTCAATTTTTTACCCATTCCCGAAAAAATGATCAGCCTGAGAATGGCCTTGGCCCGCTCTGTAAATATAGCAACGGTGGATCTGGCCATGAAAATGGGATTAGATGCCGTGGTTCAAACAGCCTCGGCCTTTCATTTTTCTACCCCAATTAAACCTTATCCTTCTCTTGCCCTCGGGGCATTAGAGGTCATCCCCCTTGAACTAGCGAGGTCCTATTGCGCTTTTGCGGCGGATGGACTGTTGCCAGTCCCACTTTCTTTGAAGGAAGTCTGCGATAAAGATGGTAAGATCCTCAACCGTCGCCATATGATGGTGGAACGGGTGATGCTGCCATCAAAAGCTTTTATTATGAACTCTTTGCTTAATAGTGTTGTTGTGGAGGGAACGGCTCGTTCCTTGAAAACACTCGGGATAACACAGCCGGTTGCAGGAAAGACCGGTACAACAAACGATTCCAGAGATGCTTGGTTTGTGGGGTATACACCGGATATCCTCGCTATGGTCTGGGTCGGTTTTGACGATGGGACTTCCATGGAAGGGACAGGGGCTTCAGCAGCCCTTCCCATATGGGCTGAACTGATGAAGAACATACCTCAGTATCTATCTGGAAATTGGTTCAGAAGACCTCAGGGTGTCGTTGATAAGGTCATATGTTCCGAGAGCGGTCAAATTGCCATCCCAGGAAGATGCCCAAAGCCCATAAAAGAAATTTTTCTGGAGAAACTTTCTCCGACGGAATACTGTTCCATCCACAAGGATGAAAACCCTTTTAAAATATTCTTTGAGAAGGTAAAAGATTTTGTCAACAGACCTTAAGACAGTTTATTTGGTGTCGGTTGGGATTCTCATATTCAGTTTTGGATGTGCCATGATGCCGCCAGAAACTAGCCCTCCATCAAAACAGGTACCAGAAACCCGCCCTACCATTTCAAGCTCGGAGACTACTGATAGCATTAAAGAGCAGGCTCCTCGCACCATAGCATCATTAAAACTGACTGAACAGGCGCAGTTGCTGATAGAATCAAAAAGACCAGATGAAGCCATTAGGATTCTTGAGAAGTCAATGAATATTAATCCTAATAATGGTCATAACTATTATTTCCTGGCAGAGGCATGGATGTTAAAGAGAAATAAAATACAGGCAAGGGAGTTCAATCGGATGGCAGGAATCTATCTCAACGAAGATGCCGACTGGATGAGAAAAGTCCGTCATCAAAAAGAGCGCATTGAAAATACCTTAAAAGAATGAGGAGTATTTGTTGATCTTAACCACGAGAGTAATCAGTGGTGTAGCTAAATTGCAGTCCCCCCATGGATCAATTGCTGAAAAGACCAACCCCGGAGCCTTGGAACTGAAAAAAAGTCGACCCTCTTTAGGAAACTATAAGTTCTGCAAAGCTCTCACCTCACCAAAAGCCACTGCTCCATATTATATCCACTTACATTATTCAGCTCACCTCGGCATCATTACCAGGCATACACAGCTCACACAATAACCACAAACAACCTGTGACCCCTTTTTTCTTTACATACAAGACCATATTTTCCTATACTTGCCTTGCAAAAAAGCGAGTTTTAGTGCGCCAGGCAAAGCCTGCGAGATCCAGTAGGTTGAAAAGCCAACCTGGCAAAGTGAGCCGACCGTCAGTACCGAGTTTTGCATCTGTACGGGTAATCGTATGGGTGAAGCGTAAACAGGGAGAAAGTAGGCCATAATCCTTGAAGGGTGAAGGTGTTCAGCCTCGAAAACGCGTATGTTGTGGAGAAAGCCCAAGTGGTTAAGAACACTGAAGGCAGCAACGAATCCATTGTTATAGGCGAGATGGTGGATACTCCACCGGGGCCATAGTTCATGGCATGCTGTCCAAGGGATTTCGTAGGAACCTGGGAGGACCTATGCTTTCCTCCCAAAAGTATGGGTGAGGTACCCGAAGCCGAGGAGACGAGGCCAGGGGACGAGGCATGGGTAGTCGATCAACCCATAGTACCGAGGAGACCGGGTAATGCCGGTGGAGAGAAGGGTTTGACAAACAGGGGTATCGAGGAGGTGAAACAATTACGGGACCCAGAGCCGGGAACGAGTTGTCAACGAAGCTGAATCGACTATCGGAGATAGAAGACTTACCGCTGGATCTACTCGACTCAACAATGAGAAATACAGAAAATCTACTATATATATAGAATCCGGCGGGGCGTATCAACAGATGGTATAGTTTTGTTATCTGCAAGGAGGTTTTATACATGAGCTTGGAAGAGGTTGCGAAGAGAATCGAGCGTGCTGACTATGGTACCCGAGACCTGGAGCCTGGTTCGAGAGAGAAGCTTCTGGACCGTATTGCATGGGCTGCCTATTATAATGATAGGGTATATGAGGGTTGTGCCCGGTCTGTCCTGTACGCGCTCCAGACCCATATCCATCTGGAGGATGGGCAGGCACTTAAGGCGAGCACTGCGCTAGCGGCTGGAGTTGCTCGCATGGGAGAGACCTGTGGAGCGCTTACTGGTGGAATTATGGCTATTGGCTTAGTGCTTGGAAAGGAAGAGCTTTGGGATATTCGGGCGTACAGGGATACGATGCAAGTTTCCTATGAGATGTATGGTCGGTTTAAAGAAGAGATGGGAAGCAGCATGTGTTTTGAGATCCAGAAAGGACTCCTGGGTAGAAGTTTTGACTTCAAGAGGGACATTGAGGCTGGGGAATGGTATAAAGCTGGTGGATTGGAAAAATGTCCCATGGTATGTGCCATCGCAGCCAGAATGGCAGCAGATATCATACTTACGCTCAAGGCATAGATAGTGGGAGGATTTTGAGTTCCGGCTCCAGTTCTTGAATCACCTATTCAATATCGATTACCATGCCGCCCAAGCCACAGCATTATCATTACCGGCCACTGCTTGGTAGTGGAAACTGATGGTTATTTTACTATTCACATCCTTCGGCACCCTTTGATATGCCGACTCAGATACTTTAGCCATGATGGCAAAGCGGCGGTTGTGTTCATCAATGAAGTGCTAGCTAAGAAAGCGTTTGCCTGCTTCCATCTGTGTGATGTTTCCTGTTTACTTCTCAAAATCTCTTATGCCTCGTAGAGATGCCTCATCATCTGAAACCATGTCTTGCCACCCTGATCTGATATCTTCTCTTGAATCAAACCTTTTTATGAAAGGTTTAATGTCAAGTAATGGTGTGCCATCCAAAACATCAAGGTCTGTTACATAAAGAACATTTGCATCAATTTTTAGAAGCCTTACCAAACTCATCCCTAGTCTGTTGGGACGATTTGGGGAACGAGTCGCAAAAATGCCTCGCTTCTCATCTGAAAGATACGGCTGGACATGTAAATGAGTTTTTTCCGATTGGTGGAAATAATAGAATAGGAAGATATGGGAGAAATCCTGCAAATTTTGGAGGCCATCTATATATTTTCTTTTTACTATGACCTTGCCCTGAATTCCCTCGCAAAAAACGGGCTGTATAGGAATCTTAGAAAGTTCTGTGTGGGGGGAATGTATAATACCTATGGAATAAAAAGCGAATCTATCATTACCCATGAAAATCATCCTTATATTTATAATATAAACCTACCACATGTAATCACCTCCCAGCGAAAGCCCCAAGCGATAGATGCTCTGGTCGATTGCGATGTTCGACATCTTGTGGATCAAGGAGTTATCTTGTAATTGTGAAAGAAGTTTTTTCAGAATAATTGTATCGAGATCAATTTTACGACTAGCATTATTAATATCGACTCCGATGATATGTTCATCGCCATCATAATCTAAAACAATACCTTCTGAAATTTCGGCGCTTTCCTTGCTTGGTTTCGATGATAAGTCAATATAAAGAAAATTTGTTTCTGGATAATAATTTAATTTCATAGTTTGAACCTTCTATCAGGGGAAGCATTACGAATGGTTTTTTATCATCAAGTGTTATCATTCCGAAAATTTGGCTACCCAATTCTTCAATTTTTCTCTAAAATCGAAAGCGATTATGGTCCCGGCATTCAACTTTAAGGGGATTTTCTATAACCTTGATACATCATTCCTTTTTTGAATATGGCTTTTTTAAAGAACTTCATTTTCAAAATACGAAGTATATTTATATCCTGGCATAAATCTATGATAACTCATTTAAATTACTCTGTAAATATATTTTTTTCACTCCGAATGTAGCCACCATCATCGGCGGG
>JAWOBA010000156.1:0-9130 GCA_046498285.1 Desulfatiglandales bacterium | reverse complement strand
GGATCTTTCTGTTGAGCTGACTGTCTTAAGAAAAAAAACGAATGGGGGTTCGTGGGAGAGATAAAAGACCAATGGCTGAGCAAGCAGGACAAGGTGAATGTTTTGGAAGTTATAGATGAAGCCAAAGATGCTGGTATCTCAGTAAAACGGACCTGTACGTTTTTGATGATTAACCGCCGTAGAGTAACAACATGGCGCTGTAAAAAGGGAAATGGAGATAGCCTTGCCAATTTGAAACCAGGACCACGAAAACCTTTCAACAGGCTTCTGCCGATGGAGAGGGCAGCTGTTTTGGAAATGGCCAAGAAAGAAGAATATGCGGATCTATCCCACAGGGTATTAGCGGTAATGGCCTGGGATTTAAATATATTCTTTGTTTCTTTTTCTTCTGTATATCGCATTTTACGTTCTGAAAATATGGCCACAATCAGAGGGAATCACAGACAACATAATGGTTGCTCAATCCCCCCGGTACGTAAGGAACTTACAGGCCCTAATCAACGTTGATGCTGGGATATAAGCTATTTACCAACTATGGAAAAGGGTATTTTTCTATATCTGTATTTACTTTTAGATGAATACTCTCGTAAAGCCATCTCCTGGTTGATCAGTTGGCATCAAACAGCTGAAGAAGCCAGGGAACTCCTTGAAGAAGGATTTATACATGAAAATATCCTGGATATCCCTGACGATCAACGTCCGGAAATCATTAATGACAGGGGCCGGCAGATGAAAGCCAAGCCGATTAAAATAATGTTTGAGGATCTGCATATGCCTCAGCTGTTTGCCAGACCACGCACCCCCAATGATAATCCATTTGTGGAGTCAATGTTTGGCTCAATAAAAAGGGCTCCACAGTATCCCGGTCGGTTTTTAGACTGGGAGAAAGCTGTAATATACTTTAGTGAATATTTTAACTGGTACAACAATGACCATTTGCATTCCGGGATCGACTATGTAACACCGAATCAATGTCATGATGGGTTAAGAGAGAGTATCGTCTCTCTCCGTAAGGAAAAACTTAAAAAACAACGTGCATATAGAAAGGAGGTCAATCGCGTATCCCAAAATGTCTTGACAAATAATCTGGAGAATTTAATTCTTAACATTAACCCTCTTTCTACCTGTAGTGTAATACTCTCTTAGGTTGAGACATTGTTCCAGAAACGCGCCGAAACTCGGCCTAAAGGCCTCAAACAATTTGTCCCGCTTGCAGCGGGATTAACACTCAGCATTTCCTGAATCTATTTCCAAAAGTGGCCAAAATCGCTCGCAAAAGACTCTTTACGAGTTTGTCAAACTTAAATTTTTTAAAAATCTATATAAGGGGGTTTAACAGTTAATGGGTGAACAAACAGGCGAAACAATAGAAGAAAAAAAAGATATCAAGGAGCAAGAAAATCAATTAGAAAGAGAGGAGCCAATCGAAACAAGTCTTGACCATCCTGATAACAACAGCAACGAAGATGATTCAGCCGAAATGAATATGGAAGAGATGTATGAACAGAGTCTGAAACAAATTCAGGAAGGAGAGCTTATTTCTGGAGAAATTATCAAAATAGACTCGGAATATGTATTAGTTGATATTGCCTATAAATCAGAGGGCATAATCCCCATTAGGGAATTCCAGAATTCGGATGGAAAAATAACAGCCAAAGCAGGGGACAAGATTGACGTTGTATTAGAACGAAAAGAGAATGATGAGGGGGTTGTAACCCTTTCTATGGAAAGGGCAAAAAAAATAAAGGTCTGGGATCAGATAAAAGATATTCAAAATAACGATGGCACAATTCAGGGAAAAGTAACCCATCGAGTTAAAGGCGGCCTTTCAATAGATGTAGGTCTTCCTGCCTTTTTGCCTGGGTCCCAGATTGATCTTCAGCCTATCAGGGATCTTGATTCCTTAGTAGGCAAGGTAATGGACCTAAAAATCCTTAAGTATAACAAAAGACGAAACAATATAATTGTTTCCCGGAGGGCTATTCTTGAGGCCGGCAGAGTAAAAGAAAAGGCTAAGACACTCTCTCTCATAAAGGAAGGATCAATATTACAGGGTAAAGTCAAAAATATTACTGACTATGGCCTATTTGTGGATCTCGGTGGCATAGATGGACTTCTTCATATAACGGATATGTCGTGGGGAAGGGTTTCCCATCCTTCTTCCATGTATCAGAGAGGGGATGAGATAACAGTAAAGGTCATTAGTTTCGATAGGGAAAGGGAAAGGGTTTCCCTGGGTCTCAAACAACTCAAACCCGATCCTTGGATTGACGCAGACAAAAAATTTGCCGTTGGTGAAAAAGTTACGGGGCGTGTAGTCAACCTTACAGATTATGGTGCCTTTATCGAGATCGAAGAAGGCGTAGAAGGCCTGATTCATATCTCAGAGATGTCATGGACAAAAAAAGTAAAGCATCCATCCCAGGTAGCAAGCATTGGGGATATGATTGATGCAGTGGTGTTAAATTTAGATACCGAAAACAAAAAGGTCTCGTTGGGGATTAAACAGATAAAACCGAATCCCTGGAATGTAGTCGAAGAAAAATATCCTGTGGGTACCATTATTGAAGGCCGGATAAAAAATATTACCGATTTTGGATTATTTATTGGTATAGAGGAAGAAATTGACGGGCTTGTTCACATTTCTGATATCTCCTGGACAAAGAAGATTAAGCACCCTTCTGAGCTCTATAAGAAAGGGGATGAAGTTCAGGCCAAGGTCCTTTCTATTGACAAAGATAGTGAACGTTTCTCATTGGGCATAAAACAATTAACCAAAGATCCTTGGGAGGAAATACCTGAAAAATTCAAGCCTGGTACTAAGGTTACTGGAAAGGTAACTAATATAACCGATTTTGGCATATTTGTTGAGTTAGAAGAAGGCATAGAAGGCCTGATTCATTCATCGGAGATAAGTAAAGCTAAGTCCAAGACATCTATTGGAAAATTCCAGATCGATGATGTTATTCAAACCTTAGTAGTAAATGTTTCTCCAGAGGAGAAAAAAATCGGTCTTTCCATAAAAAAGCTTCAGGAAAAGGAATATAAGGAAATATATAACAATTACACGGATGGTACAGAAAAAGAGGTCACTTCCGATTTTGGGATGCTTATCAAAGAGAAGTTAGATGCAAATACTAACTTAAATATCCAAAAAGAAGAAGATGATTCAGAGAATCAAAGTACGGAAACAACCAATTCAGATGATATACAAGAGGAAGAAAAAACATCTCCAGAAAATAATACATCCACTCAATAATTTTCCCCTCTAAAAGTATAAAATGGTATGCCTAAAAAGAATCGCCCTATCACAGTAGTCCTTCTTATCCTGGGAATAGCCGTTCTTTTTTTCGGCACAGTAATGGCTATTGTTCTCTCTTTATCTCATGTAACACCCTCCATAATATCTGGGGATAAAATAGCAGTGATCCCTATAGAGGGTGTTATAAAAAAGTCAGATACAATTACCGAGCAATTAATCACCTTCAGGAATGATAGGCAAATTAAGGCCATAATTCTCAAGATAAATTCGCCTGGTGGCGGTGTAGGCCCATCGCAAGAGATATACACCGAGACAATAAGAACGACACAAACGAAAAAGGTGATTGCTTATCTCGGATCTTTAGCCGCCTCTGGTGGTTACTATGTTGCATCTGCAGCCGATAAAATAGTCGCCAATCCTGGGACCCTTACCGGCAGTATCGGCGTGCTTATGGAGTTCATGAATATTGAGGAGCTTCTTGATAAAATCGGTGTTGAAATGCGAGTAATCAAGAGCGGCGAGTTCAAGGATATAGGTTCTCCAAACCGAAAAATGACTGACAGAGAAAAGAAGATGCTTACGAGCCTCATTGAAGATATCCGCAACCAATTTGTAGCTGCCGTTTCCAAAGGAAGAAATATGCCTGAGGAAAAGATTTCTGAAATAGCTGATGGCAGGATCTTTTCAGGCAGGCAGGCAAAAGAATTAGGCTTGGTGGATTCTCTCGGTAATTTCCAGGATGCTGTTAATCTGACTAAGGAAACAGCTCATATCAAGGGAAAAGCAAAGTTAGTCTATCCTGAAAAAAAGAGAAAATCTCTTCTATGGAATTTACTATTCAGGGATCTCGTTAACGATATAATCAACAGAGTTGATCATCAGCGTTGTAGAATATTTGAATACAGGTGGAATGGAGAATTAAATGCATCTCATTAGAGAAAATCAATCTCTCCTTTCCCTTCCCTAATCACCTCTGGATTATCGTCTATTAAGGAAACTACCGTAGAAGGTTCGTGCGAGATAACTCCACCGTCAATAACTATTTCAACAAAAGAAGAATAGGTATCATGAATTACTGAGGGATCCTCAAGGTCTACACTGGTGCTAATAATGGGTCGCCCTAAACTTTTTACTATTTCTAAACATATCTTGTTATCCGGTACCCTTATTCCAACGTTTCTTCTTTTATTGAGCATGAGCTTGGGTACCAGTCTTGTTCCCTCTAATACAAAGGTGTAGGGTCCAGGAAGCGACCTTTTCATAATTCTGTAGGCATTGTTTGAAACCTTTGCATAAAGGCTTATATCCTTTAAATTAGCACAAACGAACGAAAATGGTTGTGTCAGAGGCCTTTTTTTCAGCTGATATATTTGTTTGATAGATTTTTTATTAAAAAGATCACATCCAATACCATAAAAGGTATCTGTTGGATAGATTATAAGACCTCCTTGATCCAATACCTGAACAACCTTTTTTATAAGCCTTTTCTGAGGGTTATCCTGATTAAGAGCTAATAACATAATTATATTTCCTTTTAGATAAATGTTGGTTACCACCCAGGTTCAACGTTCAGTGGTAGAAAAGATGAACATAGCTGCCCGCCAGACGGCTGGCGGGGCCAGCGCTCAGGTAAAGCAGCCAATCCCGTTTTTATCGGGAAATCTTGATCCGTGAACCGAACAACCCGTGTGGTTACGATTATAAAACGAGCTTTGAAAAACCCGGCGATTTTCACCATCCCCAAAAAGACAATGGACTTTTTTGAAGTGACTGGTGGCCTCCGGCTCGTAGAGCCTCCCGCTCGGAGAGAAGGGTGCTGAAAAGACCAACCCGGGAGCCCCGGCCTCCGGCCCGGAGGGCCTACGACCCGGAGGGAACTGAAAAAAAGCCCATCGCCTTTAGATCAATAGGGGTTATGCAAAGATCTCAAAACATTAATAAACCATGATTCTAATATTTTGTTTTATCTTTGGCGCCATCATAGGAAGCTTTTTAAATGTTTGCATCTATAGATTGCCGAAAAAGGAATCTCTTGTATTTCCTTCCTCCCATTGCACTCATTGCGATCAGCCCATAAAATTCTATGACAACATCCCTATTATCAGCTATATCATTCTGGGAGGGAAATGCAGGCACTGCAAAGAGCATATTTCTATTCGCTACCCAATAGTAGAAGGACTATCTGGTTTACTTTGCCTGGCACTCTTCATAAAATATGGGTTGACAATACAGTTCTTACTTTATTTTTTATTTGTTTCTTCTCTATTTATCATAACATTTATTGATATCGATTATCAAATTATACCGGATATTATATCCATACCAGGAATATTCTTTGGGATAGGGGCTTCTTTTTTTATACCACAAATGTCATGGCTTCAATCGTTTTTTGGCATTTTGGTTGGAGGTGGTTTTTTATTTCTCGTGGGGATAGGATATAAATGGTTAACGGGACGCAATGGTATGGGAGGTGGCGATGTTAAGCTGCTTGCAATGTCAGGTGCATGGCTCGGGTGTAAGGCAATACCGTTTGTCCTTCTTTCAAGTAGTTTGATTGGGGCCCTGATTGGTGGTTTTAGTTTGTTAATAAACAAAAAAGGGCTGAGGCATAAAATACCCTTTGGCCCCTTTTTGTCTCTTGGTTCTATTATCTATATCTTCTTTGGTCTGGAATTGACAAATTGGTACATTACCTATATCAGTTGATAGCAGTCTGTTGTCTGTTTCAACAAAAAAAGCGAATATCTACATTTTATATAACTCTTGGCAACTGCTCAGGTTGTCGGGTTCACGGCCCAGCCCTGGTTTTAAGCCTGATCTATGCAGACACAGCTTCTGACATATTGCAGGAACAATAGAATATTTCAGGCAAATCGCTCCACGGCGCGCTTGGAAATTTGAACCTGACTGACAGCAATCCCTCAAAATAAAACCCGACAGACCATTAAAAGCGGGCTTTTTAACTACACTCATGAAACTATCGGCATATAGTTTAAAAACAGGAATATTTACAATACTGGTGATTATTCTTTTTGTAGCAATGATATTAGTGGATATTGTTGTAGTCTCCCTTTACAATGTTCCTCTTAGCCATCCTCATCAAAAGATAGTTCTCTTTTATATTCTGTTAAATACACTATTTTTGGCATTATTTGGATTTTATCTTATTTACAGGAGCATAATAAAGCCAATCAATCGACTTGCAATAAGAGCCGAGGAATTTAAAGAGGGAGATACGGTTTTCCTTGTCTCCGATAAGGAACAAAATGAATTTGGTAGGCTGTCAAGTTCTCTTAATGTTATGCTCAGACATCTTGAAGACAATAAGGCAGAGTTAAAGACGAGCATACGCTCTCTGAAAAAAGCTAACCTTGAACTACAACAAGCCCAGGAAGAAATAATACGATCCGAAAAACTAGCCTCGGTTGGGAGATTAGCCTCGGGCATCGCTCATGAAATTGGAAATCCTATAGGGATTGTCCTTGGCTATTTAGGACTTCTTAAAGGAAGTGATCTAAACAATGAAGAAAAACGAGACTTTATCAATCGCATTGAAGAGGAAATCGGCAGAATAAACAGGACTATTAGAAATCTTCTCGACTTTTCCAGGCCATCAAAGGGAGAGCTGAAGGCAGTATCTGTTCATCAAATTATTGATGACATGATAGATATACTCAAACCCCAGCCCATGGTATCTGACAGTGAGGTTTTTTTAGATAAAAGGGCAAAAATGGATATTGTTCGTGCTGATCCAGACAAACTAAAGCAGGTATTTTTAAATCTGTCAATGAATGCAATAGATGCGATGGAGGCAGGCCAACCAAAGGATAAATCACAAAAAAATATATTATCAATAAAAACAAATATAACACCAGAGGTTAAAACTGATCCACGGATAAATGCCAGCAGGATATACATAGAGTTTAGTGATACAGGGCCAGGAATTCCCACCCAAGATCTCACCAAGATCTTCGATCCATTTTACACCACAAAAGAACCAGGAAAGGGAACAGGGTTAGGCCTTTCAGTCAGTTTAAGGATTGTTGAAGATATGGGGGGAGATATACGGGTAAAAAGTGAACAAGGAAAAGGTACAAACATTACTGTTATCCTTCCACTTTTCTCTGCCACTAAGTCAGAAAAACACTAAGGTCAGTACATGGTCGATGAAAAATTATCAATTTTAAATTGTCAGCTGCTTAAATCTCAGCCGGTTCGTATATCTCTGCGCTGATACCGGAAGGAACTGTGATGGCAAAAAAAAGAATCCTCATTATCGAAGATGAAGCCAATATGAGGCATATGCTGGAGGTACTATTAGATAAATCCGGCTATGAAGTAAAAACAGCAGCAGATGGACGCGAGGGCCTGAATGCAATAGAAAGAGAGCGATTTCATTTTATCCTCTGCGATATAAAGATGCCCAGAATGGATGGGATGACCTTTCTGAAATCGGCAAAAGAAACGCTCATCGATGCCACCGTTATCATGATGTCTGCCTATGGAACAATGGATACAGCTATCGAGGCAATGAACTTAGGTGCCTATGACTATATTAGCAAGCCATTCAAAACGGATGAGGTCCTTTTAACCCTGAAAAAGGCCGAGGAAAGAGAACGGCTCAAAGAGGAGAATAAAAAACTTCAGAATAGAATAAAAAAAATCGAGCAAAAATATTCTTTTCAAAACATCGTGGCTCGAAGCGAATCGATGGCCCATGTATTTAATCTTGTCCGCAATGTTGCTGACCATAAGACTACCGTGCTTATAACAGGAGAAAGCGGAACCGGAAAGGAATTAATTGCACAGGCCATACACCATGATGGAACCAGGTCCAATGGTCCCATGGTTTCCATAAACTGCGGTGGAATTCCTGAGACACTCCTTGAAAGCGAATTGTTTGGATATAAAAAGGGTGCATTTACTGATGCTGCAAAGGATAAAATGGGCCGTTTCGAGGAGGCTGACACGGGAACGGTATTTCTTGATGAGATTGGGGAACTGCCTTTACCGCTCCAGGTGAAACTACTACGCGTCCTCCAGGAGGAGGAAATAACTCCATTGGGTGACATTGGTTCGAGGAAAATTGATGTCAGGATTATCGCGGCAACCTCAAAAAATCTCTATAAGGAGGTTGCACATGGTAGGTTTCGGGAAGATCTTTTCTACCGTATTAACGTGATGACCATCCATCTTCCCCCGCTGAGAGAAAGGCGCGGAGATATTCCTTTACTCGTTGGCTATTTTATCGATCTTTTCAATAAAAAACTGGGAAAAACCATAGAGGGGTTATCCTCTGAGACCATGCCTATCCTTATGGCATACTCCTGGCCCGGAAATATAAGAGAACTTGAAAATTTTATAGAAAGGGCAATGGTACTTGCCACAGGCAGATGGATCACTCCGGTCGAACTCCCGCCTTCAATAACCGCAGATCATGGCATCCTCTCATCTGCTGATCCGGAACACACCCTATCTATAAAGAAATCTTCAAAGTTATTGGAGCGCAATTTGATTCAACAGGCCCTCGATCTCACCGGTGGCAACCGATCCAGGGCAGCAAAAATACTTGAGATCAGCCATAAAGCTCTTCTCTACAAAATGAAAGAGTATGGGCTGGAATGAATAATAAGCAACGGTAAAACATGTGAAAAAAGTTCACAACTATGAAATATTTTCATAGTTGAACGGTTTATGCCACGTTTTCAAGTTTTACACCACAAAGACTATTTTATGAGAAATACCGGCAAGATAAACTCTCATTGCAATCAAAAGTACGAAAAAGAATAAGCTGGCATTAATCTTGCTGCTAAAATGATTAAGGTTAGAATAGCTATGAAAAGGACTCAGACATATCATTTTTTCCAT
>JAWOBA010000146.1:0-8236 GCA_046498285.1 Desulfatiglandales bacterium | reverse complement strand
GTATCCTCCTGCTTAAAATTGATATGCTCGTAAAGAGTCCTTTTCCTCGATCATGATGCCAATTTTGTCTAAAGGTGATCCCCACATTGTTGATAGGAGACTTTTTACGAGTGAGTCAAAACCTATAAAGTATAGTTTGAAACCTTTGCATAACCCCTCTTGATCTAAAGACGATGGGCTTTTTTTCAGTTCCCTCCGGGGCGTAGGCCCTCCGGGCCGGAGGCCGAGGCTCCCGGGTTGGTCTTTTCAGCACCCTTCTCTCCGAGCGGGAGGCTCTACGAGCCGGAAGCCACCAGTCACTTCAAAAAAGTCCATTGTCTTTTTGGGGATGGTGAAAATCACCGGGTTTTTCAAAGGTCTCAGTTTATTATGCTTTAAGGTATTGATTTAAAGATATAGTTTCAATCCGGCATGTTACTCAAAAACAGGAAAACCACACCTATTTATGCATGGGTGTGGTTTTAGTTTGTGCCTATCCCCTATTTCTGGTAGGGGGGAATACCTAGTTAGGGGTGTATGTGATGGGGCTATTATAGATGATGCCGGGTGGTAAGAAATGCAATTGTTTTTTCCACTTCCTTGCGAATGGTATCCTTTTGTGGACCGGTGACCGTGTAGGGCCGATCATGCAGACTGCTTACCTCCATCTCAGGACCGAACATCATTCCACCTACTAGACCTGCATATTCATCTTTTGGTTCAATATGGTTCAATAGAGCCCACGCCAGTGTCCAGCATCGAGCTGTACGATAGATATCATATCCACCTCCACCAGTGGCCAGGATTTTTCCACACAGCCCTCTTAATTCCTTGATTATTTCAGTATAGGAATTATTTGTAAGCATGAGGTCAGTAAGCGGATCAGATATCATAGAATCTGCACCCAATTGGGCAACTAAGATATCCGGATTAAATCGCTTAATAAGGGGCATGACAATCTGATGGAAGACCTCGAGATAGATTTGATCATCTGTCTTTGGAGGTAAGGGGATATTTATGGTAAATCCTTCACCTTTTCCAGCCCCTGATTCTTCTGCAAAGCCACTATATGGATAGATATGATTTCCGGATTCATGGATAGATATAAATTGTACCCGGTTTTCCTGGTAAAATGCCTCCTGGACACCATTTCCATGATGGGCATCAATATCCACATAGCTAATCTTTACATTATGATTAAGTGCTTCTTTAATGGCTATAACAATATCATTAATGTAACAAAATCCTTCTGCTTGTGACCGATGGGCATGATGGAAACCACCTAAAGGATTAAAGATGACCTTAGTTTCTGTGTTCAATAATTGAACCATTCCATCCCAGGTTGCACCAGCGCATTTTTTGGCCCAGTCATAGATTCCCTGTAATGGTGGATTATCCTCTGTACCGATTCCAAATGAGAACATCTCCTCAAATAGTTCACCTTGGCTAATACGTCGAAGTACCTCCAGGTAATCCTCACTATGGCCAAGGAGAAGCGTATCATGGTCAAGGGATGGAGGGGTTTTTAGGGCCATGCCTGGTAAATCTAAGACCCCATAGCGGCGACAAAGCTCCAGGGTTTTTTGCGCCCTCTCAGGTTTAAAAGGGTGATCCGGGCCAAAATCATACCAGGCCAATTCTTGTGAATAGTAAAAAATGGAATGCAATTCATATTTCCTTTATCGTCATTACGTCGAATCTTCTAATGTATTCCGAATCAATTCCTTCAGCCTGTCCGGGTCAATAGGCTTTGTAAGATACAGATCGCAACCACACTGTTTTCTTAGTTCGGTATCAGGTGTTTCGGTTTTTGCAGTAAGCATAATTATCTTGACCGTGCTCATTTCATCATCTCTTTTACGGATTTCGCAACAGACATCAAAGCCGGTCATTTTTGGCATAACTACATCTAAAATGAGCAAGTCGAAGTGCTCTTTTTTTAATATCTCCAGGGCCTCTTGTCCCCGTGTAGCAGCTCTTACCTCATATCCTGAGGATTTCAGTAGTTCCTCGAGGGACTCAAGTACCAATATGTCATCATCCACTACCAGAATTTTATAAGGCATTTTCCCCTCCCTGCTCATGAGTGACACCATTTTTTTCACCTCCAGCCAGATAAATAGGCAGAGTTACAATAAATGTTGTGCCTTTATTCAATTCACTATTAACTTCAATTTTGCCTTGATGAGCATCAATAATCCGATAGCTAATGGATAGGCCTAGCCCTATGCCTTTATCAGAGTCTTTTGTCGTGAAAAAAGGATTAAAGATTTGTTCTATTTGCTCTGCTTTCATCCCTATACCTGTATCGCTGAGTTGAATTTCAACCTGTTGCCCTTTCTGGCTGAGGTCTGTTTGAACAACTAAAATCTTTTGTGAACATCCTTCCATAGCATCACGAGCATTAGATATGATATTTAATAAAACTTGCTCAATTTGATTCTTATCACCCAAGACACTTGGCAAATTTTCACTTAACCTGAGCTCTACTTCTATACCTTGATTGAGTAATTGTTGTCGAGTGATTTCCAAGACGGACAATATAGCATCATTAACATCCATAGCAGTGAATTCAAATTTAGACTGCCGAGAAAACTCCTTGAGTTTCTTTACAATATTTTCAATTCTCAGGTTGCATTCCTTAAGAAGCTTGATCCGCTTTTTTGTTTCTGGGCTATTATCTGTTTCACTCTCTAATAGATGGAGAAAGGTGTCTGATGCCATAAGAGGGTTATTGATTTCATGTGCCACACCTGTTACCAGATCGCCAAGGGCACGTATCTTAACTGCCTGAAGCAATTCAGCTTGTGTAGTAGATAATTCTTCCAGAAGTTTTTTCCTGGCTGTAATATCCTGAAATACCCCCATAGTACCCATAACTTCACCATACTCATCATAAAGAAGAGTACTTGATGTTCTTATGGAGGTAAGTTTTTCTTCGACCTTCATTTCAAATTCATAATCTCGAATGCGTCCGGATTCCCTTAGTTTATTCATGATTTGACGGGCCTGATTAATGCCATCTTTATAGTAGATAGAGATATGTTTTCCAATAATCTGATGACCTCGTAATCCAATAAGTTCCTTAAACGCCCGGTTGGCATACGTGATATATCCCTTAGGATCGGTTGTGACAATGGCATCAATAGAGCTTGCCATGATATTTTCCATAAAGCTCTTAGAGTCTTTAAGCTCTTTTTCCAGCCTAAAAAGATTGGGCATATCCTGGGTAATTTCTAGAATTCCTTGATATTTGGGGGTAGAGTTTTTTAGACATGTAATGGTAGAAATCGCCGGGAAGATACGGCCGCTTTTATGTCGGCGAGATAAATTCTCTTCTGTCCATCCTTCACTCCTCACCCTTTCAACGATCTGCTCAAAGAGATGTACATCTTGGTCTTCCTTCACAAAAGTGAGTTTTTGTAAACTCTTATCCTTTGCCTCTTCAGGGGTATATCCAAATAAGGTGGCTGCACCCTGATTAAAGACGATAATTTTGCCTGTAAAATCCGTAACAATGATGGCAGTATGGGTGGCAGAGTCAAGTATGGTTTTTAAAAGGTCAGATGATGCCATGCGTTTTACATTTTTATAATCTGTCGAAAGTGGTTAAATCCTTCTCACAACTGGCAGATAAACGTTCCATGCGCTTCAAGCGCATGAATAATCATAGCGTATAGCTACACCGCTCCTTGGTGCGATTATTGAGAGCTTTGCAGAATTCATATTTTCCTAAAGAGGGTCGATTTTTCTTCAGTTCCCTCCGGGCAGGAGGCCACCAGTCACTTCAGAAATGTCTACCCGCTCTATTCGAAATAGAAAAAAATGGGCGGGTTTTATCAAGCTCTATTATTGCTATTCCAATTAATGTCCCGCTGCTCTTCCGCGGGGTATTTTATTTGCCGATAATTTTGATCGTTTGAGATCTTTGCATAACCCCTATTGATCTAAAGACGATGGGCTTTTTTTCAGTTCCGAGGCTCCCGGGCTGGTCTTTTCAGCAACGTATCCATGGGGGAGTTTTGCCCCCTCCGCATTGCCCCGATAAATCGGGGCCTGCGGGTTCCCCCATGGATACATTACGAAAAGACACCACCCTTCCACCAGTCACTTCAAAAAAGTCCATCGTCTTCTTGGGGATGGTGAAAATCGCCGGGTTTTTCAAAGGTCTCACTCTATGAAATGCAAAACTGAATCATCTATAAAGTAGATATCACCTTCAATAATTCCAATGTAAAGAGATCGTTTATCCTTAATAATGTGGGATTCAAAAATATAAAGACATCGTGCAATGTCATCTTCAACCTTTTGGAAGTATTCCTCTATGAGCACAACTCGGTCTCCACTAAATCATTGTGATCACGTTTTAATTTCTGCAAGGTTTCATATTCTCCTGCCCACCGGATATATTCCAGATCATCTCCCATCTCTCCTTCATTGAATTTTTTATAGAAATGTGCGGTATCCATTCCGAACTTCTTTTCTAACTCCTCTAATTTCTTTTTAGTTTTACCAATACCAAAACCTATAATCTTTATTTCATTTTCTACAGCTGATTTAACTAAGCTTTTCACATTATTGGCATTTTGGGGTTCAATAATAATCCGTGCCATGGTGACTCACCTCCTTATACCTTTTGATCATCTTTTCTATATACTCCATATTTTTCACTTTTCCAATTGTTTTAAACCCCAGCTGCCCCACCACTGGAAGAATAATCTCGCGCCAAGACGCAGAGACGCTAAGAATAATGCGCAGTCTGCGCTGAGGCCGAGGGCATTTTTGTTTAAAATCAACCAGCAAGTCACACAGTACACAAAGCAACCCGTTCGCCGTTAGGCGATGAATTGTTATGTCCAGCGGGTTAGACGCCGGACATAAAAGCTTTCCCTCGCTTTGCCCCGTTGAACCGGGTTTACCTCGTGAAATTCGTTTACGACAGCGAAGCGTATTTCACTGGGGCACCCTTAGGGTGTTCAACTGGGGCCAAACAGACCAAATAAACTCTTTCTCGCCTTTCTCGCCTTAAACATTTCTCGCTTGCTGTTTAAAACATGGAGTGCAAGAGCGAGGAGCTTTGACCCCAAGTCCACTATTTACTTGACAAGAAACTCTTAAAATTTTAGATTTAAATTATGGGTTTCATAAGAACTGAAAAACAAAAGGACAACCTTGCTAAGTTTTCTTATGACACAGCCAAGATTGTCCTGGCAATTACAGTAATAAGCCCCATAGCTAAACCAGAAATATTTCATTTCTCATTATTTGGTGGAGGATTTATTGTAACCATACTTTTTTTCGTTTTAGGTTCTTTACTGGATAGCAAGGAGGTTACCGAATGACATACTTTGGTATTGCACTAATCGTTTTAGGCATTATCGCTTTAGCAGGAATCATTTATGTTCAGCTCGATAGGAAGCATTTAAAAACTAAAGGAAACTGATTAATTAACCTTGATCGGTGAGCCCCGCCACATCATTTTGTTTAAATCTGCGAAGATCTCATTAAATATCTGACCTTTATATTCTCAATCACACTCAAGACCCCTTATTCCTCCTGTTCAGATAATAAATGACAAATGAAGATGTGACCCTATTTTCTTTCAACTCAACAACTCAACAACTAAACATCATTTGCTCTATTTTCTTTCAACTCAACAACTCAACAACTAAACATCATTTGCTTCGTGGTTCAAACATAATCTGCAGGATTCAACACACAACCCCTTTTTTCTCCGAACAGGCCTAACAATAAAAAACTAAGGAGCAAGGTTATTTTAATTTGAATAGTTAATCAATAGTTAAGGTTTGACCCTCAATTCAGGGCTAAGTCATTTTCAAGCATAATCCATTAAAATAAATAATAAAATAAATAAAACTGGACTTTCACTTTTTACTATTGTATAAGGCGGCATGTCTCAAATCGCCTTTCCATCACCCATTTATGAAAATCCTCCCTTCCACCATCTCGTAGTACGTCCAATCAATATAGCCGAGCGTGTACTATGGGATACGCTTATGGCCAGGTATCACTATCTTGGCTTTAAATCCCTGGTCGGTAAATCTATCAGGTATGTTGCAGAAATACAAGGCCAATGGGTTGCATTACTGGGTTGGTCCGCAGCGGCCTTAAAATGCAAACCAAGAGACGCATGGATCGGATGGCCACAGGTTATCCAATGGCAACGTTTGCATCTCATCGCCAATAATTCCAGATTCTTGATTCTTCTACCTTGCACCTACATCCCTAATCTCGCATCAAAAACCTTGAGCCTTAACCTGAAACGGCTATCTAAGGATTGGGAAGATATCCATGGCCATCCTGTTGTGCTTGCAGAAACATTTGTAGATCCAAGCAGATTTGCAGGCACTTGTTACAAGGCCGCCAATTGGATTTACCTGGGAAAAAGCCAAGGTTTTGGGAAATCCTCGCAGCATTATTTTCATCACGGACAGCCTAAAGCTGTCTTTGTACGTCCTTTACACAAAAAGGCAGTTCGTTGGCTAAAAGAGCCTATTGCTCACCCCACACTCATTCAAAAGGTAGCTGCCATGAATTTTACGAAAAAACAGCTTAAAGATCTTATTGAAATTCTAAAATCTCTTCCAGACCCACGAAAAAAAAGAGGGAAACGACATAGAATAATCTCTATCATGGCCATAGCGATTTGTGCTGTTCTGTGTGGCGCCCGTAGCTATGCTGCAATAGCAGAGTGGGCTAAACATCGCACGCAAAAACAATTGAATCGCTTGTGGTCCCGTTATGACGATAAACAAAGACGCTATATACCACCAAGTGAGCCAACTATCAGAAGGGTATTGCAATCAATCAATGCTGAAGTTGTTGATCAGGCCATATATGGATGGCTCAACTCTCTTTTCTCCGGTTCTGCTGTGGCCTTTGACGGGAAAGTGCTTAAAGGCGCTCGAGATCATGACGGTAAACAGGTCCATTTACTCAGTGCTATTATTCATCAAGAAGGCATAACCATCGCTCAAAGGCAAATTGAGTCCAAGACTAATGAAATCCCAACAGCACGTCCCCTGTTGGAGACCTTAGATTTAAAAGACAAGGTAGTGACAGGCGATGCCTTGCATACTCAAAAGGATTTAGCCGGATTCCTTGTTAAAGACAAAAAGGCTGATTATTTGTTTACTGTGAAGGATAATCAGCAAACCCTCAAAGATGATATAAAAGCCCTCGCCTTAAACGAGGGCTTTTCCCCCCGAAGCGGAAACTGTTGATAAAGAGCATGGCCGTTTGGAGATTCGTAAGATTTGGACCAGCACTGAAATCAATGATTATGTTGATTTTCCATATTGTGGACAGGTAGCCTGTATTCATCGATACAGGGAAGAGATAAAATCGGGTAAAATACATAACGAAACCGTTTATCTCATTACCAGTTTATCTAAGGATGATGCTGACGGCGAACGCCTGCTTAATCTTATCCGTGGCCACTGGGGAATAGAAAATAAAAGTCACTATGTCCGAGATTTTACCTTTGATGAGGATAGATCTAAGGTTCGCACAAAATCAGGCCCTCGAACAATGGCTACTCTAAGAAATTTTGCGATCGGCATCCTGAGACTTATAGGCTACAGCAATATTGCAAAGGCATTACGTGATATGATGGCCAACCCTCATTTTACATTACGACTTATAGGACTCTAAAGTTCATTTCCATTGAATTCGGCAATCTTTTGCCTTCGTATATGAAGGAAATGGATTGGTGTTTCAAAAATTGCCCGGATTTGATTAATCTTTAATTATCTTAGCATGTTAGTCGATATTTTTACTTGCTGATGGCGAAATATACCTTTCGTGATCATGAATTTATTTATTTTTTACGACTTTGACGTTTCCCTGTTATTGTTGCAGCAATTGTCGGAATAAAATACAATCCTGTGCTATTACGGTGAAATGGTCTAGCAAGGGTGAGAATAAAGAGGTGATAAAGCTGGGCGAAAATCCGCCATTCGGGCCTCATGTACCTTCCGGAGTACTCAGTCTTGAGACCTTTGAAAAACCTGGTGATTTTCACCATCCTCAAAAAGACGATGGACTTTTTTGAAGTGACTGGTGGCCATAGTGCTGGTGTCTGTTTGGTCGCTCTGGCTCTTCTGGAGACTTTGGAAACTCTGGTAGTGTGTCAATCTCTATTGAAACCTCTACCCTGCCATTGTATCCAAACATACCTCTGTCAGAAATACGAACAGGTGAGTCATAGTCTGTTCCTACCTCAACAGTCTTGAGG
>JAWOBA010000266.1:0-2714 GCA_046498285.1 Desulfatiglandales bacterium | reverse complement strand
GCAATGCTTCCTGTCTTTCTGGCGTATGGCTGTAATGGTTTTTTTGAAACCTTTGCATAACCCCTATTGATCTAAAGACGATGGGCTTTTTTTCAGTTCCGAGGCTCCCGGGCTGGTCTTTTCAGCAACGAATCCATGGGGGAGCCCGCCAGAGGCGGATAAATTTTGCTCCCTCCGCATTGCCCCGATAAATCGGGGCCTGCGGGTTCCCCCACTGATACGTTACGAAAAGACAGCAGCCTTCTCTCCGGGCGGGAGGCTCTACGAGCCGGAAGCCAACAGTCACTTCAAAAAAGTCCATCGTCTTTTTTGAGATGGTGAAAATCGCCAAGTTTTTCAAAGATCTCTCTTTATAAAGGGACACACTATATTCCACTTGTCAAAAAAAAGTGTACGAGATATAAGTACTGTAATATCAATAAGATACAAAATACAGCTTAATATTAATACCCCTCTCTTCAGCCCATTGATGGGTTGTGGAATCGTGCTTATAGACAGTATGAATAGTAAACTGCCACATAAATAATTCAAATTATTGACAAATAGTAATATTTATGTTTATAAAAATGTATTTATATCCGATTAATATAATTAGTTAATACAATTTATGCAAACCTTGAACTGAATGGGGCTTAGATGGATAGAAATAAGTTACATCAAATGGTTCCTAAAAAAACAGCGCCTATCAAGCGTGCCCCCGAGGAAGAGAAATGGCTTCCACCCTGGCTCTTTCAGCATAAGGATTTGATATATGCTCTCGAAAGCGCTCACCCAGTAGATCAAAAAGATCTGATCAATATACTCAATCACATACATTTTATGGGGAGACATATCCTCGCTCACTTTAATCATCCTAAATATGAAGAAAGTTTTCTTGTTCAGGCATATCCTGATCCCTGTCACGGCAGCAAACTCACATGCCGTTTATTAGATAAGAATACGCTCGATCTTAAGATGAAGGATTATCAATTTCTTCATCTTATCATTGATGACGGTCGATCAATGATATTAGTTCCAGCCACATTGGAAGAGAGAAGCGAAAATTCTCTTTCAATTCAACTCCCAGATGCAAGCTATACAGTGGGGCAAAGGCAGGTGAGAAGGTATATCTCCCATGGCGTGGTTGCGGAATTAATACAGAGCGGTTTTCTTGCCAGGGGGGTATTACTGGACTTTAGCCCGATAGGTTTTCGCATTAGAGTTAGGCCGGATTCACCGAGTTCCTTTCATTGGTTTAATCCTGAAGCATTGGTTGTGATTCATCTGCGAGAAAATAAACAGATTTTCTTTTCTGGAATCTGTCGCTGTATCCGCCAGCAGAGTGGTTTCCAGGATAGGGAAATTGTACTGATCCCTACGGATGAGAAGGTAGAAAGGTTTAAGAAAAGGCAAGCCCGTAATCCTCGGCAGCATCTGGTTCCGTCACCAACTATAATATTTAATCATCCCTTCTTACAAAGGAGAGTTCAACTTGAGGTATCAGATATATCCACTTCAGGATTTTCCATCTATGAGAAGTTTGATGAAGGGATTTTGATGTTAGGTATGATTATCCCCGAGCTTATCATCGATTTTGCTAGTGCCTTCCAGATCAAGTGTGCTGCGCAGGTGATCTATCGTTTGGAGGAAGAAAACAAGGGAATCCGATGTGGGTTTGCTATTTTAGAGATGGATCTAGATACTTACAGCCACTTGACGGGAATCCTTACCAATGCTCTCGACCCCCATGCCCATATTACAAACGTAGTAGACATGGACGAATTGTGGGAATTCTTTTTTGAGACTGGCTTTATCTACCCAAAGAAATATCGTCTGATCGAGTCTTATCGAAAGGATTTTAAAGAAACATATCAAAAACTCTACCAGGATAACCCGGAGATTGCCCAGCATTTCACCTACCAAAGGAATGGGCGGATCTATGGCCATATTTCCATGGTGAGGGCCTATGAAAATTCGTGGATGATTCATCACCATGCTGCCAGGGCCATGAAAGGGAAGCATCCAGGCCTCATGGTATTAAAGCAGATTATGTATTATCTCAATGATATGCATCGTCTTCCTTCTTCAAAAACAGAATATATGGTGAGTTATTTCCGCTTGGAGACTAAGTTCCCTGATCGAATCTTCGGTGGTTTCGCCAGAGATCTTAATAACCCCGGTGGTTGCTCTATAGACTCATTTTACTATCTTCTCTATACCAGCCTATCCCTCGGTACCAAATTGCCGAATAGTTGGTCGCTTCAACAGTCATCAGTGCATGACTTGTGGGAACTGCGTCGGTTTTATAATCATTATTCCGGCGGTTTGCTCCTGGATGCCTTAGATTTAGAGAAAAAACATCCTGTCAAAGAACCCTTAGAAGAGATTTATAAAAGGCTGGGGCTTTTGAGGAAATGGCGGGCATATTCTCTCAATAAACATGGAGAACTGAATGCAGTCCTCATAGTGGATCAATCAGATCTTGGATTCAACCTCTCAGAACTTCTCAATAGTATTAAAATTTTAGTGACTGATACCGAAGGCTTGCCCTGGAATGTGCTTTCCATAGCTATTTCCCAACTGATTGGGGCCTACAATATCAAGCAGGTCCCGATAATGTTCTATCCCATCGAGTATGTAAAAAATAAAAATGTGCCGTACGAAAAAGTCTATCAAGCATGGGTATTAGATGTTCGATACGGAAATGAATATATGGAATATATGCATAAGAAATT
>JAWOBA010000261.1:0-20610 GCA_046498285.1 Desulfatiglandales bacterium | reverse complement strand
CAAAAAATTTCCACCCCACTTTCCAAGGCACACGCGCGGGGCATACTGAAAAATTATCTCCAATGGCATGTTGAGAGAAATCTCCCGGAAATGGTATTGTCTGCTTCAGACATTGAAGAAAGATATATGCTTTCGTTCTGGGATGCGTTGATTGTTGCGGCAGCCAGTAATGCAAAAGCTGAAAAAATACTCACCGAAGACCTCAATCACGGACAAATAATTGAAAGTATACTTATCGAAAATCCTTTTTCGGCTACATAACACCTCGATTTTCTTCAGAGACTTATTGAAAAGAGCATTCGTTGCCCAATATCTGAGTATGTGGGTTATGGGGGATATCAAAGAGGCCGCAGGTTCTCAGTGATTATTCCACCCAGTTTTCCAAAAGCAGGTCGCTGATCCTTCCAAATTCTTTAATATTATTGGTCACCAATCTCATCTGTTGCGATCTCGCCAGGCCCGCTATGAGGAGATCATATGGGCCAATCGGCGTGCCTTCCCTTTCAAGTTGAGCACGAATAGCTGCCGCCTCTATTGCAGAGGAAGCATCAAAGTGAAGAAGGTTCAGCGGCGAAAGGAATTTGGCGAGGGCCTCTCGTGACTGTTGAGGATATTGGCTCTTTTCGACGCCATAGGTCAGTTCAAATAGGGTAATTGTTGAAATTGCAACATCCTGTGGGGAATGTTGCCTGAATCTTTCGAATGCCCTGTGCGGACGTTTTTTAATAAGGTATATACAAATATTGGTATCAAGCAGATAATGCATTAGAACGAATCTCTCTTCTGCATGTCAGGTTGATGGCGCCCCTCTTTCATAAAGTCTTCCGGGAACTCATCGAGAGCATCGAATAACGCATCCCATGTCGTTTCTATCGGCTCGAGTATCACCTGGCTACCCTTTTTGAATATTTTCACTTCGCTTCCAGGCATTCTAAATTCTTTAGGTAATCTCACTGCCTGCGAACTCCCATTCTGAAATAATTTTGCTGTTTCCATTGTATCACCCACCCCTATATATATTATTAATATATACAATAATGAGTTCAAAGTCAACTATATATTAATCGTCCGGCCTTAGGTATGATGAACCCTAGTACCCACCTACGGGGAAGGCAGCACAAAAGGATTTTCAATTTTAACACCTTTGATTACCTGGCCGTCATTAAGATCTTCCGTCCATATGGTTTCACATAAAGCGCTTTCTGCTGTAGATACGATAAGCGAATCCCGAAATGAAATTCTATTCAGCACACTGCAATCTATTGCATTATTGATTATTTCAGGTGTAACAAGGATCGTTTCATAGTTACTGAAGGCGCGAAGCATGTCCTTTACCTGCAGCGGTTCCACACTAAGTTTTCTGGTTGCCGCAACATAAAATTCTTGCAAAACCTGGGTTGAAATAACACCGATAAGATCCAAGGTAACTTTTTTTAAGAGTTCTCTGGCCTTTTTTTGTTTTTCCGGATCATGTTTATCCAGACAATATATGAGAATGTTTGTATCGATAAAGATTTTAGACATCGTACAACTCATCTCTTGTCCATTTTTTTCCTTTGGAATCCGCCTGGACACGATCCATCAGGTGCATACATTCATCAAACCATGCTGCTGATTTTTTACACACATTCTTTTCAAGTAGTTGCCTAATTATAGCATTTAGTGAGGTGTTATGTGCCTTGGCGTATTCTCTGCCGGATTTTAGAATTTCATCATCTATTGAGATTGTAATATTTGCCATCGTTTCCTCCTTAGGGTTCTTACACATTATAAGTGCTCACGTATCATGTGTCAAAATGAGAGCTTTGCATAGCCCCTCTTTATCTAAAGACGATGGGCTTTTGGAGGATGGTGAACATCGATAGGTTTTTCAAGGTCTCAAATCTATTTGAAGAAAATCAATATATTTTTATTTCACGCGATTGTCTTCTGGCAGGGGAGCAGCTACGATTGATGCCAGAATGGCAAATAGCAAAGCATTAGCAGGAATGTGCAGGTTAAAATCACTGATGCTGTGAACCAGTAGTGCTGTGATACCGGACATAGCACCCAGGCTGGTACCCCTGACAAGCCGGCTGGGGTTCTTGAGTTTTTTAAATCCCTTTCTATAAAGGGCAATGATCATCCAGATAACAATGGGAATAAGGAATATACCTACTTCAGAGGTAAAATGAAGATAATCATTGTGTGCCATAAAATAACGGCTTACAAACCCCGGCGGCTGGTATTGAGTAAATACCGTTGCAAATGTACCAGGACCAGTGCCGACAAGAGGATGATCCCGAATCATTTCAACAACCCCATCCCAAACCCTTGCACGGGCACTAAAATTTGGGATTTTATGTTTTTGGTCGAATGTTCGTAATCTCTCTACTACAGGCGTGCTGGCCAAGACAACGAATGCCAGCACAAAGAATCCCCCGGTCACGGCAATAATGAGCCTCTTTTTTTTAAAATGGGGATTAGTTACCAGGGCAAGGCCCATAAAAACCAATCCTATAAAGAAGCCAATCCATCCGCCTCTTGAAAGAGAAAGGGTTAGGGCAGCAAGCATGAAAAAGGTCAAGCAGATCATCACAAAAACTTTCCTGCCGCTATAGCCTGTTAAAAAAAGGCCCAGGATAAGCGGGATAGCCATCTCCAGATATCCGGCCAGATGGTTGTGATTGCCATATGTAGCCGAGAGAAGATCAGGACTGTATCCCAGATCACTATAGTCCCACCATGGAAATGGATTTGTACCGAATCTTTTGAATAGGCCGAAAATGGAGAGAAAAACAGCGATACCTATGATTACGTAGAAAAGCTGTCGTAATTGGGATCTGCTCGTAAAAGAATGTATGGTCAGATAAAAGATGACGACATAGTTCACAAATAAGATTACGGCCCAAAGGCTGGAATGGAAATGCATGGAAAATACAGAGGAAACGAGACAGAGGATCAGCAAGATGAAAATTGGTTTATCAAGAGGGGTTTTTACCCACTTCCATTCCCAATTCCAACTCTTATAAAGCAAAAATGCGGTCAATGCAATAAGGGTTACCAGATGTATGGTGGTTATTGCCCAGCCATGTACAGCACCCCTGGCAAGTGGGGTGAAGATGAGTAACGCATATAGTGCGTAGCGAGGGATGATAGAGAGAAATCTCATAATAAAAGAAGTCAGTAAAGCCTAAAGAAGCTCAAAGCTCAAGGCTGAAAGCTGAAAGCCTAAAGAAGCTCAAAGCTCAAGGCTGAAAGCTGAAAGAAGGCCAAAGCTGAAAGCCTAAAGAAGCTCAAAGCTCAAGGCTGAAAGCTGAAAGCAGGCCAAAGTTGAAAGTTGAAAGCTCAAAGCTGAAAGCAGGAGGAAGCTGAGAGCTCAAGTAAGACAAAAAATGGGGAATTTAACTGATTGAATTAATCAATCCTTTTATCATGGAGGCGACTTCCTTGCCATAGGTTTGAAGTTGAGCATAGTTTTCGTCTGATATCCAGCCTTTTCTTCTGAAAGTCTCTAGCAATGTCATGGTTTCGTAGAGTGAACCTCTGGATATGAATAGGTATTGAATAAATTCTTTTTTTGAAAAACGACCCTTGCCTTCCGCGATGTTCATAGCAATGCTTGTAGAGCTCGATTCAATCTGCTCTAGCAAACGGTAATGTTTTCGATCTGTATTTATATCCTCAACGGTGTTTATAACATTTACAGCAAAATCAACCGCTTTATTCCAGACTTCTAACTTCTCGTATCCAAATTTCAACGAAAGTATTTATCTCTTTTTTTTCAGATTTTAGATTTTTTGAACTTTAAACTTTGATCTTTCAGCTTTGAGCTTTGAGCTAGCTTTATATGCATACAGCTCCGCCCCTTGAGTTACATGGGCGGAGATTTTTATAACTCATTTTTGCTTATCGAGGTAATTACAATTCACAACTGCAAACGGATCGGATGATCAATTTGTCATTTTATAGTATAGTGAATAAAGACCAATATTTCAAATTAATACTTCAGCAATATCCATGCCATAGCTTTAGCTCTGAGCTTTTATCTCATGGTATCTTTTTTGATAGTCTTCATTTTCTGGTTCCAGGGTTATGGCCTGTTGGTAATAGTCCATAGCAAGAGGCCAATTTCCTATTTGAATGGAGGCCTCGGCAGCATGGGCATAAAACGATGCCCTGCCGGGTTTGAGTGTGATAGCAGATTCCCAGTCCATGAGGGCACCCGGATAGTCTTGTTTATCCCAACGTATCCAGGCCCTGTGGTCAAAGAGCCAGGCAGATGGTGTAGTTCTGTGTTTGATGGCAAGACCTGCTTCCTTTTCGGCCCTAGCTAACTTATTGAGCCTTCGCAATACTTGAGAAAAAATAAAATGATACTGGCTGTTCGAAGGCTCAAGCACTGTTGCCTTTTGTATGGCCAGCTCCATTTTGTCCCAGTTTTTTTCTATTTCAGCAATACGGGCCAGCCAATAATAGGCCTCGGCATCTGGCTTTTTTTGATTAATAGCCTGGAGTATTCGCTGTGCTTCATCATACTGATTAAGCTCAATAAAGGTTTGCGCCATAAGGAGATCTATGGTGATTGAAAAGGTAAATTGATTTTTAGCCTCCTGATACAACTGACTGAGCTGCTCAAGGCACCCCTCTCTTTTATACGTATAATATATCCTTTTTAGATCTTCCTCCCTCGTATGACTCAAATCCAAGCTGGTAAAGAAAACATCTTTTGCTTCTTCAAACTGTCTGTTTTTCACATAAAGCTCACCTAAATGCATAAGGCCGCTACTGCCGGTATCCCGGGATTTATATTGGAGCGCCTGCTTATAATGCGATATAGCGCCTGGCCATTCTTTTTCCTCAGACAGTAAATTTGACATGGCCTCATGGGCATCTCCGGCAGAGATATCCTCTTTTATAGCCTTTGTAAGACCCTCTTTACATACCTCCTTAGCAGAGGAAGACCATAAGGGTTCTTTTTTTAGAGAATAGTAAATCGGGGGGTATATTCGGACCAACGTCTTTATAGTGGTGAGGAGTTCATCTTTCCTGCCCTGGCTATACAGATAAATTGCCATGTCATAGTGATACCCTACTGCATTGGGGCTTAAGCGGATGGCCTTTTCAAAATATGGCAGGGCCTGGTAAGAATGATCCTGTTTTTTGTTAGTAAGATAGGCAAGATAATCAGACAGTTTTTCAAGGCGGACCTCTTCCATTGCAAGATAGTAGGCTGTTTCTGCATCAAGGGGATTGAGTTTTTCTGCAGTAAGATAATAATCTCTGGCCTTTTTTGAAGTATCAAAGGCCTCTTTGATGGGTTTTAAAACTGCCAGTTCATGGTGTGCCTGGCCCAGGTTTTTCCAGGGTAATGGATTATTGGGCTCATGCCGGATAGATTTTTTAAGTTCGTCTGCGGCGGCATTATACTGTTTATCCTGTATCTGATGAATAGCCTTTATATAATGGATCTGGGAGACAAGGTGCAGATAAAGGTAGTAAAAGGTCACAATAGAAAGGAGAATAAGTAAGACGATTACAAGGTGCTGCGCTTTTGCATTATTTCTTTTCTCCATAATATGAGGCGTAATATTTATGATAATATTTATAATAACTCTCGCGTTTGAGATCAACCTGACTGAGAACTACACCAAGCAGGTTTGCCTTAGCCATATGGATTTGCCCCAGGGCCTTTTTAACCATTTTACGATTCATATAACCAGACCTCACTACAACCACCACACCATCAACATGTGAGCTCAAAAGCAGTGCATCGCTTGTGGGTAGAATAGGGGGGGTGTCTATAATCAATATATCAAATCTTTTTTTCAGGATGGATATCAAAAAGTCCATCCGTTCGGATCCTAAAAGCTCTGATGGATTGGGAGGAAGGTAATTGACAGGGAGAAGAAAAAGGTTGTTTGTTTCTGTTGGCAGTATGGCAGCGTTTATTTTTTCCTGAAGATATGGAAATTTCTCTTCCCCAACCACCACCTGCTTATATATCTTTTTGTAATCTACGGGATCAAATGCAGCCCGCTCAAAATCAGATTCGGAAAAATCCTTGAATGAAAATTCTCCCGATTGAAAATGGAGTGCAGTTTGAAGGGCCTCTATCATATGGATAGTAAGAAAACCAATGAGATCATCCTCCTTTACAAATCCCATACTAACAAGGATAAAACCAAGTCTCTGACCGGTATCTTTTTGTCGGATTAAACCCTCCTGAGCCTGTTCTGAAGTAAGAAGCTTATGGTCAATCAAGACTTTTGCCAATTTTTTCTCAGCCGGCCTGGTAAGCCAGTTGATATCAACTATCTCACCCTTGAGAAAAAAAAGGTCTATCTTCTCAGGTCCATCGGTAAGATGTAAAAGGCCTGTTCGTTTTTTAAGGGTTAGCAATTTAAAGAGATCATGTATTCCAAAATTCTTAAGGGAACCACCCTGGATATCAGCGTCAAAGACATCTGTAAGCAATCCGGTAAGCCCTATAGATTCATTGAAATTGACCAATTTACTCAAGAGGGGCTTTCGCATATCAGCATCAATCATCAGCACGGACTTTCCTGTCTGTGCTATGGTATAGGCCAGATTGGCCACAGTGCTTGTCTTCCCCTCTCCTTCACCGGCGCTGGTTACCAAAAGAGATTGAAACTTTTTTTCCATAAAGGAAAAGTAAATATTGGTCCTCAGGGTTCGGTATGCCTCGGCAAAACGTGTGTCGGCACGGTAGGTATTTAAATATAACGTTAAAAGGTCATTTAATGGCTTCGATGCTTTGTTTTTTTTGGGACTCATCTAGATTTCTCTTTTGTGGATTCAGCCTTATCGCTTATAGGGATTATAGAGAGAACCGGAACATCAAGATATTTTTGGATATCTTCCTCGGTACGCAGGGATTGATCTAAGTATTCCCACAAGAAAGAGATGCCGATGCCGGTCATCAGGCCGAAGATAATGCTTAAAATAAAATTCAACTTCTTCTTTGGTTTGATAGGATATCTTGATGCCGATGCCTTCTCGGCTATACGTATATTAGAAACATTAGGATTCCCGGTGATGTTCGATTCCTTTACCCTGGAAAGCAGGGTATCATAAAGCCTCTTGTTTGTTTCCACATTTCTTTCCAGGATGGAATATTTGAGCTCCTTTTTACTTGTCTCTAAGGCATCATTTTCAAAATCCGCCATGGTTTTCTGCAGGGCCCCTTCTTTAGCCAGGAGAACAGACCGTTCCGCCCGTAAGTTTTCAATCTCTTTTTCTAGTTCCCCATTCAGTTTTTTTCTGGTCTTGTCGATCTTGGTCTCGAGCTGTGTTATTTTGGGGTGTTTGGATTTATAGACATCGCTGAGGCGGGAGAGCTCTACCTCGGATTCGAGAAGTTGATTATAAAGATTATCTATGAGGGGGTTCTCAATTAAGGAACGAACATTAAGGATCTGACCCCTTTTCTTTAAAAGACGCTGTAACTCTGACAACTTGGTATCCAACTCCAGCCTTTTGTTTCTGGCCTTAAGATAGGCATCATTAAAGTCCTGTATCTTTTTTGTTATGATATCCTGCCTGGCCGTGATTGAAAATAACTTTTCCTGCTGTTTATAGGTTAAAAATTCCTCTTCGGCATCCTCCAGTTTTTTCTTCATTTCATATAATTGGTCTGTCATCCAGCTCACGGTATTCTGGGTGGATGACAGGCGGTTTTCAATATCATAATTGACATACGACCTGGCCAGTGTATCGGCAATATCCCTGGCCATAACAGGGTCGTGATCATCCACACTCACATTCAGGATACGCGTGTCTCTCTCATGCTCAATATTTATTTTTTCCCTTAGCTTTTTGCTAAGCTGAAATAGCTTTTCCTCCGGGGTTATGGGTTTGTTCTCTTTTCCCATAAGAAGGGAAATATTTTCTTTCAGCACGGATATTAACTCTCTCCACGGACTTACTTCTATATCTTTTTCAGTCTCATCAAGCTTGAGAGTTTCGATCACCTTTTGTATAACCGCAGAGGATGTGATAAGCTTGAAATGTGTATTAAACGTTAAGGATTGAGAGCTATAGCTCTCATAATCTATTCTCTCCCTTGTAATGGGTGAGGTAGACTCTTCCTTTTCGATAATCAGTTTTGTTGTGGCCTGGTAGACCGGCTTCATCAAAAAGGAAAAGAGCATAGTTAAGGTGATTATAAGGAACAAAGAGGTAATGATAGTCCACTTGTGCTTGATGAGTATATGGTAATATTCGCTGAGATGTGGAGATTCCTCTGTTTTTGCTGTATTCATAGTATCCATCATGAAATATATAATAAGGCTTATGGCACAAGGAGCATTTTGGAGATTTCCCTATGCCTTTAGAGCCATGTCTCCGGTATATGAATCCTGTCTCCAGGCTTTAGTTCAATATCAGAGATTTCCCCTTTTTTTACCTCGTTAAGGTTTATTTTTATTGTTTCTGTATCCTCTTCTTTTTGACGGATTATTCGTGCTCGATTTGGGGCTGCAAAGGTGGTAAATCCACCCGCCATAATACAAGCATTTAATGCGGTCATCCCCGGCTGGTAGTCATATATGCCCGGCTTTTCTACTTCACCCTCCACATATATTTTTGATTCGGCCAAATCAAGGGATTCCTTGAGTGGAATATACACCACATCGCCGGGCTTTAGAATAGGATTGGCAGCCATGTCTCCTTTGTCTAAAAGTCTTTTCAAATCCACTTTTATGGGTTCCGCGATAGAGATCTGATTTTCTGTTTCTTGATCTTCTATGTCCGTATCGATGCCAGCCCGCATGATATAGGCCACATTTCCACGCTCAGGTAAAACCCCCTCGGACTTGGCAATTAATTCCAACAGGCTGGCTTCTGTGGTCATTTCATACATACCCGGTTTCTTCACTGCACCGGAGATATAGTATTGCAGGCTATGATACTCCTTGATGCTGACATTCACCTTGGGATTAACAAAGTAGTCTCTTGCTAAGGGTTCGGTGATTTTCTCTTCTAATTGGCTTGGGGTTAGACCCTTGGCCTGAATTGTGCCGATAAATGGGGCATTGATTGTTCCCTGACCTGAGACGGTCAAATCTCCTTCATGCTGTTTTTCACCACCAGCATAGATTGTAAGGATGAGTATATCATTGGCCCCTATTTGATAAGACTTCTCCTGGGCAGCGGATTGGACGGGGAAAATAAGGATAATAGTCAAAAATACAACAGAAAGGATGTATGTATAGTGTATGGTCTTCAAAAAAAGGTTCATTATTTATCATATTCCGCATGTTCAAACTGCAGGATTTATACTGATCAACCTGCACATCATACAAAATACAGAAAAGAAGAAGTGTTTTCCAGGTTATTCCTTAACGATAGTAGGATGCTTCCTTGCTGAAACCACCTCTGCCTGTGATATCATAATTAAAATTAAAGTGGAGCATATAATAATCATTTTCATAATCATAGCCGGCCAGATTAGAATCACATTTTTCATGGCCAAGGGTAAATGACACGGACATTTTTTCTTTGATGAGGTAGGCAATATTTCCGGAGATATCGTAAATATCATCTTCTCGTCCTTCTATATTGCCGGCAGGTGTTTCACCGGTTTCAAATTGATAATCATCGTTTTCATGGTAACCCCGAATACCCACAGATAATTTTTGCAGAAAAAAATGTGCTATACTCCAGGTAAATCGCCTGGCAACATAATCGTCATAGTAATCGCCAAGATTATTAAAGTTGTTTTCCAATGCAGCATAGATATGGCTTTTTGCCCGTATGATTCTGCTCCCTACTAGGCGGGTTTCCTCCGGCGGAGGCGGATTCTGCCAGGTAGCTGACACCAACCAGTTGATAACATCCTGATTTTCCGCATCTTCAGAGGGCTCATGGTACCCGATACCACCGTCAAACGAAAAATGTTTGAAACGTTTCTCACCTAACAATCTTATCCAATCCGTGCTGTAATCGCGATCGTACAAATCCTCTCTATACCCCCGGGTCCATCGCTGATAGTCCAGATCAAGAGTTGTTGTACGTGTTGGATTGTAAAGAATATCTATAAGGACTCGATGTTCAATATAATCTTCATCGTCTGAATGATAATAATCAAGATCTGTTCGCCGATACCGAAGCCCGGCTGAAAAGCGGGGAGTAACATAATAAAAAATCCCAGGGGTGAAACGGTTGACCCAGTATTTTTCCTCTTCGAGATTATAGTAGTAATAGTCAGATTCTATTGGCCGACGCGTGATATTAAATTGATCGTTCAAAACCAGTATGAGCTTTTCGAACGGTGAATAGGAGCCGTCAAAGTTCACGATATGGCCGATGTAATTTTGCTCATCAGCAGGTTTCTCCCCTTCAGGCACACTGCTTTTATCCTCAAAGAGATTGGCATCAAGGGTATAATATAGATGCAGCTTGCTTTTGGGGGTTTCCGACCCTAAGTGAAGGCCGGGCTGTATAAGATAGGTATAAACCTCTCTCTCATTATCCTCAGTCCGGAAGAAATTGGTATCCATCTGCCCACTGAGGGTAAGCATCGGCTCTATAGTAACCTTTGTTTTGGCTAATGACTCAGAACAAAAAGGAACTAAATAGATTCCAACTGCAAAGATAATAAGAATACAATACGTATATAACAAGTTCCATTTCTTATTATAGAACATCGCCTGCCCCTCTTTGAAAATTTGCTGGTTATCTACCTGATTTTGGAAACAGTAAATACTTTCTTAAAGATTGATGTTGCCTTCAATTCAAATCGTTGTAAAATATATAATTTTAATTAGTTAAGCCCTTTCTTCACCTAGGGCTCTATGCCTCCCTTACATGCCTTATTCGGAAGGGTAAGGATAAAGCTGGAAATTAATAAGGGTAGTGCCCTCGACAGTTTAAAGGCGGGAATAACCCCTGGAAAAGATAGAAAATGTTTTTTCTCTGAATCCAGGACTCATTCCCGCACGGTTGGGATATATACAACTATATACTATTGCCTTTTAAGTATTGACGTCTTCGTAAAAATTCCAACCGCTGTGTTACACTTCATCCCCGCCCTGTTAAATTCTCCCTTTGCGAGTCGTGGAAGCCGATTGAACAGGTTAGATCATCGCAGCATACCAGTAAGTACGCTTCATTCATCAAGATTCGCAAGCCTTGCCTTGGGAGCTTTTTACTTTGCCGTCCCAATTTTAAGTTTTTAGGAGTTCATCAAGTATTGAAGGGGCTTAAAATGAGTGTTATACGTAACCCAGATAAAAATTATATCGAACTATAGTTATATTATTAGGGTTTACTCGCTCTACCTCTCGACCCCTTCCCAGGAGTGTCCAGATATACAAATGTTACCTCAGGCTCTTCATAGGCTTCAACTAAATCTTTGCCAATGGATGTTACGACGATAAAGCCCCATGGATCGTGTACTCTGGCTAAAGAAGTTACTGGAACCTGTGTTCCGCCATAAAGAGACCAGAGATATTCAGTAAAACCTTGCCCTGTTTTACGAATGGATTCCAGCATTTCAGGAAAAAACTTCTTACCATTACGGTCTTCGAAACTACTGAAGTCTTTGCCGACATTCTCCGGTGCATAAGGATCCATGACTGATCTGCCTTGCATGTCAAATATTTGAAAATAATCCATTTTTTCAGGACCATACCTCACAGATTTACAAAATTCAATAAACTTCTGCATCTTATCTTCGGGACTGAGACCTTCCTCTTTTTCTATGGACTCAATGACATTAAAGACCTTATTCATGCTGTCTCCCATTGCCAGCATAAATGTGGGCATGGTCTCTTCTGTCTTTTTACTGGTTTTACTGCCTTCGTCAGCCGCCATACCTGATACGGCAAAAAAGGCAACAGCTAAAAAGGTGATAATAAAAGCAGGTGCCCTTTTCCATGTTCTAACAGATGTTTTCATTGTTTCCCCTCCCTTAATATGTTTATGCTATGAGGCATGATTCCTCAAATCCTTTCTTGCACTAGTTATTTTATTATGACATAATTCATCAAATTTATATACATTTTATTTCACTTTGTCAATCAATTTTAGCTATCTCGTACATATAGCTGATAGGAAATCGTTTTGAGCGATGTCCCATCCATTCATTTCGGAAACATATGCTTGTGACATATGCCTTCTTTTCCTTCGTGAGGCTAAAAAGCTGATTGAGAAAAATGAATCATTATAGTATCCCGTAGTTTGTTCATGTACCGAGGCCTTTGAAAAACCTGGCGATTTTCATGATCCCCAAAAAGAAGATGGACTTTTTTGAAGTGACTGGTGGCTTCCGGCTCGACTCCGTCCTGGAGGGGACTCCGTCCCGGAAGGGAGGGCCTACGCCCTGGAGGGAACTGAAAAAAAGCCCATCTTCTTTAGATCAAGAGGGGTTATGCAAAGCGTATCTTGCTGTCCGAATATGTTTGTATTATCTTCATCTTCGGAGTTCACGTGATAAAAGGTAACTGGCGATGGTCTTTAAAAAAAATATAAACAGGTCTCTTCTCTTCCTTCTATGGATATGTTTTTCTCTTTCTATTTTCCATATCATAAGTCAAGCTAGTGAAGAAGAAGATAAAATTAAGTTTTCTTTCCCATCAAAGGATGCGGTCAAAAAGATACCATCACCGAAACCTTCATGGAAACGAATTGAAACCAAACATACCATCATCCAATACGAAACAATAGATGATTTGAAACAATTCGATGGAAAAATCGATTATTCCAAGGGAGGGTTTACCCTCAAAGGTCTCTTTTCTGGTGCGGATCCCAATGATCCAGGTGGATCAATCAAGAGAAAAGTTGATTTGTTGTTTGAAAGAGTGCAAGAAATACTTGATATGCGTAGAAAAACGAACAAGGTTATTATGAATCTTTATCCAAATAAAAAACGATTACACGAGGCCTATTTTGCTATTACCCATACAGAATGCCGCATTCGGGCCTGGTATATATATGAATCAAATACCATATACATTAACAAAGATGATGTACATGCAGGAATGTTAGCCCATGAAATGGCACATTCCATTATTGATCATTACTTCTCGGCTCGCCCACCAAGAGCCACTGCTGAGATCTTGGCACGGTATGTTGACCGCCATCTTTACTATTAAGCTTCTTTGTTTCCCATTCGGCATTCACATATAGTTGCCTTTAACTTTCCTTGCCTGCGATCCAGGTGAAAATTGAGGACTTATAATAGGCATCTTCAATTGATTCAGAAACCTTGAGTGCCTGGTCATATTGCTCGGATTCAAAATACCAAAATGATATTCTGTAGAATCCAGTGTCTTTATAATAGGTATCCTCGATTATTGCAGCAGCCTGGGCCGCCTTGTCATATTGTCCAGCTTCGGCGTATCCGTCTGCGATATTTGACTGCACAAGAGATTTGGCATGAGAATCTCTTATGGTTTCCGCTATCTCATAGGCCTTGGAGAGTAATTCTCCAGCCTTATCCTTTTGTCCATCCCTTGTGTATTCATTGGCTATTCGGATTATAGTAGATGCCCTATAGTAGGGATCCTCTACAGTTTCAGTAATCTGAAGGGCCTGATTATATTGCTTATCCTTTGCATATGCCTCTGCTATCCTCTCTAAAGCAGCGTATCTGTTCGGGGTATTTTCTATTGTTGTGGCTATCTCATGGGCCTTGCCATATTGTTGAAGCCCTAGATAGCCGCTTGCTACTTTAACCATAGCAGCAGATCTTATGAATTCATCATCTATACCTTTGGCTATCTCATGGGCCTGGGAGACTATTTCTATAGCCTTATCATCATTTTCCAATACCTCTTCGCTCACCCTCACTAATGCAAAGGTCTTTGAATATGGATTATTTATAGTTTTAGCCATTTCGACGGCATTGTCGTATTGCCCTATTTGTGCATACAGTTGTGCTATTCTATCAGGGCCAGCATCTTTGGTGAAAACATTCAGTATCTTCTGGATAATCACATTGGCCTCATCATATTGTTGATCACTGGCAAGCACATTTGCTATCATATCCATCGCGGTTATTCTGTTGTATTCATCGTCTATAGCTTCTGCTATCTCATAGGCCTCGGAGAGTATTTCTCCAGACCTATCCTTTTCCCCAGCATTTGCAAGCTTTTCTCCAATTATGGTAAAGTCATAGGACTTTATACCATCGTCATCTATAGTATCCGCTATGCCATAGGCCTGGGAAAGTACTTCTGCAGCCGTATCTTTTTTTCCAAATTCTGTGTACTTGCCTCCTATAATAGCAAGTGTATAGGCCTTCATATGCTTATCATCTATTGTTTTTGCAATATCTGTGGCCTGGGAAAGTATCTCTATAGCCTTATCATGCCGGCCATCTTTGTATGCTTGTTCGCTGATTCTGGATACTGCAAAGGCCCTCATTTTTGCATCCGCTATAGATTTTGCTACAATAACAGCCTTGTCATATTGCCCATCAGCTTTATACACACCTGCTATGCTTTCATATGCATCGGCTTTATTGTATGGAATCTCTATGGTTCTGGCTGTCTGAAATGCCTTGAATAACATTTCTGAGTCTTCTCTTATCATCTTGGCAGCATGGCGTTCCTGAAGACGTATTGTTTCTTCCTCCTCCGACACTTTGGATATATGAGAAAATTCCGCACAACTTAAGAACATCACTGATACCGCGAAAACAATTATACTATGTAAAAGAGACTTTTTCATTTTGCTCCTCCCTGGTATAGTTTTTATGCTTAAAGGGGATTGGATCATTGTCTCAATGCTCTTCCGTTTCTCCGTGACAGCTTTCCATAATTTATATGTAAGATAAAATTATATATCGTACCTATCGGATTTGCAATATATAAAATTCCGTTTATATCTGAAATAGCCTTCCTTCAAGGACTGCTTGAGGGGCCTTGAATATAATACTCTCTGCCCTCGATTTTCCAGCAATAGAGTAAAGTTTTCTGATGGCTGCCTGTACCTTAGGTGGTCTTGCCTGTGGAGAATGGGCGTCTGAGGCTATGAAATGGACCATTTGCCGTTCAATTATATCTTGGCAAGAATGGAGTGCATGTGATCCAAATGCACCGGTAAGGCTACCACCAGTTATTTGAGAAAAGGCACCGGCCAAGATAAGATGATGTAATAATTCGATATTGTGCTGGATGGCCCGGTTTCTTTCTGGATGGGAAATGATAGGGGTTATTTTTCTCCTTTTCAGCCAATTAATAAATTTGATCACCGATTGTGAAATGAATTGATCAGGAAGCTCTAAAGATAAATATCGTCCGGTGTCATTGAGAGTCATCAATTGCTTTTTTTCGACTGCATCCATAATCTCAGGGTTCAGATGGACCTCCGAACCGGGTAACACCGTAAGGGGAATGCCATGCCTCTGTAATGCCTCGTTGAATTCTGCGCATGCGGATAAAATACCCTCACGCCAGTTAACATACAAACCGTTAAGGCAATGAGGCGTAGCAATCATAATGTTGATGTCATTTTTTACAGCTATGTGTGCCATTTGAAGAGATTCCATCAATGTGGATGGACCATCATCAATGCCAGGAAGGATATGGGAATGAATATCAATCATAAAAACACATCACAATTGGCAAGATCAACTTTGAAACGAAATGAAATCTTTGCATAACCCCTCTTGATCTAAAGAGGATGGGCTTTTTTGAAGTGACTGGTGGCTTCCGGCTCGACTCCGTCCTGGAGGGGACTCCGCCCCGGAAGGGAGAGCCTACGCCCCGGAGGGAACTGAAAAAAAGCCCATCGTCTTTTTGAGAATGATGAAAATCGCCCGGTTTTTCAAAGGTCTCGAAATAATTACCAATTCTATCTATTCGATATCTACCACATCCCCTCAAGTAGTTTTTTCGGTTATATGAAGGCTGTATACCAACAGGTTAGGTTTTAAAGTTGTTATTAATTTGTTGCTTGAGATGGTTTAATCCTTCAATTAATTCCTGGGGGGCATTTTGTTTGGCTGCCAATTCGAGTAGATTTTCCACTCTGGTTTGGATCTCAAGAATTTTTTCATGGTGACTATCCGTCATTCTGTTTATTTCGTCAGCCAGGTCCGTAATTTGGTCCTTTTCTCTGAGTCGTATTTTATTAGTTAAATTCCCTTCCCCGATCTTTTTTATATCGTTTTCAAGTCGAAACAAAGGGCCTGCAATCTTGTGGGAAATGAAAAGGATAACCACAATTGCAGCCAAAGAAATCAATCCGAGTGTAATCAAATTCGTAAGGATAATAGAGGGTAGAATAGCAGTGGCTGTGTTTTTGATAGTCAACTCTGAATGATGAAAAGAGGATGTTAATGTATTTTGAGATAAAAGAAAAAGCAGGACAGTGGACAAAAGGGCTCCCAGAAGAATAATAAGGCAGAATTTCAGAATAAATGTGGCCTGAAATGTCTTTTTAACGAAGTAGTGTTTCCTTTTATAATGCTTTTTATCCTGAGACATATCTGCCTCCTTTTTCAATCTTTATATAAGATTCCCTCACTAATCTGGATTTCGGCTTTCTCTTTGAGATTGTTGATCCATTCTTTTATCATCCTGGTTTTTTTTCTTTCCCTGAGATCTTTACTAATTTCTTCCCGCAATTGTGACAAGGGGGGGAGCGTATCATCTGATTTTTTTCTCTCTCTATAAGAGTCCTCAATCTCCTCTTGGGAAATCAAGATTCTTTTGCTGATTTCTTCACCTTTCATATCCATCAAATCTTTGATAAGGGTATATTCCCAATACCTCTCAATAGCTCTGACGAATTTCTCCTTTTTATCCAGATTAAACCGTTTGGCTTCCTGGATAAGAAGCTCTTTTCGTATTAATTCATCTAAGAATTGTTTCTTTGCCTCCTTTGTCAATTTAAAATCTTCATCAAATTCAATTTCCGCTGCAAGTTGATTTTGAAATTCCTCGAGGCTGAGGGTGTAATCATTTATCTTGGCAAGGGTTGTAGGACTTTCTTTATTCTCTGATGTGCAACAAAAGAGGCAGAAGATGAAACCAAATACAATCAAATAAGTAAGAGCTTTCTTCATGATGCAATCTACCTCCTTGTCTATGATCTCATCAACTACAAATTGGTGCATTGAAAGGGTATTAAAAAATTAAGCCTCTCAATCACATCCAGTACATTTTACAATGAACAAATTACCATAAAACTACTTTAATTACATGTAAACTATACATAAAAAGCTATTCCTATTCAAGCTATTTTTCCAGCTATGCCAAGTGTCTCCCTTTTCATTTTTGTAAAAAATATTCCATCAATAATCTCATAGAAATAAGACTGTTTCAGACCGATATACAAAATTCGTATGTATGCATCGGATTTGCAGGATGTTGAATGCACCTCCAATTGAACTCTTCAACTATCATTATACATGATATGATCTTTTTTACCCGCCATAATGGGAACAACCCTTAGTTTTGACTGCCTGGATTGAAACATTCGATGAATCAACTCCCCTAAATTACCATATAATGAATCAGTTAGTGTTGAAACAATTTCAGGGTACTGTTTATTTTTCAGATTGGTTCAGGAAGAGAAAAATCGCAGTCAAGATTGAAATGATAGTATTTATGAACAATAACGATAATGAGCAAGGGTCAGTTTATTAATGATAAATCCGAAAGAGGAGACATGCTATTTTTGGACCCCATGATTTCGTTTTTTGTAAGAATACAGTTTAATGTTTAAATGCCCTCTGTCCCGTAAATACCATGGTTACCTGAGGATTGGCTTCATTACAGGCTTCGATAGATTCAAAATCCCTTAACGAGCCTCCTGGATGAACAATGGCTCTTATTCCCTCCTTTATGGCTACATCAACTCCATCTCTAAAAGGAAAAAATGCATCAGACACCATGGTAGAATCTATGAGTCCGCCGTGTTCTACTGTAGTTGCCTTATCAATCTCTTCCTTTAGCGTAGCATCCTTGTTCCCCTTAATTATCTCTGCTTCTAATTCTTTGTATGGAATACCAAACTTGGTAAAACAGAGAGAATCTGCATACTTCGTATAGGCCTTATAAATTGCTATTTCAGCCACTCCTACCCTATCTTGCTCTCCTGTGCCGATACCAATTGTTACTCCATCTTTAACATAGATGACCGAGTTAGAGGTAATACCCTGTTCCACCTGCCAACCAAAGAGCATATCAGCATATTCCTCTTTTGTGGGCTTTCTGGCAATGGTATATCGTTTTCCTTTATATTCAGCCGATGCCATTTCAAAATCATTCGGTGATGTTATCGTATTGATTGGTGATTGTTGTAGTATCACTCCCCCATCAATAAGGCTTTTAAAATCAATGAAACGTTTCTCTATATATTCAGTTAATCTATCGATTTTGCTGATTTTGATAATCCTGAGATTCGAACTCTTACTGAGAATAGGTATGGTTTCGTCTTCAAATTCCGGTGCAACCACAACCTCGAGATAATTATCACTAATCAATTGGGCTGCCTCTTTATCAATAGGCCTGTTAAAGACTGCGCAGCCGCCAAAAGCTGCTATTCTATCTGCCATGTTTGCCCTTTGATAGGCGTCTGCAACCTTTGATCCATAGGCCACACCACAAGGATTATTATGCTTAATAATTACTACAGCCGGTTTGAGAGAAAGGTATTTTAATATATTAAGGGCATTATCTATATCTGTTAAATTGGTCTTTCCTGGATGTTTTCCACTTTGGATCAATTGATCTTCTGCTATGGCTGAAACCAATCCTTTACCCGATTCAATATAGTGACATTCACCAAGTATGAGGTTTCCATTTACCAGCTCATAAAGGGCTGCTTCCTGGCCTGGATTTTCTCCATACCTGAGTCCTTTTTCGATCAACTCACCTGAGGTTTCATCAGGTATTTTCCAGGCCCTTTTCCTGTAGATAAGGTTTTGATCTCCAAAACTTATTGTTATCTGAGAAGGGAAATGGTCATCCATTACCGTTCTGTACATCTTTTTTAATTCATCAGACATGCCTTACTCCTTGAAACAATATCGAGAATTAGACCTACAAAACTATGATTCATTTTGATATCGCTCTATGTATGCATATGCATTGTGATTGTGAATCGATTCAAAATTTTCTGACTCAACGGCAAACCATGTTATATTCGGGTTACGTTCAATTCGTTGTGCTACATCCCTGACAATATCCTCTACAAATTTAGGGTTTTTATATGCCTTTTCAGTTACATATTTCTCGTCCTCTCTTTTTAATACAGAATATATCTCGCTGGATGCAGTCTCCTCTACTAACTTAATCAAATCCTCTATCCATACAAATTTTTTAAATCTAACCTGCAATCTGACCTCCCCTCTCTGATTATGGGCACCAAAATCACTTATCTCTTTTGAGCATGGACAGAGGGTGGTTATTGGCACATTTATTACCACTATCAGGTCCTTCTCTTTATTGAGATTACCTTTAAATGTGCATTGATATTCCATTAGGCCCTGACTATGGGTAACGGGCGAGCTTTTCATTATAAAGTATGGAAAGGATATTTCTATGTGTGCACTTTCAGCATTGAGCCTTTCTTTCATGGTTGAAAGAATATCTGAGAAATTATGAATGGAGATACTCCTATCATGTTCATTCAGAATCTCAATAAGCCGACTCATATGTGTACCTTTATAAGCTTTGGGAAGGTTAACATACATATTAATTGAGGCCACAGTCTGTTGGCTTTTTATTTCTTTGTCTCGAACCTTTATTGGATATTTGATGTCTTTTATCCCAACCTTATCTATATTAATATTGCGATCATCTTTTTGATTTTGAACATCTATCATAATAAGTACCTATATTTAATCCCGACATAAGCTTGCCCACCGCAATTGTATCAGGGCAGGCAGATCTATGTGGTAAAAGTATTTAAAGTTAAGGAAGTCAACAATGATGGCTTCGGAAAAAGTCATTTTACGAGTTTGTCAATAGTATAAAAAATATCAAGTAATCTGGAGCTTCCAACACATAAGGCGAACCCAACAAACGCCATGAAAGCTGAATTTCAGATTTTACTATATATTCTCAAAATCCTTACAAAGTCAATAAAAAGATATTTTGAGATTATGACAAAATTTATAACACTTCTTAAAACTCACTTCCGTAATGAATTTGCTTAAAAAGTACATATCAAAAGGACCGGTTGCTGTGCATCAAAAGAAAAATGAAACTCTCGAAAGGGAAAAAATATTGAGTGAATAATTGACTGATTTATGTCTGCTCAGTTTTTGCTAAGCATCCTAACACGTGTCTTTCAGAGCAGTTGAGAAATAGCGAGAATGATCGGAAGGTGTGAATATATCCTTAAAGAGAGCTTTGTATAACCCCTATTTATCTACAGACGATGGGCTTTTTTCAGTTCCGAGGCTCTCGGGTTGGTCTTTTCAGCACCCTTCTCTCCGAGCGGGAGGCTCTCCGAGCCGGAAGCAGACAGCCCAAGTTACCTTGAAAATGCGTAACGGTTTAGCCGATCGGCGAACGTCAGGCCCCGGGAAAAAAACGTGGCGGTATATTTCAGGCGGTTGGATTCTTCCGGATGGAAAGCTGCCCCACGCAAGCCGTCCTCCCGTTGGTCGGACTCGCGGCGGAGAAACTCATCCGCGACCGGTATATA
>JAWOBA010000251.1:0-3153 GCA_046498285.1 Desulfatiglandales bacterium | reverse complement strand
TGGCGCTCGTGAGAAGCAAATAGTTCACATCTCCTGCCACCACCTGAATAAGAGATGGCGTATCATGGATACGGAAGACCTGGGCAACAAAGTGGCTTAGAAGTTCCGAATCTTCTAGAATATTGGTATTTTTATCTTTCACGGATAACTCGAAGCGCGAAAACTACATGACGAGATAAGGCGAGACCTTTGAAAAACCTGGCGATTTTCACCATCACCAAAAAGACGACGGACTTTTTTGAAGTGACTGGTGGCTTCCGGCTCGTAGAGCCTCCCGCTCGGAGAGAAGGGTGCTGAAAAGACCAACCCGGGAGCCTCGGAACTGAAAAAAAGCCCATCGTCTTTAGATTAATAGGGGTTATGCAAAGGTCTTAAGGCTCAGGAGCCCTTTATGGACAGGTGCCTTTTAAGCCTCATTTTTTTATTCTCTGCGTATTTATAGTTATAATAACTATAATATTTGTAGTAGGAGTGATACCCGTATCCTTTGGCCTTTGATACCTTATTGATGATACACCCCAGAATGGTCCCATGCACATTGCCTATATTCTTTTTAAATAGACGTAGTGCTCCCCGGGTGGTATCTCCCATACTGCTAACCAAAATAATGCCGCCGATATGCTGTGACAGTACAAGGGTATCGGCAAAGCCTTGATGTGGCGGTCCATCTAAAATGACCCGGTCATAATGATCCCCAAGATATCGAATCAATTTTGAAAATCGATTTGATGCCAGCAATTCCACGGGGTTGGGAGGGATAGGCCCGGATGGCATGAGATGAAGATTGCGGATACCGGTTTGAAAAATATAGCCCTTTTTGCCATCCAGCCCGGCCAAAAAGGTAGAGAGCCCGCGATGATTGGTATTCTTTTTTTGAATGAGCAGTCTACGGAGCTGGGGATTGCGCAGGTCAGCGTCAATTAATATAACCTTTTCACCCGCCGCGGCAAAGGTCTGCCCCAGGTTTAAGGCTAGGGTGGTTTTTCCCTCGCCCGGGATGGTACTGGTAAGCAAAATACTTTTGGGGTGGGGGTCAGTTCCAGAGAGCTGGATGGATACCTTGGTGGTTCGCAGTGCCTCGGAAAAAGGACTCCGGGGATTTGATACAAAAGACCTTTCAATAGGGTAGGTAAGGTTTTTTTCCAATGGAGCTACGCCAAGAATGGGTATCTGAAAACGATCTGAAATCTCATCCGGATTGGTAATGGTATCGGTAAAATACTCCAGAAAAAAGGCACCACCAATACCGAGCGCTAAACCGATGAAAATAGCCAGCAGAAGATTCCGTGACACATCCGGCTTGAAGGGCAAGATGGGGAGGGATGCAGGGCCGACGATATGGATATTACCGGAAGAGACACCCACCATGGACTCAATCTCCTTTACACGCTGGAGAAGGCTTTGATAGATATGTTTATTTGTCTCTACTTCCCTTTCCATAATCTTATATTGCGTGGCCCGTTCATTAAGGGCCATAGCGGACTGCTTCTGGCTGATGACACGCTCCTGCATAGCATTGGCCTTTTTCAAAGCTGCTTCATAATCATTCTTAATGGCAGAGAATATCTTTGCCTCTTCATTTTGAATTCTCTCGTTGATGCTATCCATCCGCATCTTTAAGGCCTTGACCTCGGGATATTCATCACGAAAGGTAACGGTGAGATCTTCATACTCAGAGCGAAGCTGGGCATATGTTGCCTTTAAATTAGATATCATTGAGCTTTCTAAAACTTGGGGTAACGTGGAAGCGCCATCTATCATGGCCTGGTCATACACGGCCTCTTTTCTGATCAGCTCTGCTATAGCTGATGCCTGCGCGGAGTTGAGTTCCTCGAGCTGACGATACACGATGTTGAGTTTGGAATCCAGGGAGACAATGCCGGCCTGTTTGGCAAAGCGGTTTAGTTCTTCTTCGGCCTTTTCCAGGTTGATTTTTGCCCGGTCGATCTGTTTCATGAGGAAATCACGCGCCAGTTGAGAGGCATCGAGCTTTTTATCCATTTGCCAGTGGATAAATTCTTCTGCAATGGTATTAACCATGGTTTGGGACAGGTGTCTATCCGGAGAGGAAAAGGAAAGATCGATAATCATGGAATTTCTCTTTGGTGAAACATCCAGGTTGCTGTGGACAAAATTGATAAGGCGCTGCTGTTTGAGGGTTTCTTCGGCAATCAGGGGAACCTGGGGCTCTTTTTCCTGATTTTTGGACAAGAATGAAGTAATCGCCTCCTTTATACTGGAGACTATATCCGATTTTTCCTCCTCGTCCCCGGGCTTTTCAGCCATCAATGGATGTTTTCCTAGCTCCAGCCTATCAATAACACGAATAGCAAGGGCCTTATCGCGCAGGAGATCAATCTGGGTTTGATAAAATTCCTTGGAATGAATCTGGCTGGCGGCAACCTCTTCAAACTTGGTTATTTTCTGGTCAGCAGGCACCACTTCAATGGATACCGATGCCTTATATATCTTGGTGGCTGAAAGGGAATAAATAAGGGCAGAGATAAAGACCAGAAAAAGGATGCTGATAATCAGCCATTTGCGCCGAATTACTACCTCCAGGTAGTCACGCAGATGGATTTCCTCTCCTTCCCATTCAGGTATGGCATCCCGAAACTCGGTGGAAGGGAGGTTTGTGTCATAGGATATGGGCCGCCCCACAGCCCTTTCCCTGGCATGGTTGGTACTATTATCCTCAGTCATACATCGATATCTCCATTGGAGAATGGTTACTGTTGCCTATGCGTTCTTTAACCATGAACCTTTCCCCCTTGCTTCGCTACCACTCACCACTCACCACTGCCCTCTCATCTTTTATCTTTCAGCTTTTTCCAGCTTTCAGCTTTGCCCGCCCGCCTCGCCTGAGGGAGCGCAGGCTCGCGATGGCGGGCAGGTTTGCCCCGTGAAACAGCCCGCAGGGCTCCCTGACGAAGACAGGGGTTTCACCGGGGAGCTTCTTCCCGCTTCTTCCCGCTTTCAGCTTTTTCCAGCTGGGATCTTTGATCTTCTTCGCTTTGAGCTTTCAGCTTTCAGCTTGTACCTTCGCACTTTTCCCTTTTCACCCCTACCGCTCTGGATTACGATAGCCAAAACCAAGAATACCAGGTATTCCAAGATTAAATCCTGTGCCGTGAACGAACTTTCCCCAGCCGC
>JAWOBA010000068.1:0-13499 GCA_046498285.1 Desulfatiglandales bacterium | reverse complement strand
GCCCTCTTCCGCCTCGCCGGGAAGCCGCGTCCCGCAGCGCCGGCAGAACGCGGCGTCGGCCGCGTGCCCTCCCGCGCCGCAGGCGTCGCAACGGCGCGACCCTCCGCTGTCCGCGATCGCGTTCGACCACGCCGGTTACAGGAACGGCGAGCTGGGAGGGGGACTGGGAGCTTTCCGAGAAGGGCGCTGACCCAAGCCAGGCCGGCAGCCTCGCTCGCACCGATCGCGCGACCATTCCGTTTATATTTCTTTATTACTGAGCCTGAGAAGGCCCTTCTGGACTCGCTTTATATGAAAAGCAAGGGTTTGATCGAGCTCTTGCCGGGGGATGTCGATACGGGAAAAGTTGATAATGAGCTGATCAGATACTACAGCAGCTATTATCCCGGACCAGTGAGGAAATTGCTCCGCGAATTCATGGAGCAGAGCTATGAAGCCAAGTAAACAGGATTTTTTTAACCAGTTCAGGGAACAGACGATCATAGAGGTGGTGCAGGCCGTTGCCAAGTCCCGGGCCGGCTCTCAAATCGCATTCAAAGGAGGAACTGCATTAAAGCTTTTCTATGGTCTTCCCCGTTACTCTGAGGACATAGACTATGATGCTCTCCCAGGTAGTTCATCCCAGGAGCTTATGGGATCCTTAACAGGGCTTTTTGTAAAGAGGAGGTGGGAGATAACCGATGTAGCGATTAAATACTTCACCGTTCTATCGGAGCTCCGGTTCGCCGGGCCGGAGAGACGTTTTCGGGTGAAGATTGAAATCTCTACGAGGGAAAAGGAACTTGAAACTACAATCCAATCCTTCAGGGGGGTACCGATTCTTACCCTGGAACCCTCGTTTTTGATGACGGAAAAACTCCTCACCTTCCTGGATAGGCAGGCGGGAAGGGATATATTCGACGCGTGGTTCATCCTGGATCATGGCTATCCCTTAAAAGAATCGCTGATAAAGGAGGCCTTTGCCGGCAATAAAGAATTTTATCAGGCAATGGTGCACGTTGTAGAAGGGGCGGATAGAAATAAGATACTTCGCGACACGGGAAAGCTTTTGGGACAGGATTATAGAAACTGGATACGCACCTCATTTTTAGATGATTTTATCCGGCTTATACGGGATAAATTAGATTTTCCTCAACTATCTTGACGATAATCTTCCATTTAATGATGAAGAAAGAAAAGAAAAGGTAAGTCTGGTAATCGCCAGTCATTGTGCTCGGGGTTAAAAGAATCACTCATTTTACAGCGTGTATGGTATGTCGATAGTCTTCCCGAGACCTATGAAAAACCCGGCGATTTTCACCATTCCCAAAAAGACGATGGACTTTTTTGAAGTGACTGGTGGAAGGGTGCCGTCTTTTTGTAACGTATCAGTGGGGGAACCCGCAGGCCCCGATTTATCGGGGCAATGCGGAGGGGGCAAAACTCCCCCATGGATACGTTGCTGAAAAGACCAACCCGAGAGCCTCGGAACTGAAAAAAAGCCCATTGTCTTTAGATCAAGAGGGGTTATGCAAAGGTCTCGTTAGATCCAATTGTATGTTCAAATTACATCAAATGTCCTGGCCTCTTTTCGGTTTCGATTGGTAGATAGCGGGCTCATTTTAAGCATTTTTTATTCATCTCCTTTGATTGTCTTCCCCCTTTCTAAATTTCTCCAATTGACTAACAAGATATTTTCTGTTTTCAGATGCCTTGTCCAATGCCTCCTTTATAGTCTGTATTGCCTTTTCTTGTAATCCATTTACATAGTAAGCCTCAGCTAAGGTATCTAAAAAGGTTGGTGACCTTTCTATATCAGCAGCCAGTTTAGCCAATAACAGTGCCCTTGGGTAATCAAGAAGTTCTGTATCTTGAGCGGTAGCTAAAATCCATGCAAGGTTATTCAATGCCATTTCATCGTTAGGATCGAGCCTGAGGATATTTTCATATGCCCACCTGGCCTTGGAGAGGTCCCCTCTTTTGTGATAGATATGTGCAAGTCCTTTGTAGGTTTCGATACATTCTGGGGAGTCAATAAGCTGCCGATTCAAGATATGTGTAAGACTTATATGTTCAATATTTTTCTTCAGGGGACTAAAGTTTAGTGCGTATCCGAGAGAGCTAATAAGCATGAAAAAGGCAATCAGGAATAGCGCTAAACGCCTTGAATGGCGTTTGATTAATTGAGGATTCTGCAAGGACCTCCACAAAAAATCAATTCTTTCAGCAATGCTAAAATGGTGCCAGGATGGATCATCTCGCCGTTGACCGCTCGCATGTGCAATCTTTTCAAGCGACATAATAGTGGGTTTAGGTGTGCCCATGAGTTTAGCTGAATAGAGATCTGCCTGGCGCTCAAAATTCCTCATAAAAAATCCCATGATATATCGGAAGTAAAGGATGATACTCAATATCACCGGCACGGAGAAGAATGAATAGAATATCCCTATCTGAACCTCTTTTTGGCTCTGTAATAAGTCGAATAACCAGGGATGAGCTGCCATTGCGTAGAAGAGGACATCAAGCAGGCCAATGGAAAGAGCCATATACCCTAAGAGAAAAAGGATGTAGAAAAGAATGTGCTTATATTTTATATGGCCTATTTCATGGGCCATCACCGCATTGAGCTCTTCCCCTGAAAGGATATTTAATAAGGAATCTGTTATGAGGATGTACCTAAACCGGGGCACAAGGCCCATAACACCAGCGGTCATCATACGGCCCTCTAAAATAGGCCATCGTAAAATGTCTTTATATTTAAAACCAGACTTCCGTAGGAAATTTGTTATGCCTTCTTTCTTTTCTGTCTGAGGAAGGCTGCTGCACCCCCACCAATATTTGATAAGGGGGGGGAGGAATAGTACAATGAGTATCAGAAATACAGTAAAAAATATAAATTGACCGATCTCATTTTCAAAGATTTTCTTTAAAGAGGGCGATGCAAGGAAGCCAATTATGTCGTAGCAAATAGTAAGGATTGCCCAAGGAAAAAGAATGGGAACATTGAGTTTTATGTTTGATGCTACATAGACCAATCTTGTGACCGAACATGGAAAGATAACACAATAAGCGGGATAGGCATAATACCAGATGGTAAAAAGAAAGACAAAAAAGATGAAGATTGCCACAGCGCTCGGCAGAATTGAAAAAGTAGCAAAGCCAGGGATTGCAAGAAGCCAGTATTTTAGATTGAGAAGGTAAACACATAGGGCGAATATGAATATGGATAAAATGGATAGTTTCGTGATTGCCAATTGATAGGAAGAACTTACCCTGCTTTGAGCAAAACTGCTGGAATTATCTCTATAGAAATCTACTAGCCTGGAGAAATGATATCTGCAGTAGAGTGCAAAATTGAGCCAGACTAACAAGATAATAAAAATGGGAATTACAGGCGATCTGAATAGACCCTCGGTAGGATAATTGAACTGAAATAGTACCAACACAATAATAACATAAATGATGTTGCTAAACATTGATTCAAAATCCCCAATCTTTCAGTCTTTCTATCATCCGTTCTCTATGAGTGCCTGGCCAGTAATATCGGTGACAAGTTGGGCAAAACACAATCTTCTCATGATACGTAAAGAAAATAAAATCAGGGACATTTTGCTTTGCTGAATCTAATTCAGCCTTAGATAAAGGTGAATTACATTCAAGACACCTGGTAAACCAGTCTCTCAGATCCCGTGTAAGGCTTCGTGTGTTGTCAAGCTCCTTTAATTGATCTTTCACCAGATCGTGGCTTATGAATATAGCATGTGAATAATTCCTGATAATCGCATTGTTTCTGGTCAGGAGAATCCTTCCCTCCTTAACCAACTCAGCTAATTTTTGATCTGAATATTTTGGCTGGTACAAGGTATCGTAACCCATAATTCGTAAATATCTGGCTAACTTTCCAAGCATTGTATCAGCCACAAACATTATTGAACTTGTTGTGTTCATTGGGTTTATCGTGTTGGTGTGTAATCTAGGCAATAGAGATTATCGTTAATTTAATCACTAAGCTGATAACGTTTCAACCATTAGCTATTATTCAGGTTAATGATCTCAAAATTTGGTGGTGGGTTCAATTGAAAAATTTCTTTTGGGACTGGTTTATTGAATGTTAGGCTCTTATAATGTATCATAACCAATTGGTCTTTATTTTCGCTTAGGACCTCTATTTTTAATGGATGAGGCCCCACATCTCCTTGCTTAAATTCTGAAAAAATTATTGTAAGCCCTTTGTTTGGTAAATAGATGGACTTTGGGAGAAGGGTTCCTGAGTAAAAAGTAATTTTTTCTACAAGCTCACCTTCCTTATTATAAAGAGAAATTTCAAGGGGGTTCAAACTAACTGCCCCACCTGGTGCGGGTAGCATTGGTATACTCGCAGAAAAAATCTTCAATGCTAAATCCAGATCTATACCATCAAGGAAAAAATGTTTTATGCCTAAAGCATTTGGGGGGCCTTTGAAAAATTTCTTATCAGTAAGGGATAATATTGAAACATCCGTTTTGTCCGCCACCATATGGAGGAGGGGTCTTCCCCAGGGATGAGTAATTTCGAGTCTTATCTTGGAAGTATTAGAGCCAACAGCAAAAAAACTTGTTTCTATCGCCTCTTCCCCCTTTTTAAGGTTCAATTTTCCAATCCCTTGAAAGCTCAGTGTTTTCCCCTCTTGATCCTGAAGGTTTGAAATGAGTCGGACGGTATCTTGTTGAGAGAAAGGTTTACCCGGCGGAAATGGTGCAAGGGAAGCACACCCGAAAAAAAGGGTGAAAAGAAAAATAGACAGACAGGATAAAACAGTGTTCCAGATTTTATATAATATCAAGGCACATTCCCTTTCAAATGCTCCATAACAGCTTTGATCTTCTTATTGAGAGCTTCGTAATTTGCTTCATTAAGAGAAAGCGCCTTTTTGTAAATTTTTAATGCCTTTTCATAGTCCTTTTTTTTGAAATAGACATCACCAAGATGCTCATTAATAGCCGGATCCTCAGGGGCAAGCTTGATAGCCCTTTTCAACTCAATAAGGGCCCTATCATACAGTCCTTTCCGAAAGTAGACCCATCCAAGGCTATCAATTATATAACCGCTCTCGGGTTTGTACTGCAGAGCCTTTTTAATTAACTCTTGTGCCTTATCAAGATAAATACCCTTATCAGCATAGGTATAGCCAATGTAATTAAGGGCATCGGCGTGCTCAGGATTTATCTTTATTACCATTTGCATTTGCTGAATAGACTCTTCACTCCTTTTTAGTTTATCCAATACAATACCTAGTCTGTATAGAAGGTCCGTATTTTTCTTGTTGGTTCTCAATCCCTCCTTTAAGATATTCATAGCATTATGAAATTCATCTATGGTTTCATAGAGGGAGCCCAGCATCAAATAGAGTTGGGGATCGTTCTTCGTATGATTAATGGTTTGTTTAAGGAGGTTTATGGCCTTATCAGGTTTTTTTTGCTGTTCCAAGATATAGGCCATACGCATCTGAGCATTTATAAAATAATTACTATCAGGGGTAATAGAATCAAGGTTTTGATAGGCTTTTTCCAAATTTCCATTCTCTTCCAGGGCCGTTCCTAGGTAATATCTCGCCTCCTGATCATCTGGCCGTGCAGATACTATTGATGTAAGCTCTGCAATAGACTCGCTCAATTTTCCATGTTTGAGGTATATAAGTCCAAGCCTTTTCCTCTTCAGATCCCCGGGGGCTAGTATCTTTTTTAATTCATCCATATGCTCTTCAGCCAATTCGTCTTTGCCCACCTTGTAGTAAAGAGTAATAAGTCTTTCCCTGGCTCTCGTATTATTAGGGTAGCTGTGTGCTATTTTTTTATAGGTTTCTATTTCCATATCAATATTATCTGTTTTATTGAACAGCGCTGCTAAATCCAAGAGGGCTGGAAGGAAACTGGGATTTATTTCGAGTGCCTTAAGAAATGCCTTCTCTGCTTTTTCATATACCTCAAGTTCCAGGTTTATTCTTCCCTTATAATAATGTCCTATTGCCAGCTCAGGATCCTTCTCCAGGAGAATTGATAGCTCATTTAGTGCATGGTCGTATTTTTTCAACTCTATAAATAGTGTTGATATATAAAGCCTTACTGTCCCGTTATTTGGATCCTGTTTCAGGATATCCCTATACTGGGATATAGCGAGGTCAAATTTTTTTAGCCGAGAGTAAATTTCTGCCAGAATCCCCCGTGCCTTAATATTGCTGGGTGTTAGGTCAACTGTCTTTTCAGCAAAATGTAAGGCATTTTCAAGCTCCCCGCTTTCAATCAACACTTCAGACAATTTCATAAGCAAGTATGGGGAATCTTTGTCATATTCCAAGGCCTTTTTTAGATAGACTTCCGCATCTTTTAGGTTCCCATGTGTTATAGCTATACTGGCGAAGGCATAATTTTGATAGGCATATTGGACAAAATCTTTTTTGTGATTAGTGTTTCCTGGTAAAGCAGGAAGTTGTTTTGTGGGAAATATTTCCTCCACCGCTGCACAAGCCAGCGTGGATAGCATCAGAACAAACAAAGGTAAGATAGATATTCTTTTTCTTGTTTTATTCATTGGTATTGTCCATTGTAAGTCGACAATTATCTGTTGAAAGATATCTGCTCAAGATGCTCAAAAGGGCATATTGTAAATGCACCCACATTTTGGCGGGTAAAAAACATTCCCATGCTCTTTAATCATTCTGTTTCTCGGGAAAGAAACCCTGAGTATCTAGGTTATAGAAATACACAGAAATACCTGCAACTAACCATTGACATTGTCTATTCATCTAAAATCCCAGAAAAATCTTCTTCAAAATTGGGTATATTTGCAGTCAACCATTTTTTGGCATTTTTAAGGATTTTCTCCTGAATTTGTCGAATCCTTTCCCTTGAAATGTTGTGCTTATCTCCCAACTCCTGAAGGGTCAATGGCTGTTCGGCTAATATTCTATTATCAAATATATCTCGATGTTTTCCTGAAAGAGTTTTTCTGTATTCCTCTAATTTTTCCCGTAGTAACCCTTTTCTCTCTTTTAGAGAAATCTGTTGGTCGATATCAATTTCTGGGGAGGGCAGAAAAGAGCCATAATCTTGCTTCGAATCTTCTCTAACGGGCGCATCAAGAGAAAGCTCCCATCCACCTATTCGCTGCGCCATTTCTACTATTTCATGATTTTTTACATCTAATCGTTCTGCAAGGAGTTTGGGTTCAGGATCATAGCCTAATGACAACAATCTCTCCTTTTCCTTTGCAAGGTTGAAAAAGAGTTTTCTTTGAGACTGGGTGGTTCCGATTTTTACTAGCTTCCAATTCTCCATGATAAACTTAAGGATATATGCCTTTATCCAAAATGAGGCATAATAAGAGAATTTAATGCCTTTATATGGATCAAATTTTTTTACTGCTTGCATTAAGCCAACATTTCCTTCCTGGATTAAATCCATAAGGTTTTTCATCCAATACCTATGAAAATCCATTGCAATTTTTACTACTAATCTTAGATTCGATAGAATAAGCTTATGGGCTGCCTCCCGATCATTTTTTTGTCTATATCTCATAACAAGCTTTATCTCTTCGTCTTTGGTAAGAAGCTTATACCTCCGAATTTCCCATAAATATAGCTGCAGAGGATCATATGCGACTAAGGAACCATCATGTTCTTTCGGAACAGGCATTAGATCATGCTGGGTATCTGTTGATTGATCAACTTGTTCTGTTTGACTATTTTCTTCTTTTTTCTTTTTCATGTTTTTTTACCGGGAAAATCCCTTGGAGGAAATATTGAGGATGAACTTGAGCTCCAGTGGTTGGGGGTCAATTAATTACATTATGAGTCTTGAATTTGAACCTTGAGGTATTTCTTTTTCCCTGCTCTTAACAAAATGATGTTACTCTGGATATCATTCGGCCCAACTAATGTTTCAAAGGATGGTACTGTTTTCCCATTTATATAGGCACCTTTCTGGGATATTAACCTCCTTGCCTCGCCCCTTGTCTTACAAAGGCCGGTTTTTTGAAAGAGAATGTAGGCCTCAATTCCTTTAGCTAAATCATTCATTGCCAGATAGTATGTGGGAATCCCCTCAATGTCTTCAATGAAACCTTTACTGAATAGCTGTTTGGCAGAACTTCGTGCCGTATTCGCTGCGTCTTGACCATGACATATTTTTGTGGCCTCATATGCTAAAACATCCTTTGCTACTCGCAATTGTTCATCTTTGAAACGAGAAAGTTTTTCAATCTCATCCATAGGAAGAAATGTAAAATAAGAAAGGAATCTTTTTACATCTCCATCATCTGTATTTATCCAGTATTGATAATATTCATAGGGAGATGTCAATTCAGGATCAAGCCATACGGCACCTTTCTGAGTTTTCCCCATCTTATAACCATCAGCAGTAGTTATCAAGGGAAAGGTGAGGCCATGGATCATGTTGCCTTCAATTCTTCTTGTCAAATCAACACCAGCCAAGATATTCCCCCATTGATCATTTCCTCCCATCTGCAGAAGACAATCGTAGTTTTTAAATAACCACCAAAAATCATAAGCTTGAAGCAACATATAATTAAATTCTAAAAAACTGAGACCAGTCTCCAGCCTCTGTCGGTAGCTTTCAGCTGCTAACATTCTGTTTACGCTAAAATGTCTGCCTATATCCCTTAAAAAATCTATATAATTTAAAGGGGCAAGCCAGTCAGCGTTGTTGAGCATAAGGGCCTTTCCATTAGTAAAATCAATAAAGTGGGACAGTTGTCTCTTAATACCCTCAGCATTAGCATCAATCTTCTCCCTTGTCATAACAGTTCTAATTTCATCCTTACCACTGGGATCTCCCACAAGAGAGGTTCCCCCTCCGACCAAGGCTATTGGCCTATGACCTTCTCTTTGCATATGGGCAAGGGCCATAATAGGAAGCAAGCTACCAATATGGAGGCTTTTTGCTGTTGGGTCAAAGCCGATATAGCAGGTAATGGGTTTTTCCAATAGGTCTTTGAGCATATTTTCATCGGTTACCTGTTCAACGAAGCCTCTTTCCTTAAAGATATCATATATATTTGTCAATTAACCCCCCAGCATAATTGTCAGCTTACTTTTATTATATAACTCTCCTATTCTTCTGGAAACCTTATCCTTACTACCTGTCCTTCATTACCGATTTCCCCAACCTCCTTTCCATCAAGGAAAAAATCAATTCCGCCTGCATTACCTACCAAAACATTAAAATCCTTATTTGCCGTCCATCGAGGTGTTTGCCCTGGCTGAAGAAGGTACTTTTTAGGTGGTTGATCATCAATAGAGATGGAAACCCACGTAAGGCTTATGACGTCTGCAGTAAGTATAAGCTTTGGCAAGAGAGGTTTTTCCTCTTTTCTCTCAATCGGACTAATTGGCTCCTTAAGCATTATGGTATCACCATCCGTTTGAGATTTTCCAGCAGTTTCCTGCATCTCATCTCGCACTCCTTCATCCTTTAATAGTAGTGGTTCCCTTTCCATATCATCTTGTTCTATAGTATCTTTTTTTACAGAATTTTCTTTTGTAATACCCTCTTTTTTTTCTATATCCTCCCTTGCTGATATATCCTCCTTGTTTTCTACAGGGCTTTGTGTCCCAAAATACTGAACCGCTTTCTCAATAATTGAAATATTGCCTTTGCTTAAATACATAAGCGCAACAATAAGGGCCGCTACCAAAAGAGAAATAATAATGACAAGATAGTGTCTGTCTCCTGATGGTGGTCTTGATTTCTTCGGCGCTTCCGGTGTAGATTTTTGAAAAGAGGTAATCTTATTATAAAGCTGTAGGACTGTTTCTTTGTCTAGCCCTAAAAATTCGGCATAAGATTTTAAAAGGCCTTTGACAAAGACCGGAGAAGGCAGTTTACTCCACTCCTCATTTTCTATTGCTTCAAGATTAAGTCTTCTTATCCTTGTGGCCTTGACTATCTCATCAAATTCAATATGGCGCTCTTCTCTCGATTTTGTAAAAAGACTACCCAGGCTAATATCTTCGGGTGTTTTCTTTTCCCCTGTATCGTTAGAAAAATTTTCCATATTAAAATGTGAGTTTAATAAAAGATTCCTTTCTTAATTCATTTAACCACATAGCATATCTTTTTTCTACCCTTTCCTTAAATAATTTGGAATGGATTGTATCCCTGACCTCTTCAAAAGGCTTGATCCCGCCCTCTTTTTTTTCTATTAATTTTATTATCTGAAATCCTGATGGAGCAGAAAGTAAATCAGTATGTTCTCCAACAGAAAGTTTATTGATTGTTTTTCGTAATACGGGTTCAAGCTGGCTTGTCTTTATCCACCCCAAATGACCTCCCTCTTGGCTTGCTGGGCCCTGAGAATATTTTCTTGCCAATTCAGAAAAATCATTGCCTTGTTCAAGGTTTTGCAATATCTTCAATCCTGAAGACTTTATATGATTAATCTCTTCCTTATCACCTGGGCTTTTAACCCTTAAGAAAATTCTGGCCAGCCTCACTTGGGAGACCTCTTCATATTCTTTTGAATGCAGTTGGTAATATTTTTTTATATCCTCCTCGGATATAACTATCTTTGATTTTACCTCATAATTTACCACCTGAAAGCGTTCAATCTCCTTTTGTATTTTTTCTCTATATTCCTTTAAGGTTATACCATCCGATTTTAAACTTTCGACTAATTCCTCCTGTGTAATGTTATTTTCTCTTTTTACCTTCTCAATCGCTTCATCTACCTGCTTTGTGGTTACTTTTATTCCTAATTTAGTTATTTGTTGTTCTGTAATTTTTTTATTGACCAGATTTTCTAGAATGGCCCTGCGTATTTCATGGTACTTTTCCTTATCTTTTAGTTTCAAATCCTTACAACTTAACCCGGTTAAGCTTTTGATTGAGGCATTAAGTTCATGGAGGGTGATGATATCATCATTAACTTTGGCTACAATTCTGTTTGTGGTTTCTGCTAATCCCCAATGGGGAGCTAACACGAATCCAATAAACACGAGGTGAAAAAAGATACTTGGCTTAGTTTTTTTCATGAATCTTCCTTAGGTTATCTAATAAGGCATGGTTGATTGTCACAGAATAGCTGTTCCTTAGTTCTTGAAGCCAGGCTGTATATAGCCTTTGTATTGCTTTAGCACGAAGCCTATTTTCTATTTCATTCTTAACCTCTAAAATGTCTTTTACCCCTGGGGATTCCCTTTTCAGAACTTTTATAATATGAAAGCCATAGGGAGTTTGAATAATTTGACTAATTTTACCAATAGGAATTGAAAAGATAGTATTAGATAGGGAGGGAGGAAGTATATCCTTGGTTTTCCAGTCCTTACCATAATCTATATAGATTCCATCTTGCAGAGATTTATCCTTAGCTAATTCTTTCATGTCTTCTCCCTCTTTAAGCCGGTTAAGAAGAGCCTCGGCCTCGTTTTTCGTTTTAGTAATGATATGCACAAATTTTGACCTTGCAGGATGTGAGAAATCCTCTTTGTTCTCTTGATAGTAAGATTTAATAGACTGGTGTGAAGCAGGAGGCAGGGATTCAGTCTGCTTCTTAATAATCTTTTTAATTAAGAGGTGCTTGCTGAACCTATCTTTCCATTCAGTAACATCTATGCACTTAGATAAAAGCATTTCATCAAAGCTATCATCAGGATAATCCTTGACAATATTTTGTACAGCCTTTTCCAATTCAAGCCTATTGAGGGAAATGTCATGTTCTTTTCCATATTCAAGCACGAGAGAATCATCCACCATTTGATTTACCAGTTCATTGATAGATGACCATATTTTGTTTTCAGAAATGCTATTTTCAATTGAGGCAATGTTCACCTCTCTCTCAATATCTTCCACGGTAACTACTTGATCTCCTACTCTGATAACAATTGCCTTCTTTGATTCTGCGTTGGGAGAGCAGGCAGATGAGGTAAAGAGAAGAAAGAAGCAGAGAAATGGAGATATAAAATATTTTATACTATTAATATTAATAATATATAAATTAAAAACGAATGACATATTTTAATTAAATTAAAAAATTACATTAATTTTTTCCGATACAGTCAGCAAGCTGATCTATGACCTTTTCTGCCTCTCTAAGAGTAGCAATGGTTTCTTTTTTCTTGCTAACGACTTTAAGTTTTTGATCAGATAAAAACAAGAAATTACTCGGATGACGAGAAACAATATCCACCAGGTTAGATGGTGATAGTTGTGTGTCCCTGGAAAAGGAGAAGATCATGCAGTCATCTTTAATATCCAACCCTGGCGAGCCAATTTTTTTCAGACCTATCCTGATTTTTATAATAGAAATAAGATTTAACACTCCTTTTGGCAAAGAGCCAAACCTATCTTCAATTTCGCGCACCATCTCATGTAATTCATGTTTTCCTTTAATGGTTGACAAGCGTCTGTATATATCCAGCCTGACATCACTCTCCTTAATATAGCTGTGAGGGATAAAAACCGGTAAATCAGTATTGATCTCAGGAAAAATCTCCTCTTGCCATACCTCTCCCTTGAGCTCTGTAATTGCCTGTTCTATTAGTTTTAGATACAGTTCATAACCGACGGCCTTGATATGCCCTGATTGAGAAAAACCAAGAATATTTCCTCCTCCCCTTATCCTTAAATCATGTAAGGCAATATTGACTCCTGACCCTAAGTAAGAAAAATCCATCAAAACTTTTAGTCTTTTTTCTGCATCTCGTGTCAAATGGGAGCCATCTGAAATAAGGAGATATGCATAGGCCTTCATATTGGATCTGCCCACTCTTCCCCTAAGCTGGTAAATCTCAGCTAAGCCAAAACGATCCGCCTTATTGATAATTATCGTATTGGCTGAGGGTATATCCAAACCTGAATCTATAATAGTAGTGCATACGAGAACATCTGTCTCCTTGTCCAAAAATTTAATCATTGACTTCTCTAAATCTCTCCCCTTCATTTGACCGTGGGCAATACCAATCCTGGCATTGGGAACAAGTCTACTTAAGGTATCCGCCATTCTCTCAATGGTTTGAATCCGATTGTGTACAAAAAAGATTTGCCCCCCTCTCTCTAATTCCTTTTCTATCGCATGTGATATAACATTTTCATCAAATCTGGACACATATGTTTGAATGGAGAGTCTATCAGCAGGTGGGGTTTTTATAATACTCAAATCCCTTACTCCCATCAGTGACATATGGAGAGTCCTAGGAATGGGCGTTGCTGTCATTGCAATGATATCAACCGATTGTCGATATTTTTTTAATTTTTCCTTGTCTTTTACACCAAAGCGCTGTTCCTCATCAATTATAAATAAGCCAAGATCTTTAAATATAACATCATTACCGAGGATTCTATGTGTCCCAATAAGAACATCAATTTTCCCCAAAGATAAATCATGAAGTATTCTTTTTTGCTGCGACTTTGAAATGAAGCGACTCAGGGAAGCAATTTTGAAAGGATACGAATCAAAGCGGTTTGAGAAAGTCTGGTAATGTTGCTGAGTTAATACAGTTGTTGGAGAAAGGACAGCTACTTGTTTT
>JAWOBA010000016.1:0-4365 GCA_046498285.1 Desulfatiglandales bacterium | reverse complement strand
AGGTGATTTAAATACGATAAATCTACCGGAAGGTGTATTTGATCTTATTTTCATTTGGCATGCACTGGAACATATGGATAGCCCCCGGATGGTTATGAGTCGATTATATACGTTGCTTGCCTCAAAGGGTGCCATAATAGTTGCAGTTCCAAATTTTTCAAGTTTGGAAGCCCGCAGGTTTAGAAGATACTGGTTTCATTTAGACATTCCTTGGCATAAGTATCACTTTAATGAAAAATCGGTCAAATATCTTATTGCCAAAACTCACCTCAGGATTAGTAAACTGAGCACTCTTTGTTTTGAGCAGGGGCCATATGGACTGCTCCAGAGTATCTTGAATGCTATGGGTTGGCCAAAAAATGAATTTTATGAAGCACTTAAAGGAAACCGAAAACGTCGAAGATCCATTCATATTATTACTCAGTTGTTTACAGTGCTGTTTTTGCTTGTACCTGTGTATTTTGTCAGCTTCCTCAGTTCATATCGAGGAGGAGGACCGGTGTTGAAATTGGTATTAAAAAAGGAGCAGACTAAATCCATTAATTCATAACTTCGCCAACGAATTCATTCACTCAGGATTTAGTAGTTAGTGAGCAAGAACAAGCACCCCCCTTCGAGAATACGTGAGTGTACCTGCGAATCGAAGTACTAACGTTTTCAAGCCAAAAGAAAAACAATCTATATGAAACAGCGAGAAGTAAAATTTTAGTAACGTTCAAAAGGTTGTACATGGGGAATTCTTTTATGATTAACCAATTGCACAAACACAAATATTGTTATTAGCTACGTGATAGCAGAAAAGTTCCCTCTGCGAGAATGGGCCCCTGAAGGATAGCTCGTCGGAGCATGAGGGAGCTTTTCTGCGGGTATCTGAAAAAACAATTTATTGATTAAATCACGATCTCTTTCTATGGTTATAGTTTCCAAACAAAAACCTTAAAAGAAAGAGACCGTGATGGAACACACAATACATATAACACTTCGCTACAATATGGCAATAGGTAAAGTAACGTTAAATGAAATTGTCTATAAGTTAAAGGAGCTCCGAGACCCTCTTATGCTCCAGATATTAGAGCACATTGTAAGAAGCTATGATGATATCATTGCTGAACGCTTAAGCCATACAGATCTATACCCCAGTAAATCCAGGAAGGGGTTGGGGCGACATGTCAGAAAAGGTGATCCTGAACAACGTTTTTGCCGTGGCCGTAAGATTTCTAAAAGGGGCTACCGCAGTAAGCCCCGACGATTTTCCACGGTCTTTGGAACATTAGATCTACCCCTGAGAAGGGCACGCTGCTTAAACTGTGGTGCATTTTACTCCCCTCTCTTAAGTGCGTTACATGTAGGCCCCTATGCCCGCAAAGAGACAAACCTCGAGCATGAGATTATTGAGGCAGTTATAGACACTAACTACAGAAGACTCATTGATGGAAGATCCATAGATATATCCTTAGGCGGCATTCATAACATCGTGGGTGGAAGTGATATAGATAATACATTTCAGGAGCCGGTCTCAACAGAAGACCTATCAGCCATACTGGCTGACGCAACGGGCATTAAACAACAAAAGGGCCATAAAGGAGAACTCAGAAGTGTTATTGGCATTACAAAAGAGGGAAGAGTAGAGCCCCTTGGATGTTTTACCAACACATCCTGGCCGGAGATAGAGTCTGTTATAAAAAAACGAATCAAAGAAGCAGAATCGTATAATATCCCCTTTATCTATGATGGGGAACCAGGGCTTGATGATTTCCTCTCTGATGTGGCAGAGTCCCAACGATGCACCTGGCATGGACCCAGAGGACTCTATCATGCCCTTTGGCAAGATGGTCTGAAGAAAAAGGACAGCCAGCCGGACACAGATACAATAAAAGGGCTCATAGGCATAGAGCTTCCTGAAGGTGACTTTGAGATCCTTAAAGAGGAAGACAAAGAGCAAGTAAAAACCAGATATGAAACCAGCAAATTAGAGATCAAAGAGCTGATAAAGACCTTTTATCAAAAGGGCTACATGCATGGGGCATCCTATCTTGAGAATATTTCTGATCGTCTGTTTACTAACATAGAACTCTGGCTCAAGACAGGGATAATCGCCCCAAAGACAACCTCTTTACTGGAAAGGGTATTTCGAGAAATAGGTCGTCGTCTTAAAAGGATAGCTTGGGGATGGTCTGATAAAGCAGTGACTAATATCTCCAAGATGATTATGATACGACAATATTCAAGAGAAAAATGGGAGAAATACTGGAAAGAGAAACTTGGTATTAAGGGTTATTTTGATATTGAAATTCGCTCCATTAGATTGTCATCATGTACAACCTTTTGAACGTTACCAAATTTTTACATTGTATTAACAAGGAGGTAGTATGTAAAACTTTCATGATTATTTGGAGACTAAAAGAATAGAAACAAAGAAAGAAGTTCTCTGTTATGGAGCCTTGGTGTCACAATTTTTTGATTTGAAAACTACAATATGTTGGATATGGCATCTCCAGACCAGAACCTGGGATACCTGCTATAGATCAAATGCTTTGTATGCCCCCAAAATGTGGTGATACCTCCAACATGTAAGAATTATAGGGCATCAAGACCTGTGATATCTAAATGCACCATTAGGAAGGCAACGATCGCGACCACTGCTATGAGGATGAGATAGAATACTTCCTAACGAGCTTTCAATCCTGCTTCTAACATCTAATTACAATCCAATAAATCAGTTCGTAATAAAATTTCCTTTGATTTCTCTCTACCGGGCATCTTTTCTTGATTACCCTCAAATCCCAATTCTGGCACTCGATCTCAAAAACCGAATAGTATGATAAGGCTAAAAGACAGATCTCGTGCCCAGGACTGCCTGGCTCTGCCTGGCACCTATCTCTGACAACCATTCATAGCCAATTTTCCTCCACTGCAGGTATAAGACCTTCCGTAATCCTTTCACGAAACCGTGCTCCTATCACAGCACACCTCTATTCCTCCCTTACCCCATAATCATCTCCTGAATAAACTAACCTTTTTATAGTGAGGGGCGAATCATTCGGTTCCGCTCATTGATAATTATCTAACCTTATATAGGTGAGGGGAAAGAAGTATCGCTCCTCAAAATCAAACAATAAGGAGGATTCAGTCATGAACCCAGAAACACAGAAAACATGCAGTATTACCCAGGTCAGTGAAAAGACCGGGGTGAGTAAAAACAGGATCAGGGAGTGGCACGAGAAGGGGTTTCTCCCGGAGGTACAATCCATATCCGTGGGAAGCAGGTTTCATCGGAGATTCACGGAGAAAGACAGAGAGGTGATTCAAAGGATCAATGACTACCAGAGGCAGGGCTTTGTCCTGCAGATTGCCGTTAAGAAGGCGAAAGAAGATGCAAAGACGGATGAAGGAGCAAGGAAATGAGTGAGGAGGAATTTGACGTCGCCCAGGCATATAGGAAACTCGAAAAACAACGCAGATCGATCAAGATGACACAAGAGGAACTGGAAGAGCAGAAACGAGATGCAATGGCATATTACAAGGCGATTCCCATGTACGACTGGGGATCAGGACAGGTCTCCAATGAACATGACATGAGCCAGAAATACGGGAGCAGGTATGTGAACGCCCTATGGGACTGTGAACTCCATGCCAAGCGGGTACCGAAAAAACTGATCAGTGATCTCCATCGCATCCACGAGGGGAAGAAGCCGTATGGGAAAAAAACACACCAGAGGACTGCGCAACAAGCGAGGGAGCAGAGGAGAGAGCCGATTGACTGGGATCGGTTGGAGAAAAAACAAGACCTCGAACCTACGACCTATAAGAGCGAGCATTACGCAACCGTGCGTGCAGGCATGATCAACACGGTACGGCAGTGCAAGGTATTGCGCAACCCCACGGCCCTGCTTTTCTACCTCCTGCAGCATAAATCCTGGGAAGGAAAGAAAGACAAACACGACACCTATGGGTACTGGTATGTCAAGAAGCATCTGATTGTGGCATCGGTCAGTGTGGAGAAGATGGCTGCTGACTTGGGGGTCCATGAGAAAACAGTGCGGAACTGGATCGAGGAACTCCATGAGAGCGGCATCATTAAAAAGGTCAAGGTAGGGCTTGAGAATATCTATGTGCTCGGTGAGGTAACCGATACCGGGGATCGGTATTACTATGCAGGTGAGATAACATGGCAGTAGCGGCATTATGTGTCCTATACCGGCAAGATCGTGCCGCTACTACCGGCAAACCTTTGCCGCTACTACCGGCAAGAAATTGCCTCTCGTATAGTACTAGAACAGTACTTCGTATAGTAATGTTACTTTTCCTGTTACAAGAGAACTGTTTGGAGGACTGCTGGCAGGAGAATTACTCTCTGGATCAGAA
>JAWOBA010000135.1:0-3067 GCA_046498285.1 Desulfatiglandales bacterium | reverse complement strand
CCCAGGTCTCAAGCCGAATAGGATTAATAGCATCCCCTTAAAAAAAGATTCAATGAACTATTTCTTCTCATTCCGAACTGTGGAAATATATTGAGACCTTTGAGAAACTTGGCGATTTTCACCATCCTCAAAAAGACGATGGACTTTTTTGAAGTGACTGGTGGAAGGGTGCTGCCTTTTCGTAATGTATCCGTGGGGGAACCCGCAGGCCCCGATTTATCGGGGCAATGCGGAGGGGGCAAAACTCCCCCATGGATACGTTGCTGAAAAGACCAACCCGGGAGCCTCGGAACTGAAAAAAACCCATTGTCTTTAGATCAAGAGGGGTTATGCAAAGGTCTCATATTATCTTCCAAAGGAGATAAAAAACTGGTATTATGTCTTAATAATTTACATGGAACATGTCAAGAGCTAACTGGAAAAAATCTACACAGGGCCTATCAGAAAGAATGCGGGAAAATGAACAAGAAAGAAATTATTTCCTTTGATTTAGACAACACCCTCATTGATCCCACCTATACGACCTTTGTATGGGAAAGGGGCATCCCTCAGCTTTACGCAAAAAAACATGATATCAGCATTTCCAAGGCTGCGCGGATAGTAATCGCAGAATATGAAAAGATTGGTGACGTAAGCCTAGAATGGTATAATATTTCCTACTGGTTTGAATATTTTGAGCTTCCAGGAAGTTGGGAAAGACTTTTGGATGAACACAGGAGTAAAATCCAGCTATTTCCGGAAGTAAAAGAGGTAATAGAAGATCTGGCGCAATATTATAACCTTATCATTCTATCAAATGCAGCCCGGGAATTTGTTGAATTTGAGATAAAGGAAGCAGATATTGAGTATTTTTTTACCAGGGTCTTTTCAGCCACATCTGATTTTGGGCAGGTAAAAAAGACCCCTCAATTTTATATGCAGATCTGTGAGATCATGAAAACAGCACCATCCTGTATGGCGCATATAGGAGACCATTATACATTCGACTATGCAGTTCCAAAAAGTGTAGGGATACAGGCATATTATCTGAATAGAGATGGAAAACAATTCAAAGATGATTTTACCGTACATAATCTCAGAGAGTTTGCCTACTTGGTGAGAAACTCTCCAGGATTTCAATAATGCCTGTTAGTTCATAACTACTCAGCAATCGACCCTGACGCTTTGCTACAGGGTTGTACATGCAAGGCGCTGTACTGTGAGCATTGAGAGATCTTTTTTTTGCTATGCCCTTATAATAATGCCCCTTACCGGGCCGTTTCAAAATGGTGTATCGGCAACCCAAGCCCTAGAATCAATTGCGCCATCTATATACACCATTTTGAAACGCCCACTGCTCTGAGCAATGTGAAGGGCACAGCAAAAAAAAGATCTCTCAATGCTCTTGTAACATGTAGTTTTTTAGAAGGTTGTCGAGTTTGCTGTTCAACATTCGAGGTTGACATCCATGCAATACGACGTGATTTGTGGAAAGAAGCCCATGATTATTTGTGAGGAACCTTTTATCATTCTTTTCTTCCAAGGTAGAGCTGCCGTACGTAATAGCCTAAATAGTCTTTAAAGATATTTGTGGGAATACTTTTCCGAAGAACCTGAATCCCCTTCTTGGCAAGATCTTCTGCGGTAAAATGGCAAGGGCTATAGCCGGTTATGATGATATGACCCCCGCGTTTCAGTCTGGGTATCGTTGCATTCAATATTTTGCCTGCCTTCTCTTTCGTAGTTACCTGTACGTTTAGTAAGCCACAGAATAGTATCATATCAAAAAAACGATTATCAGGCAGAATCTCATCTATCCTCTCACAATCGCCAAGAAAGATATTTGATAAGCGCTTCTCCTTGGCGGCGTCTATGTTTTTCCTGTTGCTGTCAATCCCGCAGTATCTAACATTGGGGAAACGGTTTGTGATTATTTCAATTAGATTTCCGGAACCACAGCCCACATCAAGAAACGTATGAAATGTAATGTATTTCAGCGCCTCTACAATGGCTGGATAAATAAATGTTTCATATATTTTAAATTCTCCAGCAGAATCAAATCTGCGCCATGATACTGATCGGGCAATGTTTCTTTCAGGAATAATGAGCTCAATATCGCCTTCTCCCTGCACAGAAAGATAGTGCACCAAAAAATCTTCTTCTGATTCTTCAACCGGATAGCCTATAATTTGGGGCCAGGTACCCTTGATATCGTCTGGCTTTATTTCATCCACAAGTGTTGCTATATTTCTATTGATGCCACACTCAGAGGCGGCGTCTGCGATGTTTCCCTGGATGAAATGATGCCCTCTAAATTTGATCAGATTAAACCAGTAGCCTGAAAAGCTCTCTCGAGACCTTTTTCTGATAGTGCGGATCAATTCGTTAAATTTATTTTCTGATGTAAGATTCATGTGCAACTGCTCAATACGTTGGGGTATCATTTTAAAAAATGCGGCATATTATTGCAAAGAGCATGGATGTCTTTTTTTCGCTTGTCTCAAAAAGGCGCTTGGTGAAGGCTAGTAATCCGAGTTAGGGCAAGTGCAACAAACGAAATCCATGCTCCTTTCTGCCTGCACGTTTTGCTGTGGCCCTTTCAATGACAGATACCTCACGTATTGAGAAGCTACATTCATACTTTTCTTTTATAACAGAACGGGACTGATTTTTAGACCGGCTATTTAAATATCTCACCTGTCTCTTTACACCACAATACCAGGTCGAGATGGCTCATGGGTATTTGAACTGCTTTTGAGAAATTCATCATCCTTTCTTCTATGTCAAGATAGCTTTTTTTTGATAACGAGCCTGGAACCTTGTTTATCACACGAACCAACTCTAAATTTCTTATGATGTGCCTGTCGAGAATTGCTAGATTCTGCTCAAATCCAATGTTTCGTAAAAAATGGCTTGCCTCCTTATATCCTATGCCCTTTACCTGTTTCACAAGCCATTCCCGAGCCTCATAACCATTACCAAGCTGACTGATTATGGATTTTAGAGAAACCGTGTTATCATGTAAGAACTTTTTTCTTGCCTCAATAATATAGGCCGATTTCTTGTGGATAAAACGTGCGCTGCTCAA
>JAWOBA010000242.1:0-10776 GCA_046498285.1 Desulfatiglandales bacterium | reverse complement strand
AGGCTCCCGGGTTGGTCTTTTCAGCAACGTATCCATGGGGGAGTTTTGCCCCCTCCGCATTGCCCCGATAAATCGGGGCCTGCGGGTTCCCCCACTGATACGTTACGAAAAGACAGCACCCTTCCACCAGTCACTTCAAAAAAGTCCATCGTCTTTTTGAGGATGGTGAAAATCGCCGGGTTTTTCAAAGGCCTCAAATAATTATCAAGGATTTTATTGACATACTTCTGAAAAAGCCATAGCATAAAATCCTCTATATTTTTAGGATTTTCAAATATGTTTGAATTATTAACTGAAAAATTAGGCAGGACGTTTAAAGAGTTGCGTGGCCGGGGAAGGTTACATGAAAAGAATATACAGGAAGCCTTAAAGCAGATTCGACTGGCCTTTCTTGAAGCAGATGTGAACTACAGGGTTGTCAAGAACTTTCTTGAAGAAATAAGGCAGCGTTCCCTGGGGCAGGAAGTAATGGATAGCCTTACTCCTGGACAACAGGTTATCAAGATAGTACAGGATGAGCTTACAAAGCTCATGGGTGAAGGCAAAAGGGATCTGAACCTCACTGATAAAAAGCCTGTCAGTCTCATGCTGGTTGGGCTCCAGGGGTCTGGAAAAACAACAACAGCAGGAAAACTGGCTCATTATGTAAAAAAGAATGGTTACCACCCCTACTTAGTGTCGGTTGATGTCCAAAGACCGGCTGCTATCGAACAGCTTTGTAAGATAGGAGAGGAAATCAACATCCCGGTTCATTCTACAGACAGTACTGATAGCCCTGCAGATATTTGCCTTAAAGCCAAAGCGGCAGCATCGAAAATTGGAGCAGATATTTTGGTTATAGACACGGCTGGAAGGCTGCATATTGACGAGCAACTCATGGAAGAACTCTTGAGAATTAAAGAGGCAGTACATCCTGCAGAGAGTCTTCTTGTGGCCGATGCAATGACAGGCCAGGATGCAGTAAATTTGGCTGTAACATTTAACCAGGTTCTCGATATCACCGGGGTCATTTTATCAAAGATGGAGGGAGACGCACGGGGGGGAGCAGCTCTTTCAGTGATGGCGGTAACAAACAAACCAATCAAATTTGTTGGCATAGGGGAAGATCTGGATGCATTGGAGCCTTTTTATCCGGATAGGATGTCTTCCAGGATCCTCGGAATGGGTGATGTCTTATCCTTAATTGACAAAGCCCAGGCTGAGTTTGATCAAAAGGAGGCCACAAGCCTCGCGCGTAAGATCCAAAAGCAGGAGTTTGATCTGGAAGATTTTAGAAAACAACTCGCAGCTGTTCAGAAGATCGGCTCATTGGAGCAGATCATGGGAATGATACCTGGTGTTGGAAAGATGATAAAGTCAGGAAAATTACAGAGTGATGAAAAGGAGCTTACAAGGGTTGAGGCGATCATTAGCTCTATGACACCAGGGGAGAGAAAAAATTATCGGATAATAAGTGGGAGCAGGCGTAAACGGATTGCAATGGGAAGCGGAACCAGAGTAGAAGACGTTAATCGGCTTCTTAAAAATTTTGCTCAGACAAAAAAAATGCTAAGAAAGTTTGGTCGAGGAGGATTAAAAGGTCTATCTTCATTGGCTGGCTTTAATTGAAGCACGAGTCCGGTGATAAAAGCTTGACAAAGAAGGTAAATTTTAGGAAAATATTATTCAGAAAGCGGCAAATGTGCCATATTATTTCAAATCAAAGGGGGTGAGCATTTTCAACATGCCTGTACGATTACGATTGACCAGGAAAGGGGCGAAAAAGAGACCTTTTTACCGTATTGTTGCTGCTGATTCAGAAGCACCAAGGGATGGAAGATTTCTCGAGGTGTTGGGTTATTATGACCCGCTTAAAGATCCAGCTCTCGTCAATATGGATGAAGATAAGGTAAGAAAGTGGATCCAGAGAGGTGCTAAGGTTTCAGATACTGTAGGATCCCTTTTACGGAAGAAAGGTGTACCCACAGTTCCTTCCCAAACAAGTTAAACGGTGTTTAATGAGAATTTCAGATGGGGGAGAAAATGGAAATGAAAGAGCTGATAGAATACATTGCAAAGGTTCTTGTTGATAATCCGGAGAATGTCAGTGTGACTGAACTTGAAGGAAAACAGACCTCGGTTATTGAACTCAGGGTAGCCAAAGAAGATTTGGGTAAGGTAATTGGCAAACAAGGGAGAACCGCCAGGGCAATGAGAACTATACTTGGTGCGGCGTCGACCAAGTTGAAAAAAAGATCTGTCCTGGAGATCTTAGAGTAGTTGAGTGCTGTAGATCTTGAAGATCTTATTCTTATAGGGCATGTCATTCGTCCCCAGGGTATAGCCGGTCTGCTTAGGATAGTTTCTTATGCTCAATCAAGAGAAACCTTCTTCCAGGCCGGTTCTGTTTTTATAGAGACAGGACATAATGAGTTTGAGGAGCGAGAGGTAATTGACATCAGACCCTGGGGTTCGTCTTTTCTGTTAAAATTGTCCGGCTTGAACTCAATTGAAGAGGCAAAACGTTTTAAGGGAGCGAGGATATTTATAAGGAAAGACTCTTTGATAAAGACCGATGAGAATGAATTTTTCTACTATGAATTGTTAGGATTGGATGTTTATCTAACATCAGGCCAATATCTCGGTGTGGTAAAGGAAGTTTTTCCTACTGGAAGTAATGACGTTTATGTGGTTGAAAGCCAGGGGAAGGAGTATCTGATCCCAGCGATTCATCAGGTTGTCAAAGAGATAAACATTGAACAAAAAAGAATAATTATTTTACCTGTAAAAGGTTTATTGGATCTTTGATGAGGTTTGATATTCTCTCGATATTTCCTGAAATGTTTCATTTCCTTATTGATTATGGAATTGTTGGGCGAGCTGTAAAAAAAGGAAAGATACAAATAAATGCGGTGAATATACGGGATTTTGCTGAGGGTCCGCATATGATGACCGATGATAGACCATTTGGCGGTGGAGAGGGTATGGTTATGAAGCCGGATCCCATTTTTCGGACCCTGGAATCGATTCCCAAATTGAAGGGGAGTAGAAAAGTCATTTTGCTCACACCTCAAGGTCAACGTTTAACTCAATCGTTAGCCCGGAGTTTATGTGAGCTGCAGCAGATTATTTTAGTTTGTGGACGATATGAGGGTGTGGATGAAAGGATACGATCCAGATATGTAGATATGGAGATATCTATTGGTGATTACATCTTGACCGGAGGTGAATTACCAGCCATGATCATAGTGGATGTTGTGAGCCGATTGATTCCAGGTATATTGGGCGGAGCAAAATCTAATTGTGAGGAATCCTTTGAGGATTGCCTTTTGGAATACCCGCAATATACAAGACCTCGAGTCTTTAACGGGGATGAAGTCCCATCTGTTTTATTATCAGGTGATCATGAAAGGATCAAGCTTTGGAGAAGGGCACAGTCACTTAAAAGGACATTAGAGAAGAGGCCGGGATTATTGGAGAGAGCCAATCTTAGCGAGGCAGATAAATCTATACTGGAAGCATTAAAACAGCAAAGGGGATAAGTGAAGTGAATTTAGTATACGTGTTCTTAACATTTCTTCGGCTGAAATTGATGTCTTTGCTAACGTTCCCGTCAATGTCATACTATAGTATTTATCTTTAATTAGTGCGCTATGTCTCTCAGCATGGTTCATCGCTAAAAATTTGTGCTCCTGGCATCTGAAGCTTTTTACTGTGCCATCCCTTTCATAACTTTTTATGAAAGCATTATAGCTGTAATGAGACCTTTGCACAACCGGACCATTTTTGTCTTTGTGCATGAAGAAAAGCCCATCCTTGTAAAGTAAATATGAGTTATGCAAAGCTCTCGTAATGTATTGAATACAATGGCATTGGTATGTGCTTTTATATTGGGCTGTTGCATTATCCTGTGTATAATAGAAACGGTGAGGTTATTGTTTCGGCAATAACCAATTTAGATCTTCATGATTTGGCGAGATTGACCAAGACGTATGGCGGCAGAAAATTTTATGTTATTAATCCCCTGCCAGACCAGCAAGAGTTGGCTAAAAGTATTTGCCGCCATTGGGTAAGCGGCCACGGAGCAGATTATAATAAAGATAGACGAGAAGCAATGTCATTAATTTCAATTGCTTCAACCCTTGAGGAATCTCTGGCAGAGATTCAAGAAATAGAAGGTGAAATGCCAACGTTAATTGCCACTGATGCAGGCAAAGGCAAGAGGCAAAGAATGACTTATGCACTGGCACGGGAGATAGTTGCCTCGAATAGGGTGGTTATGATTTTATTTGGTACAGCTTGGGGGATAGCAAAGGAGCTCATTGGGAAGGTAGACCATCTTTTAGAACCTATTGTTGGGGTATCTTATTACAATCACCTATCGGTTAGAACAGCTGCTGCGATAACCTTGGATCGTTTATTTTCCAAGTTTGCAAAGCAGTAGGGCGGTAGCTAATTTGAAGCAAAGGAGAACACTGCGATGAATGCGATTGAGATGCTCGAAAAAGAGCAAATGAGAGTAGATTTTCCTCCATTTAAGGCGGGCGATAAAGTCAGGGTATATAGTAGAATTAAAGAAGGTGAAAAAGAACGCATACAGGTCTTTGAAGGAGTGGTTATTAGGAAAAGAAAAGGTACTACAGGGGCTACTTTTACGGTGCGTAAGGTTTCATATGGTGTCGGGGTTGAAAAGATCTTTCCTTTTCACTCTCCAACAATAGATAAAGTAGAAGTAGTTTCTAGAGGTAAGGTAAGGAGGGCACGGCTTTACTATTTACGCCAATTGAAGGGCAAGGCAGCCAGGCTCAAGGAAAAAACCACTTGAAGCGCCTATATCAGGAAAACCAATTCTATGAATTGCAGGCCAGGCTTGAAGGACATTCTTTAGTGGCCGGTATAGATGAAGCAGGTCGTGGCCCATTGGCTGGTCCTGTAGTGGCGGCCGCTGTGATTTTACCAGAACATAGTGTATTACCCGGGGTTAAGGATTCTAAAAAAATGTCCGAGAAGGCTCGTGAGGAGGCCTTTTCACTCATTAAACATGCGGCTATTGGTATCTCCTTAGCTGTGGTAAGCCCGCAAGATATTGATAACGGTAATATTCTTCAGGCAACCCAAAAAGCTATGAAAGAAGCTGTTTTAATGCTTGATCCCCAGCCTGATTATTTATTAATCGATGGCATATCCCCTATTGACCTTCATATTCATCAAAGGTGTATTATAAGAGGAGATACTCTTTCTTTATCGGTATCAGCAGCCTCTGTTTTGGCGAAAGTTTACCGTGATAGCATTATGTACAGCTACCATAGTGTATATCCGCAATATGGCTTTTCTTCAAACAAAGGGTATGGAACACCTGCTCACCTCAAAGCCATAACGAGCTATGGTCCATGCCATATTCATAGATTAACCTTTAAGGGTGTTCTTTAGTGACAAAAGAAAGGATTGCCCTTGGAAGTTTTGGTGAGGATCTGGCAAGTGAGCGATTACAAGACTGTGGTTACAGGATTGTAACAACAAATTATCGGTGTTTTTTTGGTGAGATTGATATAATTGCGAGAGATGGCGATGTTTTGGTTTTTGTTGAGATAAAAACACGCAAGAATAGATCTTTGCGCGCTGTTAAAGAGGCTGTTAATAGCAGAAAACAGCGTCAAATTTCAAAGGTGGCCCTTGCTTATATGAAATCTAACAACCTTTGGGGAACTAGGGCAAGATTTGATGTGGTTGCTATACGATTACTTGGTGGAAAGAGGGAAATTGAGATTATCAAAGATGCGTTTGAATTGGCATACTAAAAACTTAAAGGCTTTGCCCCACTTGGAGTTTCAGAATAACAGAGTGATGGTTTAGAGATATATAAATCCTCAGTTATCGCTATTCCTTATTCCAGTACTCCAATTCTCCACTATTCCACGTGTTCGGCATTCAGCGGTTTCTGCCACCATTACTGTATAATAATCTGTAGGAATCTTTTAATTGATGATTCCCCATAAAGGAAATAATGAGTCAGGTCAAGGTACAATCTATATTGTCTCCACCCCAATAGGCAACATGGAGGATATTACCTTAAGGGCCCTAAAAGTATTAAAAAAAGTGGGGTTAATCGCTGCTGAAAGCAGAGAACATACAAGAAAGCTATGTACTTATTATGCTATTCATACTCCTATAACTACCTATAATAGCCACAACCAGCACTATAAAGGACGTGTACTTATTGAAAAAGTAAAGTCAGGGCTTGACATTGCACTGGTGAGTGATGCAGGAACACCAGGTTTGTCGGATCCTGGCACGAGGTTGGTGAGGGAGGCTATCGATAGTCATGTAAGATTAATACCGATTCCAGGTGCTTCGGCTTTGTTAGCAGCACTTTCCGTTTCTGGATTGCCGACAGATAGTTTTATCTTTGTCGGCTTTCTATCGAATAAGAAAGGAAGGCGAAGAAGGGAGCTTGAGTCCCTAAAAAATGATGAGCGGACTATGATCTTTTTTGAGTCTCCTCATCGACTAAAAAAGATGCTTGCAGATATGTATGAAATCCTTGGTAATAGAGATATTGCCCTGGCCAAAGAAATGACAAAGATTTTTGAAGAGGTGAAGAAGGGGCCGGTTAGCAAGATATTGTCTCTTATAGAGAGTGAGAAGATTAGAGGTGAATATACTATCACTGTAGGAGGGGCAAAAGAGAGCCCGGCCTCTATTGTTGACAATTTTTAATTGCCTGACTACATTATATAAATTATGGAAGAGATACGATCACTGAAAGTAATAAATGAGCTTGGAATGCATGCGTATGCAGCTGGACAGATAGTTGAACTGGCTGCTAAATATAAGGCGAAATTATTTTTACAAAAGGATTCTCAAGAGGTGGAGGGTTCAGGCATATTATCCATTCTTTCGCTTGCATGCCCAAAAGGAAGCGAAATTAGGGCTAGAATAGTTGGAAGAGATGCCAAGGAATTTATGGATGAACTGGAAAGACTTTTTAACAATAAATTTGGAGAGACCGAACGAGGAAAATATCAATCGAAAAAAAAGATGATACAAATGAAAGGATTTCCTGTTTCGCCTGGTATTACTTTTGGGAAGGCCCATCATTTGGATAGAGATCGGACTACAATCTTTTTTAAAAAATTGATCGATAACAAAGAGGTGGAAAGAGAAATTGATCGTTTTAGACACGCTGTGGACATGGCAAAGGAACAGATCCAGATGTTCAGATCCAACATGCCAGAACAGGTAAAGGGATATGCCTTTGTGCTCGATACTCACTTAATGATTTTGGAGGATAGTCTCCTTTTTGATTCGACAGTACAGAAAATCAAAAAGGAGAAGGTTAATGCCGGATGGGCTTTAAAACAGTCGGTAAATTATATCCATAATCTCTTTCAAAAGGTTGAGGATGAATACATTGGCCGCAGAATGGACGATGTAGATAGTGTAAGTGAAAGGATATTAAGCAATTTAACAGGAGTTGATCCGGATAGCCTGGAAGGGGTTACAGAAGATGTTATCATTGTAGCCCACATTCTTTCACCTTGCGATATTGTTGAGATTAATGTGAACCCTGTAAGGGGAATTTTGACAGATGTTGGTGGTCGAACATCACATATGGCAATTATGTCTGAAGCCCTTGAGATACCGGTAGTAGTTGGATTAGAAAGTGCTACTGATATAATTATGGATGGAGATTATTTGATCGTTGATGGAAATACAGGCGATATTATTATTAATCCTGACCCCGGCACGATCATCTCTTATGAAGACAGGAGAGAAAGATATGATAGATATAAATCTGCCATAGATAGCGTCAGACATCTGCCTGCTGAGACCTTGGACGGATATAAGATAAAAATCAAAGCGAATATCGAATTCTTAGGTGAGACCAAGGCGGCAATTGAGAATGGTGCTGAAGGTGTAGGCCTTTATAGGACAGAATATCTGTACATGATTAAGAAGGACTTTCCGGATGAAGAGACTCTTTTTGATGATTATAGCCAGATTGCTAAGATGGTAGCACCTAATACTGTTACCATAAGAACTCTTGATATCGCAAGTAATAAGTTCATGGAATCGGATTCATCTACGGTAACCACCAGGGAGGATAATCCTGCACTTGGTCTTCGTTCTATCCGATTTTGTCTGAGTGAGCGGAATGTATTTAAAACACAGTTAAGGGCCATATTACGGGCTAGCGTATATGGTAATTTCAGATTGATGTTCCCTATGATATCAGGTTTGGGGCAATTCCTGGAGGCAAAAAAAATTTTAAAGAGTGTTATGCGTTCTCTGGATAGAGATAAGATTGCATATAATAGAGAAATACCTGTTGGAATTTTGATCGAGATCCCTTCAGCAACATTAATTTCAGATATACTTGCAAAACACGCTGATTTTTTCTCTATAGGAACTAATGATCTGATTCAATATGCATTGGCAATAGATAGAGACAATGAACATGTTGCCCATCTCTATGAGCCATTTCATCCAGCGGTTTTGAGGATGATACATCAGGTCCTTACGGCAGGAAATAAGGAGGGGATTGAGGTATCCCTGTGCGGTGAATTAGCAGGGGATCCTCTTGCCATTATTATACTCCTCTCTTTGGGATTAAAGGAATTTAGCATGAATGTTGGTTCTATCCCATTTATCAAGAAAATGATCAGGATGTTAGCATTAGCGGATTTAAGGGATCATTTTAAGGGTATATTGCAGTTACCTACCAGTAAAAGGGTTGAGAGTTTTGTTTTAAAAAAGGCACAATCGCTTCTTCCTGATAGTTTTAAGGAAGATGTATTTAGATATAGGACGACAGGCATTGGGTAGGCGGTTTGGAGATGCAGAAAAAAATTGTTTGTCAGAACAGGAAGGCCAGACATGATTATTTCATTGATGATATCTATGAAGCAGGGATTGTTCTTGCAGGGCCAGAAGTTAAATCTTTAAGGGAGGGACGAGTTAGTTTAACAGATACCTATGCAAAGGTTAAAAATGAGGAGCTTTTTTTGTACAATATGCACATTGCACCGTATCCTTTTGCACATAATTTGAACCTTAATCCAATAAGGACAAGAAAGCTTCTTATGCAGAAAAGAGAGATCAGAAGGTTAATAGGAAAGACAGAGGAAAAGGGGTATTCCTTGATACCGTTATCGGTTTACCTCTTGCGAGGTTTGATCAAGATAGAGCTTGCCCTGGCTAAGGGTAAAAGAAAATATGATAAGCGTCATATCTTAAGGGAAAGGGAAATGAAAAGAGAGTTAGATCAGTTGAAAAAGAACAATCATTAAGGAAAATATATTGATTTAACGGTGAATTTATGTTTTAATAAAAATTAGATGTTGACAATGGGGGCGAAACGGCTTCGACGGGGATAAAGAAACTTAAGTTGCATACCGAGGTTCTGTTTGCTCGTTAAACAGGCAGAAAAATATAAACGCAGACGATTATGCGTACGCTTTAGCCGCTTAAAGGCTAACGTCCTTCCATTCTTTCCTGCGAGGATGGAGTTGGGCGTCGATTAGCAGGATAGCTCACCTGGGGATACCTGAATTCCAGGAAGGTGAAAATTTTTTCAGGTTAGCTCCTTATTCACCTTGCCCAAAAGGGGTCTAAGGAGCGAACATAAAAGTTTGGGCTATGTATGTAGAGGCTTAAGTGGAATATTTTCGGACGGGGGTTCGACTCCCCCCGCCTCCACCATATATCAATCAATTCATACATTTTTATCTTTCCTGCTTTATATTGCCACGCGAGTCGAACATATATTTTTTGTGGGTACTCTATTGTTGCGATTATCGTAAGGAAATTGAGCGTTACGCGATGATTCCCCTTATTCCTTTCTTATCTATTTTCACTCTTGTCCTAAATCGATTTTTTATTTGGACAGCATTTGAACCCTGTAAGCTCGTAAATACTATATTTGAATCTCTGAAAGTTCTTTAAAGGTCTTATGTAATGCCTTTCAGGGATTAATGTGTATTGTGCCCGTAGTTGAATGTCACCGGTTTTGCACAGTATGTGCAGGCACAGACAGCCCGAATTTTTGCACGCAAACAGCATCGTGTACAATCAAATACGTATCTGTCCAAAAACGATTGATATGAATTATTGTGGACAGTAGTGATTTATTTTATTTTTTTAAGCCATGGTAAAAGGTGTGTTATAGTGTTTATTGATTCTACATTACGAGTCTGTGCCTTCTCAGAGAGAAAAACATGGCTGCAGTATTATTCAATGGCGTATCAAGGAGTTGATCCTGAAAAAGGGTTGCAAGAATCAAGCATGGTGACTATATTTATAAATAATGACTATCACTCTTGTCCTGAATCGATTTTTTATTTGGACAGTATTTGAACCCTGTAAGCGCGTAAATACTATATTTGAATCTCTGAAAGTTCTTTAAAGGTCTTATTAATGCCTTTCAGGGATTAACGTGTATTGAAAGTGCCATAGTTGAATGTCACCGGTTTTGCACAACATGTGCAGGTACAGACAGCCCGAATTTTTGCACGCAAACAGCATCGTGTAAAATCAAATACGTATCTATCCAAAAACGATTGATATGAATTATTGTGGACAGCAGTGAATGGATATATGTTACCAATGTTAATAAAATTTCTTATGGAGTATGCTAATGGACTTTGAAGATGTTTTAGAAAAAGAGAAAGAGCAGAAAATTCCCGATCAGAAGGAACTCGAAAAGGAACTAAGCGACTATCTTTCCAAGAAGTATGGTGATCGGATAAAAATAATATCTCCTATCCTTTTTCCTCAAAGTACTCCCCAAAAAAACGG
>JAWOBA010000229.1:0-5529 GCA_046498285.1 Desulfatiglandales bacterium | reverse complement strand
TATGGCGCTGATCCTGCTATTATGCAGGACATAGGAATGGAGTCCAAGGGCTTAGAGTTTTCCGAATATGTGACCAAGGAATCACTGGCACAACAGGGCGGATATGGCCTCACCTTAAAAGGACCCCAGCATGATGAGGCATGGCTCATATTTCTGGATATGGTAAATAATTTCATGCCTACCTTTGAGCAAAAGGCCGAGGCACTTTGGTGGTTTCCTCTGTGGCGTACCTGGTTCGGTCTTAATGGCCTATGCAAGCTTCCGTGGAACGATATTGTTCCCGAGGATAACAAGGAAACCCCGGAGCCGGCAAAGGTTGTAAAGCATCTTCAATGGTATGCTGAGTTTTTCTCTGCGGTAACAGGCGTGGATGCAAGCCCTGATGATTTGCTAAAGATGAGTGAGAGGGTCTACAATTTTCAGAGGCTATTCACTCTACGACAGGGATTTGGAACACGTGAGCATGACAGCATACCCTATAGGGCAATGGGTCCAGTAACCAAAGAGGAATATGAATCACGCAGACATAGATATGATACGCAACTAAAGGAGTTGAGCATCCTGGATCCTGTCGGCAAGAGTACTGAAGAAAAGCTTTCAGCACTCAGGAGATACAGGGAGGATCGCTATGAAAAGCTCAAGGACGCTGCCTATAAGCGACGGGAGTGGAGCTTAAACGGAATACCGACGATTGAAAAGGTAAAAAAACTGGGAATAGCATTCCCCGATGTCTTAGAGTTGATATCCAGATACCAGTAGCCGAAATAGAACCGGTACCTAAAACATCTCTGCAGATGATTACAGAGTGCCTACCATTCTATCGTGCCTGCCTCTTCGCCAAGAGACAGCCGCCGGCTGCAAACCACCATAACGTTTAATGCCTTCAATCTTTGAAAAACTTGAAAAAAGTCTTTTAAGAGCGATTTCGGTCAGTTTTGGAAAGAGATTCATGAAATGCTGAGTGCTTAAACCCAGATTATGCAGTAGCCACCTACTGCGACCTGAAAAACCTTGCTGCAACGCTCTTTTCACGATTTTGCTTCTCAACATATGTACCAATATGCCTTCGGTGCAAAATCGCTCCAACTTCTCGTTTCGCTGAGGTTTTTCAACCCTCGTGACGATGCCTACTGCATAATCTGGGTTAAATCGCCAAACTATTTGAGGCCTTTAGGCTGAGTTTTTGGCGATTAGCGAAGCATCTAATGAATCCCAAAAAGGACCCCATGAGCGAGTAAAATGAGTTTTTATAAAACCATCTATCTTGATAATATCATCTCTGTTAAAGTAAGCATGAGGTAATGACCGCGTTTCTTTAAGAGAAGGGCGGAAGTATTTAGTGGTCAAATCTAAACTGAGCTTTACGGTTTGTAACCGAGACCTTTGCATAACCCCTATTGATCTAAAGACAATGGGCTTTTTTTCAGTTCCAAGGCTCCCGGGTTGGTCTTTTCAGCAACGTATCCATGGGGGAGTTTTGCCCCCTCCGCATTGCCCCGATAAATCGGGGCCTGCGGGTTCCCCCACTGATACGTTACGAAAAGACAGCACCCTTCTCTCCGAGCGGGAGGCTCTACGAGCCGGAGGCCACCAGTCACTTCAAAAAAGTCCATCGTCTTTTTGGTGATGATGAAAATCGCCGGGTTTTTCAAAGGTCTCGCCATATGACCCAAATATAGGCGGACAGGATTTAACAAGCCCAGGGCTTATCATGTTTCCGTAGCTTGCTGCGTTATATTTTTTGTTTTGATACCTCGTAGCTTCCCGTGAGGTAGCTTATGGTTATTAACTTATAGAATTCCAGATATATAAAATTAGGCTGGTCAACAACTTCTAATATATAAAAGTATTGGTAGGATATTACAAGGTTAGTAATGTATTTTTATTGGATTGTGCATTTTCAAGTTGGATTTGATAATAACTCTTTTAAATATCAAAAAGTTATATTGAAATAATATTTTCTCATATCGTTAACATAGAAATTTCACATTGGTAATAGCTTATAAGCTTTTTGCACGAGTTTCATTATTTTGTATAAGCAAAAAAGGTGTCAGGGGTGTCTTGTTCTTGTTTGTTCAACAGGAACGCCAAGCTTTTGGGTTTCACTTGGCATACTCAACGGCCCTGGTTTCTCTTATTACAGTAACTTTAATCTGCCCTGGATAGGTAAGCTCTTTTTCTATTTTTTTTGCCACCTCATTGCATATCATTGTTGACTCAAAATCATCCACCTTATCACTCTCTACTATTATTCTAATCTCTCTGCCCGCCTGGATTGCATAAGATTTATTAACACCCTTAAAAGACATGGCTATCTTTTCCATGTTCTCTAATCTCTTCACATATGTTTCATACATTTCTCTCCGAGCACCAGGTCTAGCACCGGACAAAGTGTCGGCTGCCTGAAGAAGGACATCCATAACAGAGGTGGCCTGAATATCCTCGTGGTGAGCAGCTATAGCGTGAATTACCTGCTCAGATTCACCATATTTTTTTGCCAGATCTGCACCTATGAGGGCATGTGCTCCTTCTACCTCATGATCTACTGCTTTTCCAATATCATGTAGAAGTCCAATTCTCTTGGCCTGTTTTTGATCTAATCCTAATTCTGCTGCCATTATTCCACATAAAAAAGCAACCTCCATAGAATGTGCTAAAACATTCTGAGCATAACTTGATCTATATTTTAGCCGCCCAATTAATTTAATCAATTCCGGGTGAATACCATGAAGTCCGACATCAAAGGTAGCCTGTTCTCCAACCTCTTTAATTTTTTCCTCAATTTCTTGACTCACTCTTTCCACTATTTCCTCAATCCTGGCTGGATGAATCCTGCCATCTTCGATAAGCCTTTCTAAGGCCACCTTAGCAACCTCTCTTTTTATCGGATTAAATCCTGATAGGACTACGGCTTCAGGCGTATCATCAATGATCAGATCCATTCCGGTAGCAGCCTCTAATGCCCTAATGTTCCTTCCTTCTCTCCCAATAATCCTCCCTTTCATCTCATCATTTGGTAAATTCACCACAGAGACACTCCCTTCAGCCACATAATCGCCCGCGTATCTCTTAATGGCCAAAGCCAAAATTTCCTGTACCTTTCTATGTGAGATCTCTTTTGTCTCAATCTCTATTTTCCTTATGAGTTTGGAAGCCTCATGGCGAGCCTCTGATTCCATAGAAGAAATGAGCAATTCTTTTGCCTCTTCTCCTGAAATACCAGCTATTCTCTCTAATTTACGCTTTTCTTCTTCAATAAGGTTGTGAAATTCCCCCTCCTTCTTCTTCAAATCCTTGTCTTTGCTTGCTAAGGCCTCTTCTTTTTTGGCAATCAGTGCCTCTCTTTGTTCGAGTTGCTCTATTTTTTTATCCAGGGTCTCTTCTTTTTGAAATAATCGTGTCTCTTGGCCCTGCAACTCCTTTTGTCTCGCTTTTGTTTCATCCGCAAAATCGAGTTTCATCTGATAAAGCTTGTCTTTTGCCTGAAGTTGAGCCTCTTTTTTGATTGTTTCTGCCTGCTTGCTGGCCTCAAGAATAAGTTTTCTTGAATAGTCTTCTGCAGAATCAAGCTTATTCTCTAGTATTTTTTTGCGGACAATAATACCTATCCCTACTCCCGCCATAATTGCTACCAAGGCAACAATAACTAACAGAGTAACTAACATATATTCATCACCGCCTTTATTAATTAAGATTTTTTAAGGAAAAAGAGGGGTTGATAGGAGTTTAGTGGAATAATAGACAGTGGATGCTATGAAAACTTACTAGCATGAAGTGCTTAATGTTATTGTTAAAAAATATAGAAATTTATAAATCAAATATCCTGCATAAGGTTTATTGCTTGTATATGTAAAGGTATGTTCACCCAATTTCTGTCAATGATTGTGCTGTCTATACCTGTTTTATAATAAAACCAAGTGGCAATTTATTCCCCAGTCTTAGACCTACCCCTCCACTCTTTTTATTTTCCCCCGCTGCAATGCCGTGTCAGCAGTTCTTTTTGAACCTAAGCTCAAGCAGGTGGGCATTCCATTACCCCATTAGGTCTTTTTCATCATCTAAAAGGACACACAAGGGCAAGAGAGAATTCCCTTTTACATTGGTGTTGGCTCAAAAATTTTCCGCCGATCACGAACATAGCAGGGGAATAATTTAGTTTAATGCTAAATCCAAATGTTGTATTAATCTCTTGGATCTATTGTTGATTTCGGCTAATAAAACCTCCTTTTCTTTTAAAAGCTGAAAATAATCACCTGCTATATCAAGAGCAGTTAAAATAGCCTTCTTGTCTTCAGATAATTCCTTTTTAAATTTCTCGATTTCTCGCAGCTTGTTATCCACGTACTCTGCTGCCTTCAATATCTGTTTTCTATCATCAGATCCTCTTATAATATACTCTGTATCTTTTATTCTAATTGTAACCTTATCGTCCATTGTTCATATCTATTAAATCTATACAGTAAATTTATATATCTTTTCTAAAAGAGTTGCTATCCTTTTTCGTATCATGTCTCTATCACTCTCTAAGGTTTCTATCTCCTTAGTAAGCGAGCCCATCTTCTGCTGCTGGCCATGTATATCTTTCTCTAAGTTAGCCTTTACCTCAGTAAGAGAGCCAACCCGGGCAATGAGCGATTCAATTTTCTCCTCCAACAGTTCAAATTGATTTAATTCATCTAATCCCATAATGGCTTACAAATTTTTTATTGTCTTAGTATATCTTGTTTATAAAAAAAGTCAAGCCATAAGAAAACACATGCAAAATCAAATAGTATATAATAGTAATTTCAGAGAATGTCCCTTAGATAAAATGAACTGCGGTGGCTGCCTGTGTAGCAGAGATTATTCTCTGCCACCCAACTCTCAAGGTTTGGAAAGAATTTCTCGCTGAAGTATTTGATCATCCTGGTGCTGCATTTATTTATCCTTAAAATAATTATCTAGTAATCACTGACCAGGGAAGTGCTGCCCTAGAACTTTATAAAGAAAGCCCGAATCTTGATATCATAATGATACCGGTTATGGAGGTTTGCTGTACTGAACTGCACTAACTGTTTCCGCAAATTCACCACAGACTCATATTATGAGGCCTTTGAAAAACCTGGCGATTTTCATCATCCCCAAAAAGACGATGGACTTTTTTGAAGTGACTGGGGGCTTCCGGCTCGTAGAGCCTCCCGCTCGGATAGAAGGGTGCTGAAAAGACCAACCCGGGAGCCTCGGAACTGAAAAAAGCCCATCGTCTTTAGACCAAGAGGGGTTATGTAAAGGTCTCATTATTGGCGCAGAGCCTGAAAAAAAGATTATGCATATCGCTCTTTTCATGCTGGAAGGATTGTTCCTTTCGTTAATCCCGATACTATTACAGACGGAATGCCAAGCTCTCTTGGCAGTCTCGCCTTTCCTATGGTCAAATACTACGCCAATGATATCGGTACCGTGGCAGAAGAAGTAATAATACATGTCGTGCGTACCATCCGGGAGAGCTACAATAATAGTAGAATCTTCAGCTAGAGTACCGCTGGGGGC
>JAWOBA010000132.1:0-8461 GCA_046498285.1 Desulfatiglandales bacterium | reverse complement strand
CAGTGTTCAGGTTTCAGGTTTCAGCAAACAATAAATCCTGACACCCGAAACCTGACACCTGACACCTTTATCGCTAATGATTCAAAGGCGTTAACCTCAACAAAACCTCTTCGTTTTTTGCATAGAAGTTGTGATCTAAGACTCTAAACTGCTACTGAGAACGAGTAATAATTTTTTTATCGAACTTACCTACGCTCGTTCGTGGTATTTTATCTATAAATATAAATTTGTCAGGTATCCACCATTTCAAAATATTACCTTTTTCTACAAAAGTTAATAGATGAACTTTAATTTCTTCTTCGTTTATATTATCCTTATATTCTTTCTTTGGAACCAGCAGAACTACAGGCCTTTCACCCCACTTTTCGGACTGGGCACCAAAAACAGAAACTTCCTGCACCTTGTGGTGCATATTTATGAGGTTTTCCAAAGTAAGGCTTGAGATCCATTCTCCTCCGCTTTTTATGACATCCTTAGATCTGTCTATAATCAGGACGCTTTCCTCCGTATCAATAGTGGCCATATCTCCAGTATGCATCCATCCATCTTTCCACAGCTCTTCAGACGCTTCCTGATCTCGGTAGTAGCCCATTGTAAGCCATGGAGCCCTCAGAACTATTTCGCCGACAGACCTGCCATCCTTTGGTACATCTTTTCCCTTTTCATCAACTATCCTCTGATCAACAAATGGCGGAGCCATGCCGGATCTACTCAGAAATTCTGTCTTCTTGTCCTCAGGCCAACTGAACATGTGCGGTTTAAGATACTGAAGCCCGACCTTAGTATAAACCTCTGTCATGCCCCAGCCTGAGCAAATATCTATGCCAAGATTCTTTGCTCTTTTCGCGAGCATGGTATTGAGCCTCATGCCCCCGCCTTCGTATATCAACCCTTTGAGTGAATTTTTGTATTCTTCAATGTCGGGATGTGATATAATCATATTAAGCATAGTTGCAACGCAAGCGATATAAGCCCTTTGTCCTTCATTTTTTTCAGCCTTTAAGATCTCAAGAAAATTCTTTGCTTCAAACCTTCCGGGGTAAACCTGTTTGCAGGCGAGAAAGGTAGCCATATAAGGAATTCCCCACCCGTGTGCGTGGAACATGGGTACAAGCTGTATGCTCATGTCCCGTCGTGGATCAAGACCACGCTCACCCTCAAAACCTTGAAGCATATTGGACCAGATCAGGGTATGCATGATATGCTGCCTGTGAGTGAAAAAACATATCTTGGGGTCCCCGGTTGTACCCGTCGTATTGCTAAGAGAAGCAACGGTATTTTCATCCAGATCCGGGTAATCATAGAAAGGAGATGCTGAACCGAGCAGTTGTTCATATTCGTAAAGGGGTTGGATAGAGGTCCCAGGTATTTCCTCGTCATCGCTCAAAATTATGTAATGCTTTACCGTCTTCAACCTGTGGTGAATGGACTCTATTGTTGGAAGAAAATCCTTATTAAAGATAAGTATTTCATCTTCCACCTGGTTTATTAGGTAAACCATCTGTTCAGGAGTAAGCAGAGGGTTTCCCATGTGAATCATGGCACCCATGCATGGAACAGCAAAATATGCCTCAAGAAAGCGATGAGTGTTCCATTCAAAGCATATAATCTTTGATCCCTGTTTCACTCCTAGGTAGGTAAAAGCGTTTGATAAGCGCTGGCACCGCTCATAGAGTTGCGTGTAATTTTGTCGCACTATATCTTTGTATACTATTTCTTCTTCAGGTCGCATTGTGGCCGCATAGATTAGAAGATGTTTCAGAATTAGCTGATATTTAAATCCTTCTAATGGAAAAAAATGACTTTGCTTCACGTTCTACCTCCTTGAATCCTACCATAGTTTCTGCTCTAAAGTCTTTTTTTGGTGAGATAATATTAGTTTCTATGCAAAATTGTTTATTAATTTTATTACAGCGGTATATTTCCATGTCTCTTAGGGAGTCTGAGTACCTCTTTTCCTATCAGCAACTCAAGTGCATCAATTAGTCTCCGCCTGGTCTCACTAGGTTCTATGATATCGTCCACAAGCCCACCGTATGCCATTGGATAAGGGTTTGCAGCATCCCTCAATTCTTTGACTTTTTGTTCACGGAATTGTTCCGGATTCGAAGCCTTATCAATATCTTTGCCATATATGATATTTGTCACACTCTCCGCTCCCATTATGGCAGACTCTCCCGTGGGCCACGCATATATATGATCTATACCGATATCTTTGTCTATTCCCATGGCCGGTTTTGCTCCTCCATAGGCCTTTCTGATAAGAACAGCGATCTTGGGAACCACAGCTTCGCTAATGGCATACAAAACTTTGGCTCCATGTCGCAAAATACCAGCATGTTCTTGCTTTGAGCCCGGCAGGAACCCGGTGGTATCCACTAGAAAAATCAGCGGAATATTAAAAGCATCACAAAATCTTATGAATCGTGCTTCTTTATCGGAGGAATCTACTGTAAGTGAGCCAGCCAAAAATAAAGTCTGATTGGCGACAATACCGACCGAGTGTCCGTTGAGCCGTGCAAAACCTGTGATGATATTCCTAGCGAATTCAGGTTTAATTTCAAAGAATTCCCCACTATCAACAATTCGCGCAATAACGCGTTTCATGTCAAAGCTTTTACGGGGGTTAGTTGGAACAATATCACCGATTTCATTATCCAAGATATTTTCACCAGCATCTACAGGACCTCTGGGAGCGACCTTTTTGTTACTCGAAGGCAGGTAGGAAAGAAGTTCTTTTATCTTCGCGAAACACTCATCTTCACTGGCAAACCTACCATCCGCAAGACCTGAAATCCGGCAGTGAACTTTTGCGCCTCCAAGATCCTCCATGCTGATTTCCTCTCCCAGTACCTCTTTTACCCCTACAGGCCCGGTGGCGAAAGTATAGCTTTGTTTGTCCACCATAAAGATGAAGTCAGTCAAAGCGGCCGCATATCCCGCATTACCTGCGCCAGGGCCGAGCATTGCCGAAATCTGGGGTACAAGACCGGAGGCTTGGGTACATCTGAAAAAAATAGAGGACCGACACAGGGGCAGTGGTTTATTTTCCATGTCTAGCCGTCCTCCCGCAGAATCCCATAGACCTATAACAGGACAACCTGTTTTTATGGCCATGTCTATGATGCCTGTAATTTTACTTCTATGAAGGGGGCCTGTAGTTCCTGCCTTGACCGTATAATCCTGGGAATAGACGCACACATTACGCCCGTCAATTTTCCCATATCCCACAACGACACCATCGCCATAAAGTCTGTTTTTACTGTCTTCATCCATGGCGGCAAGCATGTTCAGTTCCACTAAAGTGCCCGGATCAAGGAGATGACCGATTCTCTCACGGGCGGTATACCGCCCCGACTTATGCTGTTTTTCGACATGCCTTTCACTCCCGCCTTCAGCAGCTATGGTCTTTTCTTCCCTGAGTTTTTCTATTAGCTTTTCAAGGTCGTTGTTCATACTCAACTCTCTTTCTCTTACACGACTTTTTCCTGTCTCAGGGTGTCGATTTCCTCCTGGGAATAGCCCAAGAGCCCGGAAAGGATTGCATCAGTATGCTGGCCAAGTAGCGGAGGAGGAAGTCGGATTGAACCCATCGTCTCGGAATATTTCACGGGAATCCCTACCACCTTGATTTTATCGGCCGTAGGATGATCTATCTCGACTACCATTTCTCTAGGTTCAATCTGAGGATGGGCGAAAACCTTGTCCATGGTGTTTACCCTGCCACATGGTATACCGACTTTTTTGAACTGGGCTACCCATTCATCCGAGGCCTTCGAGGCAAAAATCTTTTCCAGTAGCGGGATCAACTTTTTTCGATTCATAACCCTTTTCTCGTTAACATTGTATCTAGGATCATCAAAGAGATCCTTCCTTTCAATAACATTACAAAATTTTTCCCACATTTTTTCATTTGTTACGGCAACGAGTATATACTCTTGATCTCTTGTCTTGAAGCCCCGGTAAGGAACTATGCTTGCGTGAGAAAGCCCCCATCTCTTCGGAACCTCTCCTGATATTAGGTAGCTTTGGGACATATTAAAAAGTGTGGCTACTTGTGATTCAAACAGAGAAAGATCAAGCCTCTGCCCATTTCCAGTCTTTTCCCTGTAGTAGAGTGCATTTGCTATAGCGCCCTGCGCAAATAAAGCAGTCAGTATATCTGTAATAGCCACACCTATTTTCGCAGGTGCTCCATCTTTCGGTCCAGTTATACCTATAAGCCCTGCTTCTGCAGCAACTACTATATCTACACCAGCATCACCGCTTAGAGGACCTGTTCGCCCATAACCTGTTATATTGCAGTAAATTAGTCTGGTATTTATTGCTTTTATTTCATCATATCCAAATCCAATTTTATCAAGAGTTCCGAGTCTGTAATTCTCTACAAGTACATCTGATTGTGAAATGAGACTTTTCAGGATTTCTTTGCCACGCTCTTTTTTCATATCGAGTGTCATACTTCTCTTGTTCCTATTAAGTGAGATAAAATAGGCACTCTCTTTACCAGCAAAAGGGGGGCCCCACATCCTTGTTTCATCTCCTATCCCAGGTAGTTCGACCTTAATGACATCAGCACCCATATCTCCCAAGACCATGGTACAATAGGGGCCTACTACAATCCTGGAAAGATCTAATACTCTAATTCCATCCAATGGACCTGGCATTTTCTTATCCTAACTTTATCATTTAAGTATAATATAATAAATATATCCCACTCCATTTCCTAAAACTGACTGGGCACCTTAATCCTAGGTCTGTTTGCTGTTTTATACCCAAGCGCATCTTCCGCAATAATAAGACGCATTATATTAGCCGTTCCTTCACCTACTTGATAAAGTTTTGAATCTCTATAATATTTTTCGACAGGCATTTCAAGGGAATAACCCATTCCACCGTGTATTTCCATTGCTTGTCCTGCACATTTAACTACAGTCTCGCCAGCAAAATATTTCGCTATTGCAATTTCCCTTGAAAATGGGAGGTCATTATCGTTGCGCCATGCCGCTCTTCTTACCAATAATCGGGATGCCTCAATGTTGGCAACCATTTCTGCTATCAAGGCCTTGACCATCTGAAACTTTCCTATTGGCCTTCCGAACTGCTCTCTCTCGTTGGAATATTTAACTGAGGCATCAAGACACGCCTGTGCGACTCCAAGCGCCCCACTTGCAACGCTTATCCTTCCGCGGTCAAGCGCTGTCATAGCCACCTTGAACCCGCCCCCCCATTGCCCGAGCAGGTTTTCCTTTGGGGCCTCCACATCATCAAGAAAGATTTCGGCAATAGGGGACCTCTTGTCTCCCAGTTTGTCTATTTCCTTTGCCTTCCATCCCGGTTGATTCGTTTCCACAATCACAGCACAAATTCCCTTTGCCTTTAAAGACCTGTCAAAGGTTCCGTATACAATTGCGTAATCGGCAATGGTGCCGTTAGAAATCCATGTCTTACTTCCGTTTATCCGATAGTGATCACCCTTATCCTCGATTTTCGTTTCCATGGATGCAAGATCAGAACCCGCATTAGGTTCTGAAAAACATGTGCACCCAATTTTTTCACCTGCAACAAGAGAACTTACATATTTGTCCCTTACCCCTTTTTCTCCCCACTCCATGATAGTATAAGGTACGGTCATTGCCTGAAGATTAAAAAGAGATCTGAGTCCCGAATCTACGCTCGATATTTTCTCGCACACCACAGAGTGGGCCACAAAACCAGCCCTGCTTCCTCCATAGCTTTCAGGAAAAGCACATCCGAAAAGGCCAACTTCACCCATTTTTTTAACCATGCCTCTCAAATCCCTATCCTGTTCAAGCCATGGCTTTACATCCTTATCTCCAAACTTTTCAGCAGTTTCAGACATAAGCTTCTGTACGTCAGTTAACTCAAAATCCATCACTGACCTCCATTCAAAACAGTACCCGCTCAGCGAAGTTCTTTTCTAATCAGCCCGCATTGACGCTCTACTGTAATGATATGATTTTAAATTTTTAATTATATGTTTTTTACCACCCCTAATATGTCTTTTCAATATTTTCTTTACCTTATTAACATCTCTTTTATCCATTGCTTTAAGTATAGCTTCATGTTCAATTTCGGCATCTTTCATACGCTTTTCATTAAGATATTCAGGTCTATATTTGATATATAGACGCTCATAAATACCCGATAATAAATCTATTATTAGTTTATTTTCGGCGTATTTTACAATATTAAGATGCAACTCTGTGTCACTTTGCATCCTTTCCTTTCGCTTTTTAGGAAGACCGGTCTTCTTATATTCTCTATAAGCAGACCAGAGTGATTTCATTTTCGCTTCAGTTAGATTCTTTATAACTTCTGGAATTACGTATAGTTCAAGGGCTTCGCGCACCGCAAATATTTCATTAGCCTCCGCCTCTGTTATTTCAGCGACAAAAAACCCTCTATTGGGAATATAGCGGACAAGATTTAATTGCCTTAATCTCTCCAGGGCATGAATGATCGGTGTTGTGCTTGTATTAAGTTGAAGACCTAAATCCTGATAAATTAATTTTTGGCCAGGAACAATATTATTGTAAAAAAGCATTAGCTTTATTTCATTAAAGACCTCATCAACGGTCTTACCCTTTTCTCTTTTGCGCTTTAAATTTGTATTCGGCTTGTTCATATTATCCATATCATTATTATTGCAGATTAATAAATATTAGAAATACACTTTCTTGTACCATTAACTAGTTAATACTATTAGCTTATCTTGTGTTCGGCCTACCGAATCGGTCGGCGGCTAGCGCACATAAAAACATCGCGAAATTTTTAAATTAATTATATTTTTAATAAATTTTTTTGTCAACAAAAAATTTGCGGCTAGCAGCATTAGTCGTTTTTCAGCTGCGTCGGCTTATAAGATGCGCTTGCACGCGGGCCGATATTCCAGAGGAAAGGGAGAATCGTCAAAGAAGGACATACCAGGCATACGCGCAATCCAAGGCCCGTTTACCAACCGGCACATCTACCTGGCAACCTTAGAGAACTCACTGAGAGCATCCAGCAGCATCTCAGGATTTGCGTGTGGGACATAGTGCCCTGCGAAGTCGAAGCAGGATAAACGGGCCCCCGGTATTATACGCACCGCGATCTCTGCCATTTTCCTGTAAATAGAGGGGGAATGGGCGGAAAATGAAATCATAACAGGGCAACGAATATATGGCAAAAGAGAAAATGCATCCCCTCTCCCTCCCCCATAGAAACAGTTTCCCATAGCCCGGTAAATAGGCTCAATCATTTTTGCTTCTATTTCAGGTGGGCAGCGTAACTGCACTCGCCCATCCTTCATTTTCCTAAAGCCATGGACAACATACTCACGAAGGATATCAGGCCGCCAAACGTTTAGTGGAGGACGGCTGCTATACCGCTCAAATGCCTCTTCTAGGTTTGAAAACTCATGACGCCTTCTACGCCTACTTTCAATTACCGCTTGTTGGCTTTTCGATAAACCTGTCTCCTTCGATCGCGCTATAGTAGGGTCTTGAATTGTAGGCTCCATGGCAAAAATACGTTTGAATTTATCACTCCGCAGTCCAGCTGCAAGCAGTATATCAGTCCCCCCTGCACTGTGACCGATTCCGTAAATTCCTTTAATACCAAGGGCATCAATAAAGGCTATTACATCTTCAGCAAAATCTAGAAAATTGTACCCTTCTTTTGGAACAGTACTCCGGCCGTGACCACGCCGATCAATTGCATACACCACATATTTTTTAGAAAGCTCTTCGGCGATTGGACGCCATGTAGCCGCAACAAAACCAGTTCCATGAACTAGCAGAGCTATTGGCTTTTTACCTTTTGGATTTCCCCAACGAAAGAAGGAAATCCAGATACCATTTACTTTCACGTGGTGTACACTGTTCTTTTCCATAACGATATTATACTATTTTCTTGTGAAAATACAAGTAAATTTATTCTTAATTGGGATTCAGGCACTTTGGCTATAGGCGTCAAATAATTTGATACACTTTCGATCATATAGCTCTATAAGTTCATCCATAGTGCTTGATAGTGGTATTGCTAAATGATAGAGGGATTTTTATTATTATTGATAATTTTTTAAATTCAGCAGAGTTGGCATATGGTGCCCGTGTGATGTGAGAGGAAAGGGCGCTGTAAAAATGAAGCAGGTGGCGGGCTGAAACGGTGACACTTGGTTCATAAATATGTGATCTTAGATTTTTGTGTCAAGAGTTATTTACTCTCTGTCGTGGACACCCCTCAATTCATATAGCACAAAAGCGGGCTTTTATCAGCATCCGGGAAAGGCGATCCACTCGAAGGACCCGGGGATTGAAGCGGCCGCCGGTTAAGCAGGTTTTGGAAGCGGTCCTGTTGAAAGCCGGGGCAACTGTGTTACACTGTTGTAAGGCTGTGGGACACAACTCCCCATCCTGTATGCGGTGGGGGCGGTTTTAATGATCCAAAGGAGGGC
>JAWOBA010000104.1:0-5741 GCA_046498285.1 Desulfatiglandales bacterium | reverse complement strand
GGCGAACATAGGTATGACCGGTAATAATGAGGCCGACACCCCCTTTTGCAAGGTTGACCATCAAATCGACTAACTGAGGAGTGCCTTCACCATCATCAGTTGCCATTCCCGACCAGGTAGCAGATCGTACAAAACGGTTCGAAAGTGTCATGCTGTTAATTTTACTTGGTGTAAATAGTGTGGTCATTATGGAGTCCTGTTAATAATTTTTAAGATCGAATCTTTATTTTTAATCAATGTATATAGATCATAATCTTTTGTTAAGCAATGATTCAATCCATGCAAAGGCCATTTTCATTCAGAGGGTGAAGCTGGACGTCGCAGGCGTTTTGCCCTGCTTCGGTGATGTTTCGCTTCTAACCGGCGCCGTTTCGATTCGATCGTTGGCCTTGTCCTACGGCGGACTTTGGGTCTTTCTGAGGCCTTCCGGATTAATGCGACCAAACGGTCAAGTGCATCCTGGCGGTTCCGTTCCTGAGTGCGGAATCTCTGTGCGTGTATAATCAGCATACCATCCTCGGTAATCCTTTTGCCAGCCAGATGAATCAAACGCTTGCGAATATTATCCGGAAGGGAAGGAGAGCCGGCTACATTGAACCGAAGCTGAACAGCAGAAGAGACTTTATTTACATTTTGCCCTCCTGGACCAGATGCACGTATGAAGTCCTTTTTAATTTCACTTTCGTCAATTGCGATGGTTGGAGTTATATATATCATGGCTTTTTTGCCATTCATAGACGTTATCCTTATGTGAAACCTTCCCTTTCCCATTGCTCAAATTTCAATCTCATTGCCTTCTTTTTTTTCACATAAGCAAGGATAAAAATGAGAGTAACCATAAACCATAGGGTTACGCTGCTGGTAACGATAGGAAGCCAGCTAAATCTCACCTTGAGGTAATTTTTCCACTTTTTCTCGAGCTCTTCCCACGTAATACCGTAAACCTCTATAAGCACCTCCTTCAACCCTTTACCCCTGCTATATTCTTTTATAAATCTATGGAAATTTTCTCTACCATATTTGGTGATCAAGAAAGAAATCAGGTAAAAACTTTCTGAGTAGGCAAGCTCTGCTTTATCTGCTTCAAAAGGAAACCGGTCGGTGATCTCCGAGAGTGGTATAAGGGAATCTGTAAGTACCCCACGTGTCATGGCAGAAACTCTTGAGAGGTCCCATTCTCTGGATTCATACATTGCCAATCCCTCATTCAACCACATGGGAATTTTCTCTTTTTTGCTAAAGGATTTTCCAAGGGCGATGTGTGTAAATTCATGTTTAAAGAGCTTTTTTAAATCAATGTGTTTGTTCTTTGTTGCCCGGGGGGATTGTATGATTATAAGGCGTAAACTGGGATAAGCTACTGCTGCAGACCATGAGGGGATTTCGATTCCAGGTTGGATTTCGTGATATTTTTTGGTTGAAGGAGCCATATAGATCTTGGTTTTTTCTTTGAAGTCAAAGCCCAGATCCTTCATAATTTCATTTCGTAATTCCTCAGCATCATTAATCAGAGGTTTCATTACTTGTTTATCCTGGGAATGATAATAGAATAAAAAATGAGTGGTATCTACTCTCCTATAATCAGAAGCAGAACTTACTAAGGCAGAAAAAAGCTGGAGGATAATTATGAAAAACCAGCATTCAACCCATGGTAAAGTTGTTCGTGACATTTTTACCTACTTCTGGATGGAACTAGATATTCTCATGGCTTAATTTTTTCAAGTATCTCACCTGCACCATTTAGAATGAACAGCATAAAGTTATGTTTAGATGCATCACGTGCTAATTCATTATACTCGATGGCCTGGACTTCATATTTCTTTCGCTTATCGCGTTTCATATGGCCAAGACATTCTAAGCCTTCATCTTTTTCCAGAAATGTTGGTATGAACGATATATCTTCTTTTTTGTAGTGTTGTCCTAAAAACTGCTCATTTTTACCTGGATCCATCACCACTACCCAGACCCACGGGTTTCCTTTAATCAATGTAGCCATTTGAGCCTCCTTTTACCGTTTAGATGGATTGTGATTGTTTGAAAATCTTTATTATATGTATAGTCGACACTGCCTTTATAAAGAGGGGTTCCTAGGTTATTTTAGGTCTTCATCATTCTTTTTACCATTAATTCTATCAGTATCTCAAAGATGTTCAAGAAGAAAAAGCAAAATACCCACCTGTATTGAGATTACCATGAATGTTGTTTCACCAATTTTTTACTATACTCAATTACTTGTTTTTGTTATTGATTGGCTAATTAAATGTGTGTCTTTCTCGAACCTGCCAGTCTTTGACAAAATACGATGAGGTGAAAAATGATTAAAAAACACGATTTTTTTATAATGGAGTCCGCAGAACTTGTTGGCGATGTTACCATAGGGAAGGATTCATCAGTGTGGAATAAGGCCGTGATACGGGGTGATGAATCTTCTATTAGAATAGGAAAGAGAACAAATATTCAAGATATGTGCGTCATACACGCAGAGCGTCACATTCCAATAGAGATAGGGGATAATGTGACGATAGGACACAGTGCTGTGATACATTGCCGAAGAGTCGGATCAAACTGTCTTATCGGCATGGGAGCGATGCTTCTTGATAATGTGGATATAGGTGAATTTTCGATTATAGCAGCTGGAACAGTGGTTGCAGAAAACACGAACATACCCGTTCGGTCGGTTGTTATGGGTGTTCCTGGTAAAGTGGTGCGAGAAGCAACTAATGAAGATGTAAAGAGAATAAAAGATGCAGCACAGGATTATCTGCGTCTTTCAAAATCACATCATGAGGGCATATATAAAAAAATACATTAAGCCTTTTTGCTCTTAATCTGAGGTTTATAAAGAGCTATTCATTGCTTGTTTTATTGAGGGTTTAGGACAAGAGTGGTCTTGGAATGTGCCTGTATCGCTGTATCACTAAACCACCAGTATACCTTATCACCATGTATGAAAGCCTTGATTTGATCTGTGGTGTGAGGATCGAATAACCGCCCGGAGACACCCCCTGGAAGAACTGCCAGGACCTTCTCATTATCGCCCAGGTCGACTACCATACGCAAGGATGCACTAACAGTAACATTAAAGGGATCATTAAAATCATAAATGCCACGACATAGAGTTTCTCCCGAGCCATGGAAGGGGTGAGATCCTCCACCCACTAATCCCTTCCCAAACCCTTCCCTCCTGATGGGACTTACGAATTCTAACTGGTGCACCTCCCCCCATAACCATTTGTTAGGATCCTGGCCAAGGCGGGAACCGAGGGTCTTGGTCACATCGAGGGTTGCCTGGTAAATGAGTTTATCCATAGTTTCCTCAATATCTTTGGTTCGGATATTGTCAAACCAAGGTGATGTACCCTTTGTAACCATCTTTTCAAACCTTTCCTTCCAGAATGACCAATTATCCAACATATTCCTAGCCAGATCTTCTCCTAACTCGTCTTGAAATACCAAGAGAGCAAATTTTCGATATATTGACTGGAATATAGTGGGGGCGGCTTTATCAATATCATCATGGTAATTCCATTGGGAGAGTATTTGACCCATCTGCTTGGTATCATCATGGTTGATGAGCACTCTTGCTATGAGAGGGGCTATCTGTTTTGCCATGAGATTCATCGTGTCCCTTTGAAATTGCCAGTGCTCATCCACAGACTTTTCGCCGGGTGTATCAAGGAGCTGTTTAAGTCTTTGATAACGGTAGGATGGTGACAAGCAGGAAGAATAATAATAGGGATAATTCATTCCCACAGTCTTATGATTGCAGGTGCCAACCCAGCCCTTTTGAGGGTTATAGGCCTGAGGCATCTCATCAAATGGAATCCAGCTAGTCCAGTTATCATGACTGTCTTTTACTACATATGGTATCGTTCCATTGCCTCGTGACCGGACAGGTAGTTTGCTTGATACGTGCCATCCGATATTTCCCCCTGTATCAGCAAAAACAAAGTTGAGCATGATAAAATTCACATGCTTCATTGCTTCACGAATATCCTTTACAGATGTAGCAGCCAGAATTTTATCAAGACCTATTGAAGGTTCCATACTCTCAAAAGCTGACCACCGCATGGTAATCACCTTGTCAGTCTTAAGCCCAGGAAGCACTCCACTTATAACAGGTCCTCTCCTGGTAAGTCTGATCTTAATTGTTTCTTTTTTTAATCCTTGGGGTGCATCCTTGCTTTTGATGCTCAGTGTTTCTTCAATCACATCAAATGGTAAAGACTTTTTACCCTCAAGATATCTATTAGGATTTTCCGGATCCACGGTTTCAACATAGAGATCTTGTGCATCACCGTAGGCATTGGTGATACCTATGGCAATATGGTCAGTCCTCCCCACTACCATCCCGGGAGTACCAGGGATGATAACCCCAACTGCCCTGAAATCCGGGGTGATAATACCAATCGGATACCATGGGCCTGGTAAAATCCTGGCATCGAGATGCGGATCATTTGCCACCATAGGCTTTCCGTTTTCTGAGAGCAGAGATCCTACAGCCCAGTTGTTGCTTCCTGCATGGAGGGATCCATTTTTAACATACGACATAATTGTTTTATCGGTTTCGAGATTGATCCGTGCACATTCCTTAACTGTACTTTTGGCAATATTTATTTGCTTAGAACAATCATCTGGATTAATGTTAAGCGGGAAAATCTCTTTGGCACGTTCTAGCCCAACCTTATCTATCAACATCTGGACAATAGCTTCGGCATGAATGTTGCCCGCAGAATCCCAGCCCATATAATAGGCAATGGCAAGAGAATCTGCAATTGTCCAGTCTCTCGTTTTAATGCTGGCAAGCCTGAATTCAAGATGATGGGTGTCTGAGCGGGACTTTATGTAAGCGTTAACTCCGTCTACGTATTTCTGAAAAAAAAGCCTTGTCTCTTTGTTCAGTATCTCTGCATGCTTTTTTGCATGCCTATGAAGACCGATCGTCCTCGTCCTGATATCAACTGCCTTTCCTTTCTCTCCAACCAGCTCAGAGATCCTTCCGGTTGCAAAAAGCCGGGTGAGCTCCATTTGAAACAACCGGTCCTGAGCTGTAACAAAACCCTGCGCCATAAGAGCATCATTAAAGTTTTGAGCATAGATGTATGCCATGCCTTTATTATCGCGTAAGACGGTTACAGGTTCCTTTAACCCGGTAAAATGGAGCAGTCCATCCTTTTGAAACCGGTTCAGGTGAGAGCAGCCGTTGAAATGGATAGCAAAAACGATGAGAAGGAAAAAGATCCATTTTCTTAATCCAACGGACAAGTGCTCATTCCCTTGTCCCTTCAGGTGATTATGGATGTTCCGATTAATACTCATCTGCTCTGTTGCGGGATAGTTTATTACCTTCATAATATATCTCTCTGTACCAATTGTTTCATATTATAGATTTGATTAATCCTCAGCACTCTTGAAGTTACGAAAAAATATAAAATTGCTCATGCAAAGATCATTAACGAGCGCAAAGATTTTTTCGCTTGTATCATAAAATAGGTATGATGCGCATATAAACATTACCAATACTGCTTGTAAATTTTGTTCCAATGTCCCTGTGATTGTTAAAGAGCACAATTAAGATAAGAACACAAAAACCGAACATGGAACAACAAGTAGAAAAACTACCTTACAAAGTAAAAGATATTGGCCTTGCGGAATGGGGACGAAAAGAGATTGACCTTGCAGAGCATGAAATGCCGGGCTTAATGAACCTGAGAAAAAAATACGCTGGCGAAAAACCATTA
>JAWOBA010000114.1:0-11711 GCA_046498285.1 Desulfatiglandales bacterium | reverse complement strand
CCCCCTTTCCTTCTTTACTCCCCATACCTTCCCGGCCTACCCTGGTCGTGGGGGACATCCTTGCTGAACGCGCTTAACCATCCTCAGGGCATAAACCCAGATTATGCAGTAGCCACCTACTGCGGCCTGAAAAACCTTGCTAAAACGCTTGTTTCACGATTTTGCTTCTCAACATATTTACAAATATGCCTTCGGCGCAAAATCGCTCCAACTTCTCGTTTCGCTGAGGTTTTTCAACTCTCGTGACGATGCCTACTGCATAATCTGGGATAAAATGAAGGGCTTTTTCGGTATCATGGACAATGATTGGTTTGCATTTCTCTCCCGGCAGCCAGGGATTGATGCGGTGATTTTCTCCAGCAGGTAGAGGTTTGCATCCTCGCACAGAGATTGTAACAGTTCCTCCGGTCTGACAAGGTTAACAGCCAAGCACGCTTGATCCGAATCCATGACATTTCCATTCTCCCAATCCCGGATGATCCCTGTGTGCAGGTGAAGATGCCCATAACGGGATCATAGTCCTCGATCTACGTTTTTCTTTAGCACTGCTCAATACGAAACGATATGAGGATCTTACACGCAGGTTTCACAGAGCGTTTTTCGTCTGGAAGAAAATAAGGAAAACAAGTGTGACAGCAGCCGGGAAGGGTTTACCTGTGTAATCCATAATGATTTTTCTCTTATTAAGCCGTATTGTAAGTATAATTCTAGGAATACAACTATTTTTCTTGTTTAGCAGAAGATGCAACAGCCCGCGAAGTTGTAATTGTTTTTCTTGAAATATGCTAAAATATAATAATAATTCTTGTATCATAATGGTTTTTCCGGAGGAGGCCATGGCTGAAAACGATCAGGATAATTCGACATCTAGACTCGCAGGGTATGCGGCGCTCATCGAGCGATACAACCTCGATGTCATCCCGAACTGGCATAAGGCCCTGGTCACAGCCAGCGGAATCCACCGGATGGACTCAAGTAGAGGCACTTTTCTGTTTCATTGAGCAGACCATTGATACGGAACTCACCGGGGAGTTGGCGTTCCTGACCAACTACGACAAGACTAAAAAAGCCATCCAGGAGATCGTGGACATGCCAGACCGACAGATCGATCTCTTTATTCGCTTCTGCCTCCAAAACAACGGGTCACTCTCAGCAAGGAAACCCGCAAGTCACTTCGATACTTTGTCGGACGAGGAAATCTATCACATGGAACAGTCTGTTCAATCCACTTACGGAATCACCGCCGCAAGTGGTGTGATGTGTGAGGGATGAGGGGATGGTGGACATCCCGTTATTTACGTTAATAAACGAAAAACGAAGAGGAGGAAGGGACCATGAGAGAAGATCCAAAAGAATTTGTGAAAAGTCTGCAAACCGCTATGGAGGGTTTTTCCAAGATCGACAAAGAAACCTTGAAAGCATTTGGTAATCTGAATGAGACTGCTCTCAAAGACGGCGCTCTGGACCGCAAGACTAAGACATTAATGTGCCTTGCCATTGGCATTGCCGATCACTGCGAATACTGCATTGCTGCCCGCACTGCACAAGCTATCCAAGCCGGCGCCAAGCGTGAGGAGCTTATAGAAACTGCATCAGTTGGTTTGTTGATGGGGGGCAGCCTGGCAATGGGACCCATCATAACAGTATTCGTTGACACCATTGACAGGCTTGCTCCAGCGTCAGATAATGAATGATAAAGGAGATACTGATACCAGAACAACTTATGATGATCTCAATTTCCCTTTAGATTTTTGTGGGCCAGGGAAAGGGGACATGTATTGGTAAATAAATCAAATTCCAGATAGCATAAAGGCTGTATTTGCCTCTTGGTGAGTCAGGTTTCGAGCACTATTCATTAGCATAATATGTGAACTTTTTGTGTAAGGAGGTGAAGCATGCCGCTTGTTCATGTAAACGTCTGGGAGAGATTTCGAAAGGAAAAGGCCAAAACCGTAATCCAAGATATCACCGAGGTCTTTGTAAATTTGGGTATTCCGTTACATGCCGTGGAGGTAATCGTACATGAGATCCAGAAATCACATTGGGGGTTGGCGGAGAACCAGCATCGGAGAAGTTCAAAGATATCGCTCCCTAATGGTTCAACTGTGCTATTTGCTACGGGCCTTTGAATCAGGAATTTCACATCTTGACAATAGTAGGATCATGCGCGAATGGGCTGTTCGTGAATTAGGTGAAACCGCAACATCTTTGTCAAAGAGATTAGGCCTTACACAATCGGGAGTAAGCAAGTCAGTGGCAAGGGGAGAGAAGATAGTACGTGATATGAATCTTAAGTTGTTTACATAATGAAGTTATAATTTCATACATGTCCTGTGGTTTCCCTGAACGTTAGTGACTTCTGCTACACACCTGGCCGAATGTGAAGCCGAAAAACTTTAGTATTGTATTTGAATACTGAAATAACATGGGATAAAATGTGAGACCTTTGAAAAACCTGGCGATTTTCATCATCCCCAAAAAGACAATGGACTTTTTTTCAGTTCCCCCCGGTGGAGGGACCTTTGACTGAGTCCAATTTAAAATCTTTGAAACGTGCCTTCATTCGCGCTCATAAATCTTTTTCGACCCTGCACGTCTCGCTTAGCTGCAAAGGCAAAACTCGCGCTGAAGCGCTCAAACAGTTGCCTTTGCAATCGCTTCACTTCGACGGCAGGGTACCCCGAAAAAGTATTTAAAAGTCGCGCTCCATGAAGCCACCTTTCCTATTTCTATGGTTGCATGAAGTTGTCCATTGTCTTTAGACCAATAGGGTTTATGCAAAGGTCTAAATTTATATGGGCAATATGGCACGTAGTGTGTAATCTTCGACCGTACAGACCCATCCCAATATATTTTCTAAAAAGAGAGGTATATCTTATACCCACTTTCTACCCATCAAAATCCCCCTTGACTTTTGTAATAGGTTGTAGTTGCAATAAAGGCCGTTGTATTTTCTGTTGTGAAAAAATCACCGATAATCCCTAATTGGGGGAAATAGGTTTTCTGTTTAGACCCCATTTCTCAGGTAGGGAGATGGGGTTTTGCTTTTAGTGAGAGCTGATGTTATAGGGAAAACTGAAGATAATAAGACAAAGCAAAGATGCCCGCATTGAAGATGCTGGCTGGTTTATAGGTGCTTCCATAATTATTAGGAAATTCTGGATATTATTCAGAATGTGGTGCTATATACTCAGAGAAATCATGAAATAAAAAGTTTTTCACCATATTTTATTAACATTATCAAACTATACAGACAATCCTCTTGTCCACAATCGATTTTTTATTTGGACAGCATTTGAACCTTGTAAGCACGTAAATACTATATTTGAATCTCTAAAAGCTCTTTAAAGGTCTTATTTAGTGCCTTTCAGGGATTAACGTGTATTGTGCCCATAGTTGAGTGTCACCGGTTTTGGACAGCGGTGACAGACACTATATAGTAACTGGCTGGGTTCAAAAAGGAAAGGGATGAAAAAGGCGATTCTGTATCGATTGTGTGGGCTTGGAGCTGTCCCAAAGCAAGTGCGCCCGGTTCTTGAGCAAGAAGACGTTTTTGTTCTTGATGAAGGCATGAGTCAGTGGTTCATAACAAACCATGTTAATGGTCCGGGAAAGCGATACCGCCACCGCTCGGAGGGGTTTTCCGGTTACCTTGCGGTAACGAAGGAAAGAGGTGTCTGCTATACCTACTTGAAGCGTCAGATCAGCATCTCTATCAAAGACAGCAAGGTAACTCAGCTATACGTCGAAGTTCCCAAGGAGCACAGGCTGTTTGTTTCCTTTCAGTCATCTCCGTTTCTGGAGGGCTGGGAAGCCGTGATAGAGTTCCGATTCGACACAGAAAAGGCTCTACTGTTTCGTGATGCTTTAGTATCCATTGGCGCCCAACCGGGCACCGCACCGGGCGCCCATTCTGTTGCGCTCCCCGCCAGTGAGCTTTCTTATTGGGCCTCATCATAATCCAAAGATTTGTTGACAAATGTAGGCCGATGGCTACAATATTGTTATGATTGCAATTCTAAAACTGAAACACCTGCCAAATGGATTATCAGTCAATGTGGTTTTGATACTGATGATTACGAGACAGTTTACATAATAAAAAATGAGATCCCTGTTTTGCCTTTTACAGGGATACTGATGATTCGTTAATCAGCAAGTTTCATCAGGCATTAGACAAACTAAAGAAAATACCGGATGAAAAACATGACAGTGAATTGGATATAATTATCAACAGGTATGGAAAAAGAGAAGATAAGTCCTTCTATTTAGGTATTAATAGATGATCTGTTATTGAACAAGGAAATGCAGTGTTTATCGTATCATAATGATACTTACATATGAAAGGGGGTGAGTCGTATGAAAAGCTATCCTTGATGGGTTTTTTACAGGTCCATCAAAATTGATTAAAATTTTTTATTATGCTTTAACTCTATACCCATACCTGAGGAGGTAATAAAATGAAAAAGAATGGACAATGGCCATTGATAAGCATTATTTTCCTGGCATTTGCTTTGATTATGTTGCTACCCGCAACAGGTGCATGTGAAAAGGTATATACGATCGGTATAACTCAAATCGTGACTCATCCTGCCCTGGACGCCAACCGAAAAGGCTTCATTGACCAATTGGCTAAAGAGGGTTTCGAAGAAGGGAAAAATGTCAAGTATATATTCAATAATCCCGAAGGGGATATGAGTTTAGCCGCATCAATCGCCCAGAAATTTGTTGCCCAAAAAGTCGATCTGATTTTGTCGATAGCTACGCCGACTACTCAAGCATGCGCCAAGGCGGTTAGAGGTACTGATATACCAATCGTCTTTGGTTCGCTGACAGATCCAGTGGCAGCCGATGTTGTAGAGAGCTGGGAAAAGCCGGGAGGAAATATAACCGGAGTAAGTGATTGGGCTGATGTAGGCACCCAGATTAAGCTGGTCAAAGAAACCTGCCCCGATGTTAAAAGGCTTGGAGTGGTATACAATGCTGGAGAAACGAACTCCATTGTGCAGGTAAAGGAGCTTATGAAGGCAGCACCAGATTTGGGTATTGACAAGGTTGTAGAAGCCAGTGCCGCTACAACTGGTGATGTCTTGGTTGCAGGTAGATCTCTTATAGGAAGGGTTGATGCCATATGGGTTCCGACCGACAATACCATTGTATCGGCCTTTGAGGCACTTGTAAAGGTTTGTGAAGACAATAAAATTCCACTTTTTGCTGCTGATACTGCAACAGTTGATAGAGGTGCAATCGGTACGCCAGGTATTAACTACTATGTACTTGGAGTTGAATGTGGAAAGCTTGCTGCACGCATTTTAAAGGGTGAAAAACCGGCCAACATCGCTGTTCAAAAATGCGCTATGACCGATCTATACCTGAATCCTTCTGCAGCAGAAAGGTTTGGGGTAACAATTCCCGAATCCGTTATGAAGAAAGCTACTAAGATAGTGGAAGAATAGTCCTGCTTTTTATAAACATGACCGACTATTGCATGAGGTGTCAGAAAGCATTTTTAATCTTTGGATGTTGTTCCAATTAGATGCGGCATAGTTATGGGGGTTTAAGATTATTGGGCATTAAAGATACACTTTCATCCCATTAATTCAAACCCCCATTTAGTGACACATCCCCAGCAGGAGCCGGGGGCATCTTAACTTAAAAAGGCAATTGCAGCTGCCCTTTGTCTTCTTTCTCCTGGTGCTCTATATAGGCGAGAATTTCCTTTTCATCCAAGCCGATAGAGGACACGCAGTAGCCACGGGACCAGATGCCTTCTTTTGGAAAAATAGGCCTTTCCAAGAAAAGGAAATTTCGCCTTCAGCGCCTTTGCCGAATGCGACTTGATATACTGCAGCACACGGGCAACTCCATATTTTGGTGGAATCACCATCACCATGTGAACATGGCCTACCTGGACATTAAGCTTAACCACTCCATCTCCAGACAGGAGTCTGGAGTTTTATGCGGCTGAATAAAATACTTGTGTATGGCCGCATGACATATCAGAAAAGGAATAAGGAGGTATTAATGGATGTTTTAGGAAATGTGCTTTCTGCAGCATGTTATGAAGGTCTCATATTTGGTTTGCTTACGATAGGTGTTTACCTTACATTCCGCGTCCTCTCTTTCCCCGACCTCAGTGTAGATGCAACCTTTCCATTGGGTGGGGCTGTAGCAGCCGTCCTTATTGTAAAGGGGCTTAACCCGTTCCTGGCAACCTTTCTTGCCTTTTGCGCAGGGGTGGGCGCCGGATTTATAACCGGAGTCTTGAACACCAAGTTGAGAATCAGCGCTTTACTTTCAGGTATCCTTATGATGGTAGGTTTTTATTCCGTGAACCTAAGAATTATGGGCGGAGCCAATGTGCCTCTACTTCGAGAAGAAAACAGCTTTGATCTTCTTGGGAGGCTGTTTGGCTTAAAAGGAATAGCCTTATCTATAACATTTGCTGCGATTGTGGCTGTTATCTTTTTCCTTGTCTTGAATTGGTTTCTTAGAACCGAGATCGGCCTTGCCTTGATAGCCTCAGGCGATAACGAACAAATGGTGAGGGGTCTAGGGTCGGATACAAACAAAAACGTCTTGATCTGCTGTGGAATTTCAAACGGCCTTGTTGCTCTTGCAGGGGCCCTTGTTGCACAAAACCAGGGATTTTGCGATGTGGGCATGGGGATCGGTATGATTGTTATGGGTCTTGCCGCTGTGATAATCGGTGAGGCATTATTGCATCCGAAAGGGATAACAATGATCCTGCTAGCTTGTTTTATCGGGACATTTGCCTATCGATTGTTTATTACCGTTGCGCTCAGGCTGGGTATGCCGCCAGGCGACCTCAAATTGATCACCGCGATTTTAGTGGTTATCGCCTTGTCCATTCCCTATGCACGGAAAAAATTACGTCATGAATGGCTGCCACCAGCAGCAAGAATGTAAGGGGGTATAAACGAAAATGAGTGCGACAACAAGTCAGACCATACTCAACCTTAGCAATGTTAAAAAAGTATTCGGAAGAGGTACTATCGATGAGGTAAAAGCGCTGAACGGTGTTAACCTTAATGTTTTTAATGAGGATTTTGTTACGATTATAGGGAGTAACGGCGCCGGCAAATCAACGATGCTGAACATCGTCGCTGGAGTATACCCCCCTGAATTTGGTGGAAAGGTTATCATTCAGGATAATGATGTCACCAGATTACAGGAATACAAACACGCTTCTTTTGTTGGTCGAGTCTGGCAGGAACCAGGAGTTGGGACTGCCCATAACCTGACCATCGAGGAAAACCTTTCCATTGCAATGCTTCGAGGGCGGAGGCGAAGGCTGAAGTTTGCAATAAACAAACATCGTAGAGACCTATTCTGCGAAGCCCTGTCAACTCTCGGCCTTGGACTTGAAGACAGGCTTAACGCCCAAGTCGGCACCCTCTCAGGAGGGCAAAGGCAGGCCCTTTCTCTGGTGATGGCTACAATAAGTAAACCGGCCATACTGCTTCTGGATGAACATATAGCCACACTGGACCCAAAAACGGCTCAAACCGTACTTAATCTGACCGATATGATTATCAAAAGGGACAGAATGACGGCCATGATGGTAACACATAACATGGAAATTGCATTGAAATTTGGCAATCGCCTTGTAATGATGCACAAGGGTAAAGTAGTTGTTGATATGAAAGAAGAGGCCAAAAAGTCACTCAAGGTCAGCGACCTTGTTTCAGCCTTTGAACAGGCAGCAGGTGAACAGTTTACCGACGATACTATTCTACTAAGGCACAATTGATGCAAGATTAGGGCAAACAAAGATAACTTGATAAAAAAAAGGACAAAATGGTAATTAATTTTTTTAATGTCCTTTACATTATTTAAGATTCGATTGTCTTTGCACCCATAACCAATTACCTGAATAATAATAAGAGAAAAGGAAATGGGAACGTCTGAAGGTGTTTTTAGTGTCATGAAGGAAATGGATCTGACTACTCTGGAAATGTTTTTTAGCCGCAAAGAAAATACTCTTTTTATGAGAGGAATGAAGGAGTGGGATGATGGCCTCCAGTTTAGTCGATACACAACGGATTTTTCCTATCTTGATATGCTTACCGCCCATTATAAAGCCCTCGGCGCCAGTGAACTTATTATGGCCTTTGAGGATCAGGGATTAAAGGAATATCTGAAAAAGATTGAAGAACTCATCCGCCTAGGCCGCCATGAAGGGATCGACTTCTTCTTTCACAAAAGGAAGGATATCCGGATGGCCTTTTGCAAGCATAGTGTCATCCTCGGGATTCGAAACAGAAAACACGCGATACGGGCTGGGGCCATGCGCCGCCATGAGCTTAATGAACAGGAACTGGATGTTCTCATTGATGGATTGAATCTCTCAAGGGCCATGACTTACAAAAATGCTGTAGCGGCAATACCTTATGGAGGCTGCAAAACAGTTGTCCAGTGCGCTCCGGTAAAGCTTGATGATCTTGAAACTATTGGGTTCATCTCATATGTAGCAGACAGAACCCGCAATTTCCCAGGGGCAGATATGGGAATGGACGAAGCCATGGTGGATGTTATACATGAGAAATTTACTCAAAACTATATCGGCGGCACGAAAAGTCCCCTTGTATCAACTGGAACACCTACAGCCTATGGAGAATATGTAGCCACAAAACAGGCCTGTGACTTCTTATACGGCAGTCCAAACCTTGCAGGCAGAACCATTGCAATTCAAGGCCTGGGCCATGTGGGATACCCTTTGGCCGAATATTTTTTAAAGGATGGTGCGAAACTTGTTGTTTCCGATATTGACCTGTCCAGGGTCAAAAAATTACAGGATCAATACAGCGCCGATCTTGTCCGTCTCGAGCCGGATGAGATCTATATGGTTGAAGCTGAAATCTTTGCTCCCTGCGCCATTGGCGGCATTATAACTGAGGAGCGCATACCAGAATTCAAGTTCAAGATCATACTCGGCTCTGCCAACAATCAACTCAAGGCCACCAGCAAAGAGGCCGAAATATCTCTTGCGAAAAAGGTTGCGGATGCAGGGATCCTTTTTGTTGAGGGATGGGCCCATAATACCGGCGGGGTTATCGCTGCGGCCCTCCTGTGGCAGCTCCAGGAAGAAGCCACAGTGGAGCAGTTGTGGCCCATGATCGAGCTCCCCTGCAGCACCAACTTCAGGGCACTGCTTGAACAATCCGCAAAGACTGGCAAAACTCCCACTGAACAGGTCTATGAAAATATTGAGACCATGATATATTCGAGTACCAGACCGGGTACGGGTCTGCATGGATAATCTTTCAATCCGGTTCCCCGGCTGAAGCCCTGGAACCGGATTGAGCACACTATTCCTAATCTCTTCGATGCATAGCCTGAATCAGAATATTCCAAATATCTACATCATTTTGGTTATAAGCGAATAAAATACTATCGCCAAAATGTTCCATATAGTGGGGCCGAGGGACTTCCATTAAATAATAACTTGAAAGATTTAATTATGTATGTGTTTTTGGGCTGTTCGTGAACTGGGTAAAGCCGCAACATCTTTGTCAAAGAGATTAGGCCTTGCACAATCGGGAGTAGGCAATTTAGTGGCAAGGGTTCTCCCGGTATTCCGAGACCTTTGAAAAACCTGGCGATTTTCATCATCCCCAAAAAGACAATGGACTTTTTTTCAAGTCCCTCCGGTGGAGGGACCTTTGACTGAGTCCAATTTAAAATCTTTGAAACGTGCCTTCATTCGCGCTCATACATCTTTTTCGACCCTGCAACGTCTCGCTTAGCTGCAAAGGCAAAACTCGCGCTGAAGCGCTCAGATCCCGCTTTCAGAGGGACAAGTCGCTTCACTTCGACGGCAGGGTACCCCGAAAAAGTATGTAAAAGTCGCGCTCCATGAAGCCACCTTTCCTATTTCTATGGTTGCATGAAGTTGTCCATCGTCTTTGGATCAAGAGGGGTTATGCAAAGGTTTCATTGCACCCGCCATAATGGAAAACCCTATTTGCCCTGGAATATATTTGTGCTAAAATATTAATGTAAAGATTTTTATCTATTGTAGGTTAAAATAAGGAGAAAAATCATGGCACCAGTCAACGAAGAATATGTTAAAAATCAAGGTATGACAAGAAGGGACTTTCTGTGGATAACATCGGTGTCTGTAGCAGGAGCTCTCATAGGGTGTGCAGTGAACCCCGTCACTGGACAGAAGCAGTTGATGTTGATGTCGGAAAAACAGGAGATTGAACTTGATAAACAGAATTCTCCCCACCAATTTTCCTCAGATTATGGCGCCTCAACAGATAAAACCCTCAATAATTATGTACAGCAAGTTGGGAAAAGGATGGCCTCGTTAAGCCACCGCCCAAAAATGCCGTATTCTTTTCGCGCTGTAAACGCTACATACGTAAATGCCTATGCCTTCCCTGGGGGAAGTATTGCCGCGACAAGGGGTATATTGGTCACTCTAGAAAATGAAGCAGAGCTGGCTGCCTTACTAGGTCATGAAATAGGACATGTAAATGCCCGTCATACTGCTGAAAGAATGTCTAAACAGTTGCTAACTTCTATGGTCCTTGCAGGTGTAGTAGCTTACATTGAGGCGGAAAACAAAAACCTTGCCCCCCTTGCTGCGGGCCTTGGGGGTATGGGAGTAGGCATGCTCCTTGCTAGTTATAGCAGAGATGATGAGCGAGAGGCAGATGCCTTAGGAATGGAATATATGGTACGTGCAAGCCATAATCCAAATGGAATGGTAGGCCTAATGGATGTCCTTGTAGGTATATCAAATTCCAAGCCAAGTGCTATTCAAAAAATGTTTGCTACCCACCCAATGAGCGAAGAAAGGTATAAGACAGCCGTAAATAGATCCAGATCAAAATATAGCCAACAAAAGCCGGCGCATCCTCTGAATAGGGAAAGATATATGGATCATACGGCAAGTCTGCGCAAAATTAAAGATGCCATTGAGAATATGCAAAATGGCGAAAAGGCAATGGCCAGTAAAAAATTCAAGGATGCGGAAAACCAATTTAGCCTTGCACTTAAAAATGCACCTAATGACTATGCAGGGTTAGTAATGATGGGAAAATGCATGCTTGCCCAAAACAGGAATGAAGAAGCGGAACGTTATTCGCAAATGGCTAAGACGGTAAACCCAACTGAGGCCCAGGCTTACCAGATAAAGGGTATGGCTGCCTTACAAAAAAAGGATTACGATTCTTCCTATGCAGAATTTACCGACTACGAAAAAATTTTACCGGGAAACCCAAATACTATATTTCTAAAAGGGTTATCACTGGAGGGTATGGGAAATAGGTATAAATCCGCCCTTGAATATCATCGCTACCTAAAATTCGATACAAAAAGTGCTCAGGCTCAGCACGCATACCAGCGCTTGGTAGAGTGGAAATATATCAAACCTACGAAAAAATAGTTTAGGGGTAAAAAGTTTTAAGGATGTGAGGGACGTGAACTGGGTGAAACCGCAACATCTTTGTCAAAGAGATTAGGCCTTACACAATCAGGAGTAAGCAAGTCAGTGGCAAGGGGGGGGAGAAGATAGGAAGTGATATGAATCTTACGTTGGTTACATAATTACGTTATAATTTCATGGACGTGCCCCTAATGAAGGATTGAATTGCTACTATCTCTGCGGAGAATGGAAAGATATTAGCATGGGTTGATTTAACCCAGATTATGCAGTAGCCACCTACTGCGGCCTGAAAAAC
>JAWOBA010000062.1:0-6793 GCA_046498285.1 Desulfatiglandales bacterium | reverse complement strand
TTTTTTCAGTTCCGAGGCTCCCGGGTTGGTCTTTTCAGCAAGGTATCCATGGGGGAGTTTTGCCCCCTCCGCATTGCCCCGATAAATCGGGGCCTGCGGGTTCCCCCACTGATACGTTACGAAAAGACAGCACCCTTCTCTCCGAGCGGGAGGCTCTACGAGCCGGAAGGCACCAGTCACTTCAAAAAAGTCCATCGTCTTTTTGGGGATGGTGAAAATCGCCAGGTTTTTCAAAGGTCTCTATATAGGCCTGTATTCCTATAACTCATACTCTATAGCTTAAAGAGAAAAATTTCCCACATATGATTTTTTGAAGGAGACGACCGGATCTTCCAGCAAGTGGGTATTCCCTGGGCTGTGTTTTATCCTTTAATCAATATCCTTCACCTGGGTTTCTCAGCATTTGGTGGGTATTGTTCACCAATACATGGAGAAGGGAGATATTGTTGATATTTTACACTGGTGCCATTTTTAGGGATCTGATAAATCTGGTACTACCCTTTCCTTTTGGTGCTTGAGTAAGAGAATTAATTCATGACCCGTAATCATTTCCATCTTATCGGTTGGGGTAGCAGAGGATGACAGCAGATTTAACATAAAACATGATAAAATACAGTTTGACTTTGTGATTAGAGAAGGGTATTTTTCTACCTTAATCGGGCGACCCTGGTTTGCCCCCTTCTTATAACGAGACCTTTGAAAAATCTGGCGATTTTCACCATCCCCAAAAAGCCCATCGTCTTTAGATCAATAGGGGTTATGCAAAGGTCTCATAACGTTAAGCATTGACGTTCAGTCTGCTTTTGTACGGTCTGATGGCTCGAACGTGATTCCAAAATGCTGCGTTCAGGTTTTATACAAGTATACACCTGATGCTTGATAAACTTACACCACCTAATTTGCAGACAACATTGAATATTGGTAGATATTCCGATGCATCTTAAGAGAGTTGATATTCATCCCGAAAAATTTCCGACCACAGAACACTATCCGTTTAACCTAAACATATTTCATGAGACAAAAGGCATTGTATTCAATTCGCCGGTTACATTCTTCGTAGGAGAAAACGGCACCGGAAAATCGACTTTGCTGGAGGCTATAACCCATAAATGTGGCATATATATATGGGGAAACGTTGAAAGAAAACCATTCAAAGTCAATTTATATGAGAAAAGGTTACATGAGGCTATCGATATCGAATGGACTCAGGCTCCCGTGCACGGGTCATTTTTCGCATCCCAGATATTCCAGAACTTTGCACAAATTCTAGACGAATGGGCAGCAGCAGACCCTGGATCGCTTGATTATTTCGGGGGAGAATCTTTACTCACCAAATCTCATGGCCAGTCCCTCATGTCCTTTTTCAAGGCTCGCTACAAAATTAAAGGGATTTATTTTCTGGACGAACCAGAGACAGCACTCTCACCAAGAACCCAATTAGATTTGCTTGGGGTTCTTAAGCTCATGAGCCAAGCCGGGCACGCACAATTTATTATTGCTACCCATTCTCCAATTATCCTGGCATGTCCTGGGGCGGAGATATACAGTTTTGACTCTGTGCCTGTAAGACAAATTGAGTATAAGGATACGGAACAGTTCCAGATCTATAAGAGCTTTATGGTGGATAGAAACAAGTTCCTGAACTCAATATAAAACGTTACCATTTCCCTGTAAGAACCAAATCCATTGATCTCAGCGGTACTTTGCCGGATAGTATTTCTTTTATGATATAGAGCTTTGCAAGACTTGACCATTTCTTTTCCTTCGAATAGAAAGGATAGATTTTTCTAAAGCGACTGGTGGCCTTTGGCCCCGCTTCCAGGCCGTCGGGTAAGGCCTGTGCACCGGAGGGAACTGAAGAAAAGTCGATCCCCTTTACGAAAATATGCGGTAAAGCTCTCAGGAAGCTATTATGTATAAAACTATATTAGTACCATTAGATGGGTCAAAAAGGGCTGAAGAAATATTGTCCCATGTTGAAGAGATGAGCAAGCTTTACCATGCACGAGTTATTTTTTTACAGGTAGTAGAGCCATCTCCACTCATTTGGGGACCGGAGGGAAGCATTGCATTATATCAACAAGAAATTGAGAGATGGATGCAGAAGGCGCAATCGTATCTTTCTGCTTTGAAAGGATCGTTTCGGTCAAAGGGAATCGAAACCGAGCAGTATGTCAAAAGTGGACCTGTGGTTGAATCCATTTTAAAGCTTGCAGAACAGGAAGAGGCAGACCTTATTGCCTTAGCAAGCCATGGACGGAGCGGTTTATCGCAGGTATTTTATGGAAGTGTTGCAGCAGGCGTATTACACCGGATAGATAGACCGATCCTTCTAATTCGTTCACAAGGCCAGGAATAATATTGCCGGCTTTGATACATCATTTTTTAAAGAGTTAATTCCCGGGGAGAAACTCCCTTTCTTCATGACCATCCAGAGATAGATATGGTGGTGATGGCAAATCATACACCCACATTATCTTTTCACCAATTACCTTAGTGACTGCATGATCCCAGGAAGTAAAGAGAAACCCATACAATTGCTCATCTGACCCAAGCATTCTCCAGAGCCTTGGATAAAAACCCCCTACCGATCCTTGACTCTGGATTGAGCTAATCAACTCCGACAGCGTGGATTTATCGTTGACCATTGTCCATTTGTCACCTGCCAGTTTTTTGCTGTCATTTTTTGGGTCAAACATGAGAGCGGAGGGATGCTTGATAGATAGGCTGCCGTAATAACCGGCATAATAAACGATGTAATCATTCCAATTTTCTTCTAAATATTGTATAGTTACCATATTCCCATCTCCGGATATATACCTTAGTTTTCCATAACTGTTAAACTGTGAACACCCAGATATGAAAAATAGTGAAATCAAGACTATAAAACTTAAATTTAGATTCTTTCTCCTTTCCATACCATCTTTCCCTTAATTGGTTACCTATTAATATTTCATTGCTTTATACGTGCAGATACGTATATTGCATTTTATTTCCATAGAGACTCTATGACTTTGTAACGATATATCCATAATGAACCGCTATGAATCTCGGAATAGGTAAACGAGGCTGGTGAATGTCTATTATTGTTTTTACCATTGCAAACGCTCTATCTTACACATATAGGGTGCCTGATCATTATAAGTTGACCTTAAGGTAAAACAGCCGAAAATGGTAAACAGGCCGTCTACTCATTCTATTCATCCGGAAATTTGAGGTATCGCGGCAGAATAAATCCCCCCATAATTACTAAACCTACGACAGCAATTCCTAAATTAAAACTGCCCTTATCCCCAAAGACCCCAATCACAGTTGGAATAGCACCTCCTCCTACGAGAAAGCCAAAAGGCACTGTTAAGGAAACTGAAATATTGCGAACGCTTGGAGGGCCAATTCGGGAAAGAGCTGCAAATCCCGGCGGGAAAAAACACACAGCTATGAGTGGTTGGAGAAAGACAATGAGCACAATCCAGGAGCCGGGTATAATCCCCAGGAGCAACGTGAGAAAGCCTGAAAGCAGGAAAACACCTCCAAGGGTAAATCTTGGGCCAAGTTTGTCTGTTACTATGCCTGAAACAAATGCCATGCCAAGCCCTGAAATTCGAGAAAATGCCACCAGGTAGTTAGCCAAGCTTTGCGTCATTCCCCTCTCAGAAACAAGGTAAATAGGCAGCATGGCATAGATGCCAAGTGTCCCGCTGATGCCTAAACTGAAAAACAGTATCATTATCCAAAATGACGGTTCCCTAAAAAGGCGTTTCAGATTAGATGGGCTGGGAGATTCACCAGGAAAGTTTCCCCCTTTTCCTAAGAGGGAAAATAATATGCCAATCACCACGGATGCCAATCCAAGAAGGGCCAGGATATTTCTCCACGTAAACCATCTCAGAAGGATCTCACAAATAAGGGGTGCAGTAAGAAAGCTGATATTAGGAGCAAGTTCATGAATGGCAATTGCCTTACCCCAGTCTTCAGATCTCACCAAGGAGGTGAGAGTGCTTATACCGGAAGGAAGATAAAGTCCAGCGGCCAATCCAACTACTATACAGCCAATACGGATCTCCCACAACGTACGGCTAAAAGAAACAGCAATAAGTACTATGCCAATGGATAGAGATGAAACAATGATAGCCTTTCTGTGCGTAAACTCTGATGAAAAAAATCCAGATCCTATAAGGGAGGTAAAGTAACCGAGAGAAATGAGCAAAAATAGTGATCCAGCCTCGGTATGGCCAATTCCAAGATCCAGTTCGATAGCAGGCATTAATGGAGACAGTATGATTCTTGCGATAAAATTTAAGAAAAAGATTCCTGTCATTAAAAGCAGGGGACCAATTTGGGATTTGAGTGGGGATCCCTTTTCGTTCATTTTTTCCTCTATGCCTCTATATTTTCATGTATCGAGTCTACGATGTGGATTGCGCAATCGTATCAAGGTGTTTCTTATGACTCCCATCATTTATCTTTCCAAACAGGAGGACGCTTTTCTAAAAAGGCTGACATGCCCTCCACGGCATTATCCATGAGTGCATTTGCTGAAATCACTTCCTTGGTATATTGGTAGGCATGTTCTTCAGCCATATCAATCTGTTGATAGAAGGTCTGCTTGCCCAGGCTAACAATCTCTAAACTATACTGATCAATCTCTTTTGCCAGAGCCCATGTTTCTTTTTCTAGTTTTTCTTTGGAGACTACCTGATTTACGAGACCATATGCTTTAGCTTCTTGAGCGCTGATAAATTTCCCTGTGAGGAGCATTTCCAATGCCTTTTTTCTCCCCACGGCACGGCTTAAGGGGACCATGGGAGTTGTGCAAAAAAGGCCAATCTTTACACCAGGCGTTGCAAACCGGGCACTTTCTTCTGCAACTACCAGATCACAGGCCGCGGCCAACTGGCAGCCGGCAGCAGTTGCAATTCCGCGAACCTGTGCTATTACAGGCTGAGGAATTGTATGTATCAGCATCATGAGATTGCAACAGGTCTGAAATAGATGACGAATACTATCTATATCTTGGTTCAGAATTTCATTGAGATCATGTCCCGCACAAAAATTATCGCCTGCACCTTTTATTATGACTACCGTAGTATCCTTTTCTCTTGCTATTTGTCTTAAGCATAGAGAGATTTCATTGAGGAGCTGTAAGGATAAAACATTTTGTTTCTTCGGTTGGTTCAGCGTAATCAAACCTATTTTTTCTTTCTCTTCATATAAAATATAGTTGTAATTCATATATTCTCCTTTCTCATTACTTGATTCCTCTTGTAAGTTGTGAATCTTTATTGGAGGAATTTTTGGCTCCTATTTCATGGCTGCTGTCTAAAGATATATGAAGCACACAAAGGGATTTTTGCATAACCCCTCTGATCTAAAGACGATGGGTTTTTCCAATTCCCTCCGGGAAGGGACCTTTGAAACGTACCTTCATTCGCGCTCATAAATCAAGACCTTTGCATAACACCTCTTGATAAAAAGACCATGGGCTTTTTTTCAGTTCCCTCCGGGGCGTAGGCCCTCCCTTCCGGGGCGGAGTCCCCTCCAGGACGGAGTCGGGCCGGAGGCCGAGGCTCTCGGGTTGGTCTTTTCAGCACCCTTCTCTCCGAGCGGGAGGCTCTACGAGCCGGAAGCCACCAGTCACTTCAAAAAAGCCCATCGTCTTTTTGAGGATGGTGAAAATCGCCAGGTTTTTTAAAGGTATCACAGATTCATTAATATCCGATAATACAAATTGCAAAGAATAAATGGTTTGATTATGTTTTTACTGTCTTTTTTGATATCTTATATACTGGTCTATTAAAAATCGAAGGGGAAAGTCCGATAAGAATTACCTGAAGTAATCATGGTTTATACCGATGCATTATTACTAATAACAGGTTGAAAATCGTAACAGACTGCCTTATTCTCGAATCCATAAGCAGGATTAGATATAGAAAAGAGGCTTCGTCAATAACGTGGGAGAAGCAAAGAAGCAAAGAGAAAAACTTCCATTGCCCTTTTTTTAAGTTTTCCATCAAGTAAGCACTCGAATTGGAAAAGTGGGCAAGATTTTGGGGAGATTCTAAAAGATTGGTAAAACCTATGGGATTAGCCAAATCTTTCGGTAGAGAGGTGCATATCGTGTTGGAAGCGGACCAGATACCTATATTTCAAAAAGTTGTCAAAAGCCACTACAGAGCATATGGCCGAGACCTTCCATGGAGGAATACAGAGGATCCTTATAAAATACTTGTTTCTGAAGTTATGCTTCAGCAAACCCAGGTATCCAGGGTGATCGCTAAATATGAGTCTTTCTTATGCGCCTTTCCAGATATCTACTCTCTTGCCCAAGCGCCGTTGCGTGAAGTGCTTAATGTATGGCAAGGCTTGGGCTATAATCGACGTGCCGTAGCACTGCAGCAAGCAGCTCAAAAGGTGGTAAAACACTTTGATCAAAGAATTCCCTCGAATGTGGATTCCCTTGTTTCTCTGCCGGGGATTGGGAAGGCTACTGCGTGCGCGATTTGCACATTTGCTTTTAACCAGCCAACGCTATTCATAGAAACCAACATCCGCACAGCGTTTATTCATTACTTCTTCAACTGTTTAACTAAGGTACAGACAAGTGTTCTGAGTAACTGGGTGAACGTAGTGTTCTCCGGAAGGAGCCTCCGAGCTCGTCGGTCAGCACTCCTCGCTGGTCGTCGGCGCACTCGCCCTCGGACTCGCGCTCGAGCGGGTTCACACTCCTGCGACAGACGCCGAATGAGCTCCCACGGTTCGACTCCGCGGATCGACGACCAGCGAGGAGTGCTGA
>JAWOBA010000227.1:0-24431 GCA_046498285.1 Desulfatiglandales bacterium | reverse complement strand
CATAAAAGCCAGGGGTCAGAGTTTGATAATGTGCTTTTCATATTGCCTGAGAGGGAATCACCAGTACTGACACGAGAACTCATATACACAGGCATCACCCGCGCCAAGAAAAATGTGGAAATATGGGGAAATGAGGACGTGTTTTGTACTGCGGTTTCCCGATATATCAAGCGAACCTCAGGACTGCGTGATGCGCTGTGGAACAAAAAAAATGGGCTAGCCAAAATCGGCTAACCCATACCTTTTCTTGGTAGCGGGGGCTAGATTCGAACTAGCGACCTTCGGGTTATGAGGCCGACGAGGTACCAGACTGCTCCACCCCGCGCCATATATACTAATAGTATAATCTTAATTTATATTTAGTCAAACAAAAACTTATTGAAAATGTAGTAAATTATGAGGAATCGCCCCAACTCATGGTCTGGGATGATATTTTTCATGAATCTCTTTTAGTCTTTCTCTTGCTACATGGGTATAGATCTGTGTGGTGGATATATCAGCATGTCCCAACATGATCTGAACTGATCTAAGATCAGCCCCTCCTTCAAGGAGATGGGTGGCAAAAGAATGCCTTATGGTGTGGGGAGTAACAGTCTTCGTGATTCCAGCCATCAAGGCACATTTTTTAATAATCTTCCACAATCCCTGTCTCGTTATAGGCTTCCCTCTGCTGTTAAGAAAAATCCGTGACACACCTGCTGCAGATCGCTTTTTTAACAAAATGGGCCTGCCTTGAGATAAATAATCTTTTAATGAACCCACAGCCTTACTCCCCATTGGAATGATTCTTTCCTTGGAACCCTTCCCTATTGTTCGAATAAAGCCGACTTCAAGGTTAATGTTGTGCATCTTAAGACCGATTAATTCAGTAACCCTTAACCCAGTAGCATATAACATCTCTATTATAGCCTTATCTCTTTTACCCAGCGGGGTAATTATATCCGGCTGCATAAGAAGGGAGTCCACCTCATCCCTACTTAAAACATTAGGTAAGTGTTGATACATCTTTGGTATTCCCAACAACCTGGCCGGATTAGATGCAATGTTTCCTTCTGATACTAAAAAACGATAAAACATTCGTATAGAAACAAGGCATCTGGCCATGGATCGAGGAGAAAGTTTCATATTCTGTTTAATGATAAAGGATGTCAAATCCTCTTGACTAACGTGGGCAGGGGAAACTCCTCTCTGTTTTAAAAAATCGAAAAACCTAATAAGATCGTGGCTATAGGCTGCAACCGTATTGGCAGATAAACCACGTTCAATCCTCAGTTGATAAATAAACTGATCTAACAATTGATGTTCAGAATAGTCTTTCATTATAGGTATAATTCATCCTTACCTACCCTGCCACTAAGTCACTCAGACACAAAGAAATAAAATTAGATATATTCATGCATCAGCGAAGGAAGACCTCATTGCGATGTGCCTATTATCAAATCCGACATTAAAATAATTGTACTATAAGCTTGATGGCTTCGAGTCTTGGTGGCTGAGGAAACGTCAATCTTGCCTAAAAGGAATAAAAATTCCTGTTTTTTGTTAAAACTTCTGCACTATTTTCTTGAAGTACAACCATCTCCTCTAATCTGATGCCGCCTTTTCCCGGTATATATATTCCTGGTTCAATAGTAAAAACCATCCCCTCTCTTAATACCTCTGACTTCAGTGGTCCGACAGAAGGCTTTTCGTGAGGAGCCATGCCAATGCCATGACCAAGAGAGTGACCAAAAAAATCACCATATCCAGCATTTTTTATAACATCTCTAGCAATGAAGTCCACCTCATCGGTTTTCATTCCGGGTTTTACAGACTCTAATGCCAACAATTGTGCCTTGCGTACTATCTTGTAGATCTCCTTAAAGTCTTCTGGAGGATTGCCCAAAAAAACGGTCCTTGTCATATCCGAGCAGTAACCATCAACCTTTGCACCCACATCGAGAATTATCGGTTCGCTCTTTCTTATCTTTCTCCCTGTGGGCACTGCATGAGGCAAGGCGCCATTCGGACCGGATGCTACGATTGGCGGAAAAGAAGCGCCATCAGCGCCCTGTTCCCGTATCAAGGTCTCAATTTTCCATGCTATATCCTTTTCAATCTGGCCAGGACACAACTCCGCAATCACCCGAGCAAGAACATCTCCCATAAGTTGGGCGGATTTGCTTAATATATCAACTTCTTCTGGCGCCTTAATCAGTCTTATATCTTCAACCAGATTAGAAAGTGCGATAAGCTCAACCGGCAGTGAATAGTGAGATATCTTTTCTTTTACCTTTTGATAAAGATCCCAAATCAGGTAACCCCCTTCAAACCCCAATCTTCGTGTATGAAGTCGGGCAAGAATCTCAGGTAATATATCAAGTAAGCCCTTGGTATGTGTTATGACCTCAAAGCCAAGTGCTTCTTGCCGTGCCTGGGTGGTATATCTTGAATCGGTGAGTAAAATAGCCTGATCCGGCGTTAAAAACAGACACCCTGATGACTCATCCAATTGTCCATCAGCAGCTGTAAAGCCAGAGAGATACCGACGATTTTCAGGCTGAATAATCCATACCGTATCTACCCCAAGGCTGGGCAACTTACTTCTCAATAAATTCAAACGATTTGTTAAAATACCATTGGTCATTTCAATTTACCAAACCTGGTAAAGCGGTCTTTCTACCATTGTGCCTCCGATTATAAACGCTCACGGAGCACTGACGGAGTAATCCTACGAACAATTCTACCAAAACTATCATCTAACACTGATTCCGTATCAAAAATCTGTGTTTGAGTGCAGCAAAAAGACCTCAGAATTTGGAACCAACTTTACCCTTATGATTCCGATTCAGGTTTTATATCTGACTCCTGAATTTCATCTTTAATTTTATTCATCTCCTCATAAACATTCCGTAATACATTGGCCACAGCTTGAGAAGACCCTCCCCTTGCAAAATCCTTAGCAATAATTATAGCATGCTTTAATGATTCTTCTTTTTGAGCAATTGTAGGCATGTCAAACCTCCTTTTTTTAGCTTTAAAGCTTAGTTCCTGCTTTTTTGTATTTGTTGACAAAAATTATAGATGCCTTCTGCTAATACATGATAGTAATGCCAGCAAAATTTAATAAAAGATATCGTAAATACTCAGGTTATCAGGTTCACAGTTCAAAGTTTAGGGTCAGCTGCTTTGTGCTCTTGATACCCCACTACAGAATGGCTGGCAGGTTTATTGAGATGTTTGATGAATCCATGAACGGCTGCTTTTGCGGGATTCAGTTGATTTGTTCGTAAACATCTTTGAATTCATTTGGCAATCGGCATTCTTTTAGAGGTTATTAAGGTTAAGTTTTCTAGATGAAAGTGGTATTGGTTGTCATATCTCTACGAGCTTTGAAAACCCCGGCGATTTTCAGAATTCCACGTTGTTTACAATGAACCACAAGCCACAAGGTACACAAAGCAAGGACTGTCCCTCAGGCGAAACTATGTATGTCCGGCGTTTAACCCAATTAGAGAAGGAAGGTATCGAGATAGCTTCTATGATCAAAGGTCTTATCAACTCCCTCTCAAAATGGCAACCCCTTTAAGCTTTAAGCCTTAAGCTTTCAGCTTTGTCCGCCCGCCTCGCCTGAGGGAGCGCAGGCTCGCGATGGCGGGCAGGCTTGCCCCGTGAAACAGCCCGCAGGGCTCCCTGACGAAGACAGGGGTTTCACTGGGGAGCTTCTCTGCTTTCAGCTCCCTGTAGCAGACAGGTTGCCTTTATGGTTCAAAAAAGGGAATACGTCAACGAAGTCAACAATGTCCCTGAGATCCCGATTTATCGGGGCCCGCAGTTTCCCCCCACTGACACGTTGTGAAAAGACAGCACCCTTTTCTCCGAGCGGCCGGCTCTGCGAGCCGGAGGCCACAAGTCACTTCAGAAAATTCTACCCTCTCTATTCCGAGTAAAGAAAATGGTCAGGTTTTGCACAGCCTTACCAATATCATATATTGCTTATTTTTACGGTATCAAATTTTTAACAATGGATGGTAAAATGTGGTAATGTCTTTTCATAGTTGTCATCAGTAAGTTGCTAAAATAGTTGATTCAAAGCTGCAGATATCTTGGCATATCCTGCTTTTTTCCGAGAGAACTAATAATTGTCTCCTGCCATATCTATCCATCTTTGATGCTACGGACAATCTACCGCGGACAATTGATATCATATAAAGATCTCCAAGGCCGTTTTTCCCAATTGCCCAAGATTGAGAACCACGGTTATTCCATGAGATTTAAGGGCATGTATTTTATCTTCGGCCTTTCCCTTACCTCCAGAAATTATAGCCCCAGCATGGCCCATCCGTCTTCCAGGAGGTGCTGTTTGTCCGGCAATAAAGGCAGCTACAGGCTTATCAAATTCTTCTTCTATGTACTCTGCAGCCTCTTCCTCAGCTGTACCACCGATCTCACCGATAAGGACCACGCCCTTTGTCTCTGTATCCTCCTTAAATCTTTGTAAATGATCTACAAAGGAAGCCCCGACGATTGGATCTCCGCCTAAACCAATGCAGGTAGATTGTCCCAAGCCTACCCGTGTCAATTGGTCCACAACCTCATAGGTGAGGGTCCCACTCCTGGAGAGCACCCCGATGCTTCCTTTTTTATGTACATGGCCTGGCATTATCCCCACCTTTGTTTTTCCTGGTGAGATAATTCCCGGAGTATTTGGGCCAATTAAAATGGCACCACATTTTTTAATAAAACTAACCGCCTTAATCATATCAAGCGTCGGAATACCTTCAGTGATGCATACAATGATATCTATTCCTGCCTCAGCGGCCTCGGCCATAGCATCGGCAGCAAAGGGGGGTGGTACAAAGATGCAGGAGGTATTAGCACTGTAGATATCTACCGCATCCTTTACCCTATTTAAAACCGGTATACCCTCCACCTCTTCTCCGCCTTTACCAGGGGTCACTCCTGCTACAATACTGGTGCCATAAGCCAGCATTTGTTTTGCATGGAATGTCCCTTCGTTTCCTGTAATACCCTGGATAACAACCTTTGTTTTCTCATCCACTAAGATAGCCATACAATTACTCCATTTCTATTTTCCATTACCTTGTTAATTCACCTGTTTAGCTACCATTTTTGCGGCCTCTTCTATGTCTTGGGCCACTGAAAAATCAAGACCTGAATTTTTTAAAATTTCTCTCCCCTCTTCGACATTTGTCCCTTCTAATCTTACGATAAGGGGAACATTTATTGCGATCTCCTTGGCTGCATTTACCACACCTCGCGCTAAAACATCACATCGCATTATGCCGCCAAATATATTAATTAAGATGGCCTTGACTCTTTCATCACTCAGTATAATCTTTAGTCCATTTGTAACCATTTTCTCGGTTGCACCACCACCAACATCCAAAAAATTGGCTGGCTCAGCACCAGCAAGTTTGATGATATCCATAGTAGCCATTGCTAGCCCTGCTCCATTTACCATAGCGCCAATATTCCCATCAAGCCTGATATAGTTCAGATTAGATTCGGCAGCCTTTACCTCCAACTCATCCATTTCATAGGGATCATGGAGTTGCGCAATTTCCTTCTGTCTGAATAGTGCGTTGTCATCAAAGTTGATTTTTGCATCCAGGGCAACCACGTTGTTTGATTTTGTGAGAACCAGGGGATTGATCTCAACCAAGGAACAATCTTTGGATATAAACAATGTATACAGTCTGGCCATTAGAGCAGAAAACTCTTTCAGTACCCTTTGATCTGGCATTGGATCAATGCTATAAAAAAAATTTCTTGTCTGATAAGGCATAAATCCCTGCGTATTGTCTATAGGTTCAATTAAAACTAATTCTGGATGCTGAGCAGAGACTTCTTCAATCTCCATTCCACCTGCCTGGCTGAATATCATCACAGGAGATTCCAGCTTTCGATCAATAACAATACCCAGATAGAACTCTCTGTCAATTTCCAATCCCTCCTCTATCAATAGCTGTCGAACTTTTTTTCCTGCAGGCCCTGTCTGTGGTGTGATCAGGGGGTTGGAGAGAATCTCATCAGCTGCCTTGCTCATTTCTTCAATGTTCTTTACCAATCTCACTCCACCTCCCTTTCCTCGCCCACCAGCATGAATCTGTGCCTTTACTACCCACGGAGGGCCGGGAATTCTCTTTGCGTTATCCACTGCCTGGCTCGGTGTTGTAGCCAATATTCCAGATGGAACTGGTATTTCGAATTGTTGCAGCAGATCCTTTGCCTGAAATTCGTGAATTTTCATAACTGCCTACCTCGCTTTCTCTGATTTCCTGTATCGTGAATCTTGCCAGTGCCTTGTTATAGCTACCATCACAGCATAGAAAAAATTGTATTTCTTCGTAGAAATAAAATAAAATATCAAAAGATAAATCGTTTCAACCCCAGAATTCACCCGTTATTCGTGGAACTGCTTTGTGAATAATTTTTTTCGTTAAAGATGCCCTCCAGACCGGAGGCACTTCTGATATGGATATCCTGCTGGGGAAATGCTATCTCTATATCATTTTTCTTAAAGTCCGCATCAATTTTAAACCTGAGTTCTGTTGGCGCAGTTAGCCAGTAATCCGGCGAGAATATCCAAAACCTTACCCTAAAGATAAGCGCACTGTCACCAAAATCCATAAAATCAACCCTGGGTGCCGGATCATTCATTATCTCAGGCATATTCTGAACAATATTAAGCAAAATGGTGCGGACCTTCTGAACATCAGAGCCGTAAGCCACGCCAACATCCACCTGACGCCTGACTTTTGGATCCTTAAAAGACCAGTTCATAACCCTGTCAGAAAGGATCTGAGAGTTGGGGATAATCAGGGATGCATTATCAAAGGTCTGAACGATGGTAGTCCGTATATTTATTTTATTTATTGTTCCCCAATCCTCACCGATCTGAACCATATCACCTACCTGTATAGAGTTATCAAAGAGAAGAATGATCCCGCTCACAAAATTATTGACAATATTCTGGAGGCCAAAGCCGATCCCAACTCCAAGGGCACCAGCGACAAATGCAAGGGATGAAAGATTAACTCCTAAAATATTTATCCCTGTATAGATAGCAAAAATCCAAAAGGTATAGATGACAATATCTATAAATGATGCCCGTGCCCCAATATCAAGTCTTGTTCGGGGAAGAACTCTATTCTGCAATGCCTTTCTGATTATCCTGGATACAAAGGTAAAAAAAACCAAAAAAATAATAAGGTAGGCCATATTCATTATGGTGATTTTTGTCCCACCGACACTGATCCCGCTTTTAAGCCAGGAAAGATACATCCTAAATCTAGTCTCCAGTAAAAAATCAAGCGATATAAATACAGCGAGAAAAAAAATCAAGGCTGCAAATAATTTTACATTTGATGAACTAAATTTTTCTTTCATGCTTAACCCTTTTTCCCATCCCCTTTAAAAAAACAACGGTTGCGCCCCAACCTGAAGGGCCTCTATCCTGATTGAAGCTTAAAACCAGGGGATGCTTTTTTAAAACAGATTCCACCGTACGGCGTAACGCGCCCTTGCCCTTACCGTGAATTATCTTAACTTCAACTATTCCTTTCTGGGAGCATACATTGAGATATTCTTCTACAACTTGACCGGCCTCATTTGGCCGGAAGGTATGAAGGTCTATTACCCCATTAATGGGGATCTGCACTGGTGAATTGGACATGTTACGTGAGGTTATCACTATCAGTGGTATCGCATTGAGACCTTTGCATAACCCCTATTGATCTAAAGATGATGGTCTTTTTTTCAGTTCCCTCCGGGGCGTAGGCCCTCCGGGCCGGAGGCCGAGGCTCCCGGGTTGGTCTTTTCAGCACCCTTCTACCATTCACTTCAAAAAAGTCCATCGTCTTTTTGGGGATGGTGAAAATCGCCGGGTTTTTCAAAGGTCTCGCATTATTGAAAATATCTTAAAAGATATCCTAGTTTAAGCATGAACAAGACCTGTATATATGCTACAAGAGAATTTTGAGATTATTGTAACTGTAGGGATTTTAGGAACTATAAATCACTTTACATATTTTTTAACATTTTTACTCTACCTTTACCTTGGTAGCCTTTTTAACTGCTTGTTCTGTATTCTGTTTCTCTAAGTTATCAATTCTTTTATCAATCAAAACCCTTATTCCCTTTAAACATTCTACCCTGGATTTCGCCATATGCGCGCGAAACTCAGAACTGGGGCTGATCCTTTCATCCAGCCAAGAAAAAAATTTTCTCAATGACCGAAAGGCCTCTTCTATACCTATCTCCTTTTCATCTTGGGGACTTTTCTTTACCATCGTTTTTACCTCCAAAAATGATATTTAAATAGGTGTCTTCTATCTTTGCCGTAACATCCTTATATACAGAAACATATCGTGGCAATAGGATATGTCTCTTAAATCCTCCTATCCTGATCACTACCTCCTCTGGAAATCTATGCAATTCTACCTCTTTTTTCGTGATAAATGGAAGTTTAATCTTTATAAAAAATTTGTCGTCTCTCTGGCTAAACTCATAAGGCGGTTCTGTGTAGAAATGTTTTGTTGGATCATGATCACCATATAGATCCCCCCCAAATTTGTTTAGCTTGTCATTCCCCAGAGGCTCATTTTGAAGGAGAGTGACAGGGAATATGGGAACAGGGCTAAAATATTCTTCTGCCAATTTCAAATATCTTCGCTGAGATTCCTTCCAACCATGAAAGTATTTTTCTTTGATGGTGTTAGGCAAAATCCTGTTCATCACTATTGCATCAATGCACATCTTGTAGAGAGAAAAATACATAAAGCTCCTCTGTGTTTCTTTCAGGACTATTTTCTCCGGATTTGTTACCAGTCTCACAGTAGTTATGGTGGGATCAGTGAGAATAGAATCTACACCTTCCAGTCGAACAAAGAGACTTTCAAGGGCTTTAAAATAATCGTCTTCTGGAAGAGGTACATCGGAAAAACGTTTGGCAACAGGCCTAATATAGCTTACTACCCTGCGCTCTATTTTAAATATCTTGCTTATATACCATTCAAGCGTTGCAGGTATACTAATAAACCGTAAAGATTCACCTGTTGGCGCGCAGTCAAGAATAATCACATCAAAAGCATCTTCTTGCACATATCGGTTTATATACAGGAGGGAGCTGACCTCCTCCATCCCCGGCAAAATAGCCAGCTCTTCCGCTAATGTCTCATCAATGCCTGCTGTGTGAAATAGGCTAGCTATATATTTATAGACATCCCCCCAGTTTCTTTGTATTTCTTCTTGAATATCCAGTTCCTGGATCCAGATCTTATCTTCTACCTTAACTGGCATTCCTCTGTTTTTATCCATTAAACCCTTGTTGAGGGAAAAGATGTCGCTCAGGCTATGTGCAATATCTAAAGACATTATCAAGGTTTTGTAGCCCATGCCAGCCGCTTTTAAGCCTGTTGCACTGGCAATACTTGTCTTGCCAACACCGCCCTTGCCTGCAAAGAGTATAATACGCATTTTTTTCTTTTATAAGGTAGTCTTCTTTGATTCAATGGTTTTAATCATATAACCTGACAGATAAAAGCACAAAAATCAAAACTCGATTTTTATGTTCAGTAATAACTATTTTTATTCTCCATTTTTTAATCTCAAGTTTGTTACTTTATTATCCCTTCTTCGCTATCATATCTCATGGCAAAACTCGAGGCTGGCCCAGAAAAGATATTGCAGTTTGATAACACATAATCTGCCACCTCAAATCGTTTCTGACTACTCATACTATTAAATTTCACTAATAATGCCTCAGGATCCTTGATAGTTGATAAAAAATCCCAGATTTCCTGTACACTCAGATCTTCATTCACACCCTGGCTTTTTTCTTCTCCAGGTTCTGTCTCAAAGAGATCCCTTGATGTATCTAGTAAAACATCTAGTTCTTCTTTAATACGCGATATCTCTTTGTATAACATTTCATAAGTACTACATTTTTCTATAAGTAACACTGATCCGCTCAAGCGTGATCCTTCATCATCAGTGATTTCAACATTCAGGGATATACCAACATTGGAGTTATTTTCAGCTAATCCCTTTTCTATTTCCAAACTAAGGCGTTTATCTTTCATATGAATCAACTTAGTGCCTCCTGTTGTCTATTATGCCCTATCTATTGGGAGAGACAGTGAATTACTAAAGTCAAGCACCGACATAATTTTTAGGTAATTTAGGCATCACTGCTGTCCAAAATAATTCACATCAATCGTTTTTAGACAGACACGTATTTGATTTTACACGATGCTGTTCGCGTGCGGAAATTCAGGTTGTCTGTGCCTGCAAATGCTGTCCAAATAAAAAATCGATTTAGGACAAGAGTGTTTAGGCATATGTATTCAATCTGTTATTTCATTTTTGTAAGATCCCCATCGCTTTTTGGCGAGGAAAAAGTATCAGGATTTTTTTCCATACAAAAGTGTTTATATCTGTAGAGAGCTGAAAGGGCTTTTATTGCCCTTTCTGAGGATGGAAAGACTGGAAGGTAATCGTACTCAAGTCTCTCAACCAACTCAGCTTCACCTCTATCCATCGTAGTACACCATAAAGCAAATGGCTTTCCAACCCTTTTAATGTTTAAGAGGGCCTGGGCAAATTGTTCTTTTAAAGAATCAGGTATTTCGGCGGAGGGGTTTCCTTTTTTTGGCGCTAGATTAAATAAATCTGGTGGCATTTGCATCACAATGCAATCAACCTTTTCATCCTCGGTTATGGCTATCAGTGTCTGAAAAACTCTTACTATATCGGAGAGGGTAAATTCCAGACAGACACCAACATCCAATGGGTTTAAAGGGATTTCCCAGGGTGGGAAAATCTTTTTTAGTTTCTGATAGGTATGATCCCCCAGCTGAGCCATTGTAAGACCATTCATATCGCATACATCACTGGCCATAACTCCCTCACCGCCTGAAAGTGTAATTATAGACAGCCTATTTCCTTTAGGCAGCATAAGAAATTCAAACACCTTTGCAAGATCGAAAAACTCCTCTATATTTCTTACTCTCATAGCAGATGTCTGCCTTATCATACTATCAAAAATCACATCATTTTCTTGTGCAATTGAACCCGTGTGAGATAGCGCTGCAAAAGATCCGGCAGGGGTTCTTCCAGATTTTAGGATTATGGTTGGTTTTTCCATTGATCCCTTTTTTATCAGATTAAAAAAATCTCTCCCTCTTCCATGCAGACTTTCTATGTGTATGGCTATGACATTTGTGCCAGGATCCTGAAAGAAATATTCAAGTGCATCCACCTCATTTACATCTATCTTATTCCCTAAATCAATCATCTTGTTTATGCCCAGATGAGAGAATAGCCAGTTTAGTTTGGGCTCATAAAAACCTGACTGAAAGGCAAAAGAGATACCGCCATGTCTCATTTGCTTTATAGGATTGAAGCTAATCGCCAGATTATTGGATGTATTAATGGGACTTAAGGTATTGGGTCCAATAATTCTCATATCCTTCTCTTTGACAAATGTGGCAATTTCCTGCTGAAGTTTTTTCCCTTGATCCCCTCCCTCTGAAAATCCGCCTGTTACTATAACAACCTGCTTTACTCTTTTGTTATCGCAGTCCTTTATAATATTCAGAGCCTTTGGTGCTGGGACAGCGACAACAACCAGGTCTATATCCTCTGGAATATCTTGTAAGGTGGGATATGCTTTTATCCCTGATATCTTCTTCTCGTGAGGATTAACTGGATAGATTTTACCCTGAAAATTAAGATCCACCAGGTTCTGGGTCAGTCGAAAATTCATCTTAAAAGGATTATTGGTTGCTCCAACAATTGCAACCGATTGTGGTTGAAAAAAACAATCTAAAAAATGATCAACTATACTCATTGTTTGTTCCTCTACATCATAGCGAGAGCTTTATAACCCGTATTTCTTTAACCAAGGTGTATTTTCCTTCGGTTTCCCGACTCAAGGATCAGTACTTAGACCTTTCAGCAGGTTATCTATATCCTGCACCGAGACGTTGCGGAAAGACAACAGCCTCTTGCTGGTTACTTAAGAAAAGTCCACCTTCTTCATTGGGATGCCAGAAATTGTATGGTTCTGCAAAGCTTGCTGTCAATGGTTCTATTGTTTGATGAGTGAGATTTTTTAATCTCTGAGCGTAATTGCTTCATCCGCTCATCCACCATAAAGATGTCTAAATTTTAGCCTGATTTGTTATTTTATTTGTATCCTATTCACTGAAGATTTTTATAAACACTCTACGGATAAGGGGGTGGTGGTAGCCAATTTAATAGCTTTCCTTCTTATGTATCATAAAGGCTTATATTTTTATGCTGATTAAAATACTTGTTTTCCTATTTTATTTCGCCAATAGTAAACTAGTGTTACGATCACAATCTCAATAGCTTTCTGAATAAATTCGAATAACCGCTTTAATTGAGTTTTCCAACCACTTTTTCAATCTTTTCCAGGATTGTTCCACTTCGCATTAACCGTACCATTGTTTCTATGTCCTTTGAGATAATGCGGTCTTTTTCGAGATGAGGAATTTCATTGCGGATAATGTTGTATGCTACGAGGGTGCCTTCCCCTGGCTTCATGTTAGTAAAAAGATCCATTGCCTGAGCACCACATAAAAGTTCAATGGCAATGACATACTCTGTATTTCTCACGATCTCTCTCAGCTTTCGTGCAGAAATAGTTCCCATGGATACATGATCTTCTTTGTTAGCTGAAGTAGGGATGGAATCCACACACGCTGGATGGGAAAGAACTTTGTTTTCAGAAACCAGGGATGCAGCCGTGTACTGGGCAAGCATAAATCCTGAATTAAGACCTCCATCACTGACAAGAAATGCCGGGAGTCCGCTTAATTGAGGATTTACCAGCCGCTCGATGCGTCGTTCTGAAATGTTTGCCAATTCAGAAATAGCCATACAGAGAAAATCCAGGGCAAGTGCAACTGGTTGCCCATGAAAATTTCCTCCCAGCAGAAACTCCTGTGATTCCGAAAAAATAAGAGGATTGTTTGTCGAAGAATTCATCTCTGTCTCTATCACTTTCTTGGCGTACATAATAGCATCCTTGCTTGCACCATGTACTTGAGGGGAGCACCTCAGGGTGTAGGCATCCTGAATGCGGGAGCAATCCTTGTGGGAGCTAATAATTTCACTGTCTCTTGTAATCCTGTCCATGTTGTCAGCTGCCGCTGCCTGCCCCGGGTGGGGTCGCACCTGGTGAATCCTTTTATCAAATTCTGTTTTGCTTCCCATGAGGACTTCAAGGCTCATAGCCGCTGAGATATCTGTCATTTTGGAGAGCTTTATAGCATCATAGATGGAAAGGCCGCCTATGGCGGTCATTACCTGTGTACCGTTTACCAATGCCAGTCCCTCTCCCGCCTTCAACGTAAGGGGATTAAGGTTACATTTCTGCAAGGCTTCGATCCCGGATAACCTTTGACCTTCATAGAAAGCCTCGCCCTTGCCTATGAGGACTAAGCAAAGGTGTGCCAATGGTGCAAGATCACCACTGGCCCCAACTGATCCTTTCTCCGGAACAACAGGACAAATACCCCTGTTGAGAAGAGCTATGATGTGGCTGACCGTTTCCAGGCAAATACCTGAATGTCCCCGGGCCAGATCCTTGATGCGGAGCGCCATAACTGCCCGAACAGTTTCGTTGTCTAGAAGGTCTCCTACACCTGCTGCGTGGCTCATGAGAATGTTTTGCTGAAGACTTTGCGTATCTTTCCTGGAGATAGTCACATCACTCAGAGCACCAAATCCAGTGGTGACACCATAAATAACCCTTTCTTCCTTAACCCACATTTCAATCATTTTTCTCGTATTTATGATCCGTTCCTCTGATTTCTTTGTCAATCGAACTTTGTACCCCTCTCGTGCAATGGCCACCAGATCATCTAAACTCATTCCATCACTACCGAGAAAAATCTCTTTCATAAATAATCCTTTCTCACTTTATTTCCTGCATCTATTTGAGGTGTCTTCAAATTCTATTTATTCTATCCATCCACGCTATTTCTAATCACTGTAAATGTGCATTTATGTATTCATCCACCTTTGAGAAAAGAGTTTCCATCCGTTTTAGGGTATGGTCAACTTCTCTTTTGTGTTCTGCAACAAAGTTCTTGTCCGTGATTCGGGCGAGATTGATCCGTACATTATAGGCTGCAATTGCTCCTGCGGTGCGAGCAAGTTGAAGAGCTCCTCCAGCATCTGATATAGCAACAGGGTTTCCCCCCTCAACAGCCTTTTGAGCTATCTGGATCAACTTCTCTGAGGCCCGGAGAGTTTCCAGAGGTATTACGGTAGCTTTTTTCATGGATTTCTCTATAGCTGTGTGTCGAGAGGCTTTTTCTTTATCGTTCTCTTGAGGTAGTTTTGTGGCATCCATTACCTGTTTATAGGTATCTGTGTCTTCTTGAGCCAAATTCAGGAAATGCACTGCCAGCTCGTCGGATTCTTGTCGTATCTCCTGCATAGTTTTCCAAATATCCTTGAATCTCTCCCTTCCTGTTGTAAGCTTGGAGACCATTGCGGAAAGAGCGGCTCCAAGGGCCCCGCAGAGAGCGGCTGCGCTTCCCCCGCCAGGCGCCGCATTTGCTGAGCTCAGTTCATGAACAAAATCGTGAATAGATAGTTGCTGTAATTTCAAGATTTTTACCCCCTTACATTGGCAATTTTCTACTGAAGAATGACTATTTTTTACAAGAAATTCTTAATTCTTAACTACACAATCGCCAATCTTTAATCCCTTGCCACAAGCTCTCCACGCTTATAGACTTCCACAACCGGACAGACTCCTGCGTGATATGCCAAGATAGCAGGGCCCTCTCCGTCTATGATAAGAAAGTCGGCGAATTTTCCACTCTCAAGGCTGCCTGCCTTTTTCTCCATTCTCACAGAATAGGCTGCATTCAATGTTGCTGCCACCAATGCCTCTGATATTGAAAGATTCATGTTAAAAACAGCCAGGCCGAAGATGAATGGCATGGATTCCGTATAGCTTGATCCGGGGTTACAATCGGTGGCAAGTGCTATAGGAACACCCAACTCTACCATTTTACGGGCATGTGCATATCCTTTTTGTAAACTGTATGCAGTACCTGGAAGAAGCACCCCAATAACACCCTTTTGGGCCATAGCATAAAGGTTTTGATCACTGGCTGACAGGAGATGCTCGGCAGATGTAGCATTGAGTTCTGCTGCAAGGCCTGCTCCCCCAAGATCGTAAACTTCATCTGCATGAATCTTAAGTCCTAAGCCGTTTTTCCGGGCAGTCTGCAAGATTATACGAGCTTGATCGATAGAAAAAACATTTTTTTCGCAAAAAACATCACAGAACTGAGCAATACCTTGATTGGAAACAGCGGGGATCATTTCTTGGATAACAAGATCAACATACATATCAGGAGATTTTGCATATTCTTCCGGCACGGCATGTGCCCCAAGAAATGTAGGAATCACATCCAAAGGCGTTTCCCGGCCTACCCTTTCAATAACACGAAGCATTTTTATTTCCGTTTCTGTATCCAGCCCGTACCCACTCTTAATCTCAAGAGTGGTTGTTCCTGATTGAAGCGCGGAGAGAGCATGTCTCTGGGTCATAGAAAATAGTTCTTCCTCAGAGGCAGCCCTCACTTCATGGACTGAGGAAAGAATTCCTCCTCCCTGGTGTAGTATATCAAGATACTCTTTTCCTTCTATGCGAAGGGTGAATTCTTCCTCTCTTCTTCTCGCAAAGCACATGTGGGTATGCGGGTCTACAAACCCGGGAATGAGACATGATCCACCACAATCTACCTCTAAATCCACATCATGAGGCACAAGAGATGCCTTTATTTTCTCTTCATTCCCTACTGCCTCAATTATACCGTTTTTGCATAGGAGAGCCCCTTTTTTAAAATGGTGTAGCTCTTCCTGGTGCTTCCCAGACAAAGGAACTCCAGGATCATAGGGAGTTACGATATGTGCATTGGTAAATAGCTTTCGGATCATGTATTATCATCTCCCAACATCTGAAGCAGGCGGAGATCGATTACCTGATTTGAATCAAATCCTGAAGTCTGCATATAATAGGATATGGTATCCATAATAGCTGCAGCAGGAATCATACCATAGATTTCAGTATCCTTTACGGGAACATTCCATCTTTTGGCCTCCATGCGTATGAATTCCAATACGCGATAAAGTGCATTCTTTTCGTAATCAGTGATATTTGTGCTCACCTGTACTAATCCACGCTCTTTAAGAGGAAGGCCGATAGATTTTACATGGCGTAATCCGCCGCTTGAAGAGCGAACTCTCTTGGCGATTTCTCTGGCAATGTTGACATCATCTGTTCCAAGGTTCACATTGAAGGCAATGAGAAATTTTCTTGCACCGATAATCGTAGCACCGGCAGAAGGATGGAGTCTGGGTTCTCCCACGTCTGGATGCCTGGCCGGATTTACTATTTCTCTCTTTAGGGCTTCGTACTGCCCCTTTCGAATAACCTCAAGGTGCTTTCGTTCAGGCCTTAGCGCTGCCTCTTCGTAAAAATAAACAGGAATCCTTGTTTCTTCATAATACGTTTGCCCGAACCTGTGAGCCAAATTCACGCATTCCTGCATGGTTATGTTCTGAAGCGGCACAAAAGGAATAATGTCTACAGCCCCCACTCTGGGATGGCTACCCTGGTGCTGTTCCAAATCTATGGTGGAAATAGCAATTTTAGCCGCTTCCAAGATCGCTTCTTGAATAGAATCTGGTTCACCCCCAAGGCTTACTACAAGCCGGTTATGGTCTTTATCCGCACGGTAGTCAAAAAGGGCACATCCATTTCTATTTCGGAAGGGTTCCACAATGGCTTCAATTATTTTGTCTCTGCGACCTTCGCTGAAATTTGGAACGCATTCTATCAATTGTCTGCCCATCATATCTTGGTCCTTTTATATAGTCACTTCTTTACAAGAAACGAGTTTTATTGCCAATATCATTGACATTAGCTTCTTTTTGAAAATGCTTCGGAAACCAAGTTCTTCACTAAATCCTCTTTCGGTATATAGGGAAGCGTAATATGGTCTGTACCTTTATTAACCTTGTTATGCTCTATACAAGTTGCAATGGAGTTTTCATTTCTGGCCCATGCACGCCGTGCAACACCCCCCATAACATCCCACCGCATAGCTGACTTTATGATCGCATCGACTTCTTCACGACCATCAAGAACTAATCCAAAGCCACCATTGATTGCTTTCCCAACGCCAACACCACCACCATTATGTAAAACAACGAGAGTCATACCTCTGGCAGCATTGCCGGCAAAACATTGTGTTGCCATATCTGCCATTACATTGCTTCCATCATATATATTAGCAGTCTCTCTAAATGGTGAGTCTGTCCCGCCAGCATCATGATGATCTCTCCCAAGCATGATGGGGCCAACTTCTCCATTTCGAACCATCTCATTAAATCTAAGAGCAATGGTTATTCTTCCTATGGCGTCTTGATATAATATTCTCGCCTGTGTACCCACAACTAATCTATTTTTTTGTGCATCCTTAATCCACACATAATTATCTCTGTCCTGAGCCCTTCTATCAGGGTCTATGCATTCCATTGCGGTCCTGTCTGTTTTTATTAAATCTTCATGTTTTCCACTTAAGCAAACCCATCGAAATGGGCCATAACCGAAGTCAAAAAGTTGGGGGCCCATTATATCTTCAACATAAGATGGAAAAATAAACCCATCCTTTTCATCTGTCCCATTTTTAGATATCTCTGTAACACCGGCATCATAAACCGCCTTCATAAAGGAATTACCATAATCAAAAAAATATGCCCCTTTATCTACCAATGTTTTTATTAATTTAAAATGACGCCTGAGACTCTTATCAACGAGCTGTTTGAAGGCAACTCTGTCCGTTCTAAGTAAATGTGTTCTTTTCTCAAAACTAACACCTTGAGGACAATATCCTCCACTATACGGGGCATGACATGATGTTTGGTCAGAAAGCAATTCGGTCTTGATATTATTCTTGTCAACATATTCTAATAAATCAACAATATTACCAATATATGCAATTGACATAGGCTCTTTCTTCTTTAAATATTTGCCGGCTATATCAAAAACTTCTTTTAAATCAAAAGATACCGTTCGTACCCATCCTTGTTCATGCCTTGTTTTTACCCGTGACATGTCAACCTCGGCAAAAACCCCAACACCACCGGCTATTTCTACTGCCTTGCCTTGAGCACCACTCATACCTCCGAGGCCGGATGATATAAACAAATGTCCTTTTAAATCCTCTTTCCAACCTAATCCTAATTTTAGCCTTCCTGCATTTAGTATTGTATTATATGTTCCATGTACGATGCCCTGAGGACCAATATACATCCATCCACCGGCAGTCATCTGCCCATAATTAGCAACACCCATCTCCTCTGCGATTTCCCAATCATCTTCATTGTCAAACATTCCAACCATCAAGGCATTGGTTATAATTACTCGTGGATTGTCTGGTCTTGATTCAAAAAGGCCAAGAGGATGGCCAGATTCCACCACCAATGTTTGCTGCTCTGTTAATGCTTCAAGGTATTTTTTTAACAATCTATACTGCATCCAGTTTTGGCACACACTTCCTGTTTCTCCATATGTGACAAGTTCATACGGATAAAGTGCAACATCAAAATCGAGGTTATTATCTATCTGTACCTGAAAGGCCTTTCCTGCAATACAATTTCCCTTATAGTCATCAATGGGTTTTGCTTTGATATTCCCATGAGGTCGGTAACGGTATCCATAGATTCTTCCGCGAGTAAGAAGCTCGCGTAAAAATTCAGGTGCCAATGTTTCATGCAGTTCTTCCGGTATATAGCGAAGGGCATTCTTTAAGGCAATTTCGGTTTGCTGTTGCTCAAGCCTGAATCCCCTGTCAGGGGCCCTCCTTATGCCGCTGACAAATTCCGGCATTTCTGGAAGATCATTATCCAGCTTAAGGCTCATGGCTTCTGCAATTTCAGTGTTATATTTCATGATAATAAATTTATGTTGTAATATAAATTGCTAATGATACATAGTGCAGGCAAATTGAATTCCAAGTGAAAGTTATACATAAAATTCTATCATGTTAAGAGTAAAAGTAAAGTGCAAACAGCCCTGTTTATAATATAACCTATCATACAACCTTGTTGCGGAAACTATGTAAGCTGAAATTGTATTCTATTATGTTTGAATACTGCGGTAGAAATGGATGGTATTTTCCTATGGATAGATCATTTTTACCTTTTTGCTCTGCTTGTGGTGAGAAACGGATCTTTTCTTTTAGCTCGGTCAGCTTCGTTACAAGGTTTGCCGTGTTTTGTCCAATACCACTGATTTGTACGTGAAGAAGCTTTATGACACATAAACCAGGTGGCGTGACTGAGATCTCATATGATAATGTGAGTAGCATAGCAGGGTACAGGGCGGCTGTTTAGCTTTTTCAATCGCATTGCGAACAGAATCCGATTCGATTGAAAGGATGAACAAAGCAGGAAAGATCTCTCCTTTAGGGGTGCCCATTTTTATCTTAAACCCAGATTATGCAGTAGGCATCGTCACGAGGGTTGAAAAACCTCAGCGAAACGAGAAGTTGGAGCGATTTTGCGCCGAAGGCATATTTGTAAATATGTTGAGAAGCAAAATCGTGAAGCGAGCGTTGCAGCAAGGTTTTTCAGGTCGCAGTAGGTGGCTACTGCATAATCTGGGTTAAACATTTTGAAACCTTTGCATAGCCCCTATTAATCTAAAGACGATGAGCTTTTTTTCAGTTCTCTCCGGGGCGTAGGCCCTCCGGGCCGGAGGCCGAGGCTCTCGGGAACGCAGTTGAGTGCAGCAAGGTTAAAAGGGAGAAGAAGGGTTTAATAGACTGAGAGTTTGTGTTTATTAAAGGATTTTAGTTAGCGGTTATCAATTGCCCGCAGGCAGCAGAAATATCAGAACCCTTACTTTTTCTGATTGTAGCAGTATAGTTTTTTCTTATGAGCTCGTCCTGAAATGCGAGAACTTTCTTTTCATCAGGTGCTTGAAAAGGACTTCCCTCATGAGGATTGAATGGAATCAGATTTATCTTTGCCCTCACATCTTTCAGGAGCCCCGCCAATTTTGTAGCATCACTAGGTTTATCGTTAATATCACTTATAAGTATGTATTCAAAGGTGATTCTCCTGCCCTTATGTAAGGGAAAATGTTTCAGGGCTTCTATTAATGTCGTTAAGGGATATTTTTTGTTAATTGGCATGAGAATGTTCCTTGTTTGATCATCGCCGGCATTCAGGGAAACAGCTAAATTAATGGGAAGCTCATTGCCAAGCCTCTCTATTTCTGGCACAAGACCGCAGGTAGAAATAGTTACCCGTCGTCGAGAGAAATTAAGGCCACCAGGAGAGATTATAGTGGTAACTGCCTTTTTGACAGCCTCAAAGTTGGCTAATGGTTCACCCATGCCCATAAAAACAATGTTTGTAAGTTTGTCTGGTTGATCGAGCAATTCTTTCATCTGGAGGACTTGGTTTATTATCTCAGAACTCTTCAAGTTCCGAATAAATCCCTGTCTGGCAGTGAAGCAGAACTTGCAACCCATAGCGCACCCAACCTGAGATGATATGCATGCGGTAAAATGGTTCCTTTCAGGAATCAGAACAGATTCAATCATGTTCCCATCCTCAAGTTCAAATAAGACCTTTTTTGTACCATCAATAGAGAGTTCTGTTTTTAGAATTTTTAATTTGGTAATGGTAGTGTTTAAGGAGAGATAGTTCCTTAGCTTCTTGGAAATATTGGTCATTCCCTGGAATGAGGTAGTCTTGTTAGAAAATATCCATTGCCTGATCTGTCTGGCCCTATATGCTTTAAGCCCGATTTTTTCTACATATGCTGTTGTCTCTTCCAAATCCAGGTCTTTGAGATCTACTTTAGCCATGATCGGCATCGCGGATTCCACTATTTCATAGTTCGTAATTTTGCTAACTCCCAAATATAGTCATAAAGATGAAGACCTTTACTTGCAGCTATGATTTCTCCATCTTCAACACCTATGCTTTCAGCCATATACTCCTTTAATAATTGAATAGCACCTAAATTAGCTGGAAATCCATTCCACAAATCCCATGATCGGAAATAAATAACAAAGTGGAGCTTGTTATCCTTTATCCTTGTATCAATCCCTCTAAGACAGGGTGGGTCGGTTAGGTATAAGGTTTCTGGGTCGCCTACTGTCATGTAGGCCTGATTTGTGCCATGGCCATCTTCCCGGTACATCCTTATTATTTCCTTTATTTGTGGTTCAAGGTACTCCCCATATGTGTACTCTTCCCCTTCCTTTTTTGTGGAGGTCATAAGATATGGAAGGTATTGATCAAGGTAATCATTATCGACCGGGTTAGGTATACCAAGAGCGGGAGGAATGTCAGGCAGTAGCGGTCTTTGACCCGGGAATGTTATATGTATTGTTATATAATCAAATTCAAGTCTTTGCTGCCCCTCATAGCTTCCCCTCTCTATGGTGTATTTCCTTCCAGCTTCAAGTATCTGATAAACACACTGAAACCAGGCATCCGGTAAATCTCTGGCCTTGATAAATTCAAGGTGCATTTTAGCTCCTCACACTCCAGATAATAGTATTGATCATTGTAGAAATTCTTTCCCAGATAATCTCAAACGGGTTGCCAGCTGTATTTATACCAGAATGTGGCATCATGTCTTTTACTTATCCTATTTTTTCTGTCCATCCATAAGGGTCTGGTTTTTCGGCATATTGTATGGATACGATCTCATCATACAGTTTTTGTGATAGCTGACCCATCTTGCCGCCGGCTATGACATAGTCTTTATCCTTATATGTTATCTGCCCGACTGGTGATATAACGGCTGCAGTACCAGTCCCGAAGGCCTCTTTCAGTTGGCCATTGTTGGAAGCAGCAAGCACTTCATTGATAGATACTGATTTTTCTGTTATTTTCAAGCCCCAGTTTTTGACTATCTTGATTACAGAATCCCTGGTGATACCCCCTAAAATACTTCCTGTCAGAGGTGCTGTTATAATCTCATCATCGATCACAAAAAACATATTCATGGTCCCCACTTCTTCTACCCACATCTTTTCACATCCATCTAACCAGAGAACCTGGGTGAAACCCTTTTTTTTGGCCTCTTCTGCTGCAAGCAAGCTGGCTGCATAGTTGCCTCCTGTTTTAGCCTCTCCGGTACCCCCAGTAATAGCCCTCACATATTTACTCTCTACGTGAATTTTGACTGGATTCAGTCCCCCGGGATAATAAGATCCGACAGGACCTAAAATAATATAAAATAGATATGTTTCCGATGGACGAACACCTAAATGCGGTTCAGTCGCAATCATTGTAGGTCTTATATATAGAGAGGTTCCACGATTTTTAGGAATCCATTCTCTGTCTATGAGAAGTAGCTTTTTTAGGGCTTCCATAGCTAGCTCTGTATCGAGCTCTGGCATGCATACTCGTCTTGCTGAATAATTAAGTCTCGTAAAATTATCGGAGGCCCTGAAGAGGTATATGCCTTCATCTTTTCCATAATAGGCCTTGAGACCTTCAAATATCTCTTGCCCATAGTGTAGACAGACAGCAGCCGGATCAAGTTTGAGTGCTCCATAGGGCTCTATCCTGGCATTGTTCCAGCCCTTTTTGGTATCGTAGTCGATAAGGAACATATGATCGGTAAATAGCTGACCAAAGCCAAGTGTGGATTCATCAGTTGGTTTTTCTTTCAGATGCGTAGCAAGATTCACTTTAATTTCCATGCTTTTACTCCTTTTTTCAACCATTTGTTGCGTATTGGCATACGCGGTATATATCCAATGAAAATTACGGGATAAAAAAATCTATGTCAAGGAATTTAATTGCGAAATTTCTCGAATCAGCAGCAGAAAAAGAATGGATAACGATTATCGCTTAGTCTTCAAATCTTTTAAAAACAACGCTTGCGTTTATACCGCCAAAACCGAATGAATTTGAAAGGGCAAATCGTATATTCGACCTCCTCGCTTGATGAGGGACATAGTCTAAATCACATTTGGGATCAGGTTGATCCAGGTTAATGGTTGGAGGTATTAAACCTTCTTGTAAGGTTTTTGCTGTAAAGATTCCTTCTACAGCACCGGCTGCTCCCCACATATGACCTAACATTGATTTGTTAGCGCTGATCATAATCTCTCTGGCTCTCTGTCCAAATAGCTTCTTTGTTGCAATGGTTTCTGTTTCATCATTCGCCACAGTGGATGTTCCATGAGCGTTGATATATTCTATTTGTTCTAGCTGAATCCCAGCCTCTTCAATGCTAAGTGCCATACATTTTGCCGCACTTTCTCCGCTTGGCAAGGGAGCAACTGCATGATAACCATCACAGGTAGAGCCGTAGCCTACTATTTCTGCATACATTTTTGCCCCTCGGGACTTTGCATGCTCAAGCTCTTCCAATATAAGGACGCCTGAACCTTCGCTGGTGACAAAACCATCCCTATTTTTTTCAAAGGGCCTGCTTGCCCTCTGAGGCTGATCATTCCATGAGGTAGTTATAGCACCAAGGTTATCAAGGCTTGCCATTAAGGTAGGGCTGATACCAGCATCAGATCCACCCACAATCATTACCTCGGCCTCTCCATGTTTAATTGTTCTGAAACCTAACCCGATCGCATTTGTTCCTGCTGAACAGGCCTCTTGAAGGAAGTGATGAGGTCCACGAGCCCCACACATAGCTGCCATTTCACCAGCAGCGGTGTTAGCAGAAAGGTTGATTACCACGTATGGGGTAACTTTTTCCATGTGCCCCTGTACAATAAGTTTGTGGTTTGCTTCAAAGGTTTTACATGATCCAATTGCAGTTGCAGCTATTATCCCTGCCCGATATTCATCATCAGAAGGTATTATTAATTGACTGTCTTCCATTGCCATCTTGGTTGCTGCTAAAATGAAGTGTACAAAGCGATCGGCACGTCTGATCTTTTTTCGTGTCAAAAAATCTTCAGCCAAAAAGTCTCTTATCTCACCTGCAACCTGACACTTTAAGGGAGAGGCATCAAATTGGGTAATATTTTTAATTCCAGCTTCTCCAGCACATAACCTTTTCCAGCTTGTTTCTACACCGACAGCCAGGGGAGTGACCGCTCCCATTCCTGTAATAACAATTCGTCTCGTCACTTTCTATTTCCTTTCTTTCATCTCTTGCTCCTTCTTTGCCACCTCAACCCTTGTCTTGACCACCGTATCAGGGATAAGACTGATTGAGTCAATGCCGCATTCTACCAGGAAGGTGGCAAACTCTGGAAAATCACTGGGTGCCTGCCCACAAATACCTATCTTTTTCCCCCTTTTTCGGGCCACATCAATGACCTGCTTGACCAAGATCTTGACCGCCTCGTTTCTCTCATCAAATATATGGC
>JAWOBA010000211.1:0-7020 GCA_046498285.1 Desulfatiglandales bacterium | reverse complement strand
GCCCTATTTTGGGAATTATAGAAGGGATAGCAGAATCCACGGCCAGTTTGCTTAAAGTGTTCTTTGGTTACTATTCTGATAGAATTCAAAACAGAAAGCTTCCTGCTATTGTAGGTTATACTATATCCGCTCTGGCGAAATTCCTCCTCCTGCTTTCTTTATTTGGATGGTATTTTGTTCTTCTCGCTCGTTTTTTTGACCGTGCCGGAAAAGGTATTCGGACTGCTCCCAGGGATGCACTTATCTCAGAATCTACTCCAAAAGTGATGCAGGGAAAGGCATTTGGTTTTCACAGAGGGATGGATTTTGCTGGTGCCACATTAGGTGCACTTATCTGCTTCTTTTTGGTGTTACAATTTATGAAGCCTGTTAGCAAAACACTGAACGATCTGAATTCATTTTATACCATATTTCTGATCTCCATTGTTCCTGCCTTTATAGGAATAATCTTTCTATTTTTTATCAAGGAGAAGAGACTTCAAACTGCTGAAACAGGAAAAAATCAAAAGCCCAAACCAAACCTGAATATCCGGCAATATGATAAGAATCTTCAATTCTTCTTTCTTGCCCAGCTCATATTCACTCTTGGAAACTCTTCAAACCAATTCTTACTCCTTCGCAGTATGAATCTCGGGTATGATCTTTCTGCAGTCATTCTCATGTATCTTGTTTTCAATCTCTCCACCTCCCTTCTCTCCACTGCGTTCGGCTCCCTTTCTGACCGAATTGGTCGGAAGAATTTGCTCATAGCAGGCTATGGGCTCTATGCCATTGTATACATCGCTTTCGGTTTTATAAGCTATGAGACCAATTTCCTTTTGTGGGTTTTTTGGCCTTTATATGGAATTTATTTCGCAATGACAGAAGGAATAGAAAAGGCCTTTGTATCAGATATGGCTCCAAAAAACTCAAGGGCAACTGCCCTTGGCTTTTATCACACTATTGTTGGGGCGGGATTACTCCCTGCAAGCATTATTGCTGGAATCCTCTTTTCCCTGCTTCAGAGTGCTCCATTCATTTTTGGTGGGGCATTGGCTCTTTTTGCTGTAACTATTCTAGGTTTCCTGGTGAAAGAAAGAGAAGTACACTGCTAAATTTTTTGAGTACTTAGAAGATCCTAACATGTAACTTACTATAATCAGACAACGAGAACTCACCTGAATTTATTGGGGCGAAGAAACCAAACCCATGCTATCTTTAAATAAAAATCAAAGCAATCCGGAAAGCCCTGCAATCTGTTTCATCACCATATCTAGAAATGAGCGAGCAGGTGTTGATGGGTCTGCATATATGGGCTTGCCGAAATTGATTCGAACCAAAATCCTGACCCCTTTCCCCAAATACCTTATCCCAACAGGAATAATAGGCACGGAGAAACGAGAAAGTATGAACCTCACAACTCCTGTATGTGCAAAACCTATCGTATTTCTATAATACGTACCCTCAGGAAAAATTACAAGTCCCTCCCCTTTCTTTAAAAATTCGATTATAGTCCTCAAAGATTGTCTGCTTTCCAGAGGACGCTGCCGATTTAAAGGAATACCGCCGAGAGATCTTATAAACCAATTGCTGAGGGGATTTGTAAATAGATCATATTTTGCTACATAATAAAGAGATCGAGGTGTGGCAAGCCCGAGCAGGGGAATGTCTGTCCAGCGCTGGTGTTTTGGCAAAAGAATGAAAGCGCTCTTTTGTGGTAAGTTTCCCGTTCCTTCTGTTGTCAAGCGAAAGAATGGGAACAGGACAATCCTGCTCGTAGTTTTCGTAGCCTTCACAAGCCAGCTTTGCCTTATTTCCATAAACACTCCCTTAAGAAAAGTTCATACAAGCAGATTGATTGAAGCTGACACAACGTGTTGACATTGCTAATCTTTTTGTCGGCTTGAAGGCTCTTTCGTGCAGGAATTTGAGAATAATAGGCTATGAAACACAGGAATATCTACACTTTAGGTTCCTTCCACCAGGGGTAAAAATCCGGCATATCAGTTGAGGCGCTCATAGTAAATTTTGGTGGGCGTTTATCGAGAAAGCTTTGAATACCCTCGTAGGCGTCCTTTTGTCTCCCTGCCCAAAAGAAGCAGCGGGAATCTATGAGGTGGGTGGATTGGGGATCCTCCTCAGCAAGCCCATGCCACAGAAGTGCCTTACTCAGGGTCACGGATACTGCGGAAGTGTGATCTTTAATCTCTTTTGCAATCGTCATTGCCTTGGGAAGTACCTCATCGCGTGGCACTACGTAATTGAACAATCCTGAGTTTACTTCTTCCGCAGCGCGGAACAGTCGCCCGGTATATATGAATTCGGTGGCTTTTGATATGCCAACGATCCGGGGGAGAAACCATGAAGAGCATGCTTCTGGAACAACACCCCGCCGAGTAAATACAAAACCAATCTTGGCATCCTCAGCCACAATCCGCATATCCATTGGTAAGGTCATGGTAATGCCCACACCAACGGCGTGACCATTGATTGCCGCAATCACTGGTTTGCGGCAATTAAAGATAGCAAGGGAAATCTGGCCACCTCCATCTCGATGCTCGCTGATTGTAACATTCCTCCCATCCTTTTTTATTTCATCAAAAGTCGAGCCTCCATGGGACAGATCTGCTCCAGCACAAAATGCTTCACCAGCGCCTGTAACCACAACAACTCGAACCATATCATCACGATTGGCTTCTGCAAAGATCTTGATTAGCTCATCTCGCATTCTTTCTGTTACAGCATTCAGCTTATTTGGTCGATGCAGTGTAATAGTTGCTACACCGCTGTCAAGCTCATACCGTATTTGGGTAAGATTCATTTGAATACCTCTCCTTATTATTTTTAACAGAACATGCCAACCCCGCCACCAGATTTTTGTAAAACAAAACCTAAACTCCTTGCCTTCAGGCATATCAAATTTCAAGTATACCCGAAAAATTGCTTAAAATCAAAGTGAGGTAGGCACCCATGAATCATGGCTTCGCTTTCCTCACAACTTTGATTAGTGGAGTGTGTTTTGTCAATAGAAATTTAAAAGAAACTTCAAGAATATATTCAAAATTAGCCTGAGTGACAAGCTTGCTTGACCTTTTATAAATACTCTTACAAAAAAATGAACACTATATGCTTATAGTTTAGTTTTGGATTATTCTTGTGAAGTTGTTTGAAACGCTTTTCTATTCCCTTTGGTATTGTAATTTTTACATTATTTCGGTAAAGTATAGTTTGATTATTACCAAACCAAATTGCAATGATATAAAAATTAAGTTAGGCAGATTTCTTTCTTTTGCATTCTTCCTTATAATTTAAGGGATTGTTATTTAATTGGGTTTTAAGTTCGTACCATTTTTTTAACACTCTCAGGTTTTTAGAGAATTGGAGGAGAAAAATGAGAAATATTGCTCTTATAGTCTTGTCGGTTGTCTTGGCAGCAGCTATCATCTCTGGATTAATCCTCTATCAACGGCATCTGGAAACCAAAGATACTCTTTTAGCAAGTGAAAACACTATATCTGCACTCCAAGAAAAAATTGACATAAATAATAAAGAGTTAATGGAACTGAAGAAAGCTAAGGAGTCTGTTGCTAAGCTTGAGAACACAACGCAAATAAAGGATGAAAGGATATCTGCATTAAATGAAAAAATCACTCAATTGAATCAAGAAACTTCTGTGCTTCGGGATCAGATTGACACAACTGATAAACAGTTAATGGAACTGAAAAGTGCCGAAGAGTCTATCGCTAAGTTTGAGAATACGATACAGCTAAAGGATCAAAGAATTTCTGACTTACAAGAAAAGATTCATACATTAGAGAGAAACCTGCAGGAACAGTTGGAAGAAAAAGATGCTACTGTGATAGCTCTTCAGGAAAGACTTCAAGAATCCCAATCACATATTCGCTATCTTGAAGAAGAAGTTGAAAAAGGACACAATGAAATTCAAGAGCTCCACAATCAACTGGTAAATCTTCAAGGACAAAAATCGCTGGTCGAGACCAAAAAGATCCAGCTAAAATCAACATATGAAGCGCTTATCACAGACCTAAAAACGGAGATTGAAAGGCAGGAGGTAACGATCAGGGAATTCAAGGATCAGATCTCTGTCACTTTTGTGGAGAGAATCCTGTTCGAGTTTGGAAAGGCGGACATTACTTCTGAAGGGGAAAATGTTTTACAAAAGGTTGGTGAAATCTTGAGAAATGTTCAAGGGAAACGGATCCGCATCATTGGACATACTGATAATATCCCCATCATGCCACGATATCGATATAAATTCCCAACAAATTGGGAGCTTTCTGCAGCTCGTGCTGCAGCAGTGATTCGTTATTTCCAAAAAAAGATGGACATCGATCTCAGTAACCTGGAAGCAGTTGGCCGTTCCTTTTATGACCCCATTGCAAGCAACAAAACGAGTCAGGGACGTGCCCAGAACAGGCGGGTAGAAATTATCATTTCCCCTCAATTAGAATAGCGTATTGACAAGCAAGAAGAATGCGATTCATCAACCTGGCTTTTGCAATTCCATTACCGTTCAAGGGCAGTTTTCTGTATGTTATCCTGGGGAAAAGACTAAGGGTATTCGCACAGTGATGACAGCATGTCCCCTTTTCATCAGGAGAACATTATAACGTAAAGCCTTGCCCCTATATCATTAGCAAAACCCTTTATCACAAGCTTCCATGTTTCATAATTTCAATAAGTTTATCCTTTGTATTGAATTCTGGTTTTTCGATGACTATTGCAAGAAGCTGATTGAGGATCTGCCCAATCCTTGGACCAGGCTTTACGTTTAAGGCATTCATTATATCATGACCATTGACCGCTAAACCGGAGATGGTAAGAGGGTATAATTGCTTTATTTGAGAATCAATTCTATTTGTAAATGTCTCAATATCTTTTTCAGAATCTCTTCCCCACCCATGGGCTATCTCGTCTGCCTTTCTAAGGGCTATAAGGCAACCAACATTATCTGCCCCTATCCGTTTGATAAACTGCCTCACTGCCTTGTCGCTCAACTCTTGCTTGTAGTCAAACATATGATGTGCAATCAGATGTGTCACTCGATTGATCCACTCATTGCTAAACTTTAGCCTTACCATAATCTCTTTTGTAAGCTCTGCACTGAGAGTAGCATGGCCAAAAAATCTCCATTTCCCGTTAATCTTTTTCCTTACTCGTGGCTTTGCAATATCGTGAAACAGCGCAGAGAGTCTCAAAATAGGATCATCGTTAATAGCGTCAACCGTCTCCATGGTATGCCTATAGATAGTATATTTGTGATAATTGTTTTGCCGTTTTCTATATCCTTCAACAAGTTCTGGCAAAATCCTCTTGAGAAGATCTAACTTTCTCATCATGTTAAAGCCGATGGAAGGTTTTTTAACCATCAAAATTTTCAGAAGCTCATCCCGTATTCTTTCTTTGGCTACCGTATCAATAGTTTGCGCCATAGATTGTATGGCTATGAGCGTCTCAGGTTCAATTGAATATCCTAACTCTAAAGAGAACCTGATAGCCCTCATGATCCTCAAAGGATCCTCCTGAAATCGTTGTGAAGGATTAAGGACTGCCCTGACAAGTTTCTCTTCTATATCTCGTTGGCCTCCAAAGGGATCTATAATTCTTTTGGCGTTAATGTCATATGCTATAGCATTAAAGGTAAAATCCCTGTGGGCAAGGTCCTCATCAATGCTTGAGGAAAACCCATCTATTCCCCGAAAGGTAGTCAATTCAAAATGCCTGCCTTGAGAAACCAAGGTAACGGTTCCATGCTTTAAAGTAAAGCTTGTCAGTTCAGGAAAAAGGCCACGGATGATATTAGGCGTTGCATTGGTTGCCACATCCCAATCATTTATCTGGCACCCAAGCAAAGAATCCCTTATTGCTCCTCCCACAATAAAGGCTTGGTAGCCGCTCTTAATAAGTCTTTCTGAAATCATACGGACAATATCAGGGGTTTTTTGTATTTGTATGGTCAAAGCTTTAATCCTTACTGTCTCACTGAATTTTCCTTACTGCAACAGTTTATATTATGCCTGAACATCAATATATACACCAAGATATCTTATCATTTAAAGGAGATTAAAGCGAGAGATTGACGAAATGATGGATCATTCGTATAATAAATTTATGAATTTTCAAATCTACATTGGTACTTCCGGCTGGAATTATAATCACTGGAAGGAACTGTTTTATTCTGTGGATTGTCCAAAGGCAAAATGGCTTGAGTTCTATGCAAAGCATTTTAGAACAGTTGAGTTAAATGCCAGCTTTTACCGGCTCCCTAAGCCGCAAACCTTCGAAAACTGGAGAAACAGAACACCTGATACTTTCTTATGGTCAGTAAAGGCAAGCAGATATATCACACACATAAAGAGAATAAAAGAAGTACAGGAACCTCTAGAAAGGTTTTTCACCTCCGCTGAATCCTTAAAGGAAAAGCTGGGGCCAATTCTCTTTCAGCTGCCGCCCAACCTCACTTTTAATGAAACAATTTTACGCCATTTCTGTCAAAAGCTAAAGGCAGACCATCTTTATGCCATAGAGGTGAGGCATTCAAGCTGGGCACACGAAAAAAAAGCTCGAGAAATACTCGAAGATAATAATATTGCCCTTTGTATTTCCGATACAGCCGGAAGGTACCCCTATATTGAGGAGGATACAGCCGATTTCTTATATATCAGGCTCCATGGTTCCAAAAAAATTTATTCCAGCGAATATTCTGAGGAGGAATTGCAAACATATGCCAAAAAAATCAGGGATTGGTCCAAGGATACCTATCTTTATTTTGATAATGATTATGTTGGCTATGCTGTTAAGAATGCTAAAAGAATGAAAGAGATTTTAAGGGTATCGTAAGGAACAAAAATACGGGTATGTGTGTATATTGAGGAGACCTTTGCATAACCCCTCTTGATCTAAAGACGATGGGCTTTTTTTCAGTTCCCTCCGGGGCGTAGGCCCTCCGGGCCGGAGGCCGAGGCTCCCGGGTTGGTCTTTTCAGCAACGTATCCATGGGGGAGTTTTGCCCCCTCCGCA
>JAWOBA010000208.1:0-9790 GCA_046498285.1 Desulfatiglandales bacterium | reverse complement strand
ATTACGGCCGGGATTTTTTGCCGCCACGGGAGTTGGGCAGAGAAAATGCCCGTCGCATGATCAAAGAGCTGATGCTGGACAACCTGGGGGTCTGCCGTTTCCACCGGACCTGGGCAGAAACGCTGATACCCGATATCGTGGAAAACATCTTCGGACAAAAGGATGCGTTCCTGAGGTCCCTAAGCCTGACCGCCAGCCGCATCACCAGCCGTAATGCATCCGTGTTCTGGGAGTCGGAACGCAACATGGATATGGTGTTCACATTCCTGAAAAACAAAAAAGAGGTCGACGGGGTCAGCCACCCTGAACTAGACCGCTGGATTGATTTTTTCACTCGGGATAGGCATGCTGCCGCCTACGAGTTCTGGTACGAAATACACAAAGGTATCCATGAGATGCTTAGGGAATATCCTGTGTGATGAGAAGTTTGTCGGAAATGCGGTTGTCCGGCTCATGATAAAGGTGGTCATATGAAAGAAAAAGAACCTGCCTGCCGGTGGTGCGAAGAAAAATGGCATGCCATGACCGAAGATGAGGTGTGTCGTGAATTGAGCACCTCCCGCGACGGATTGACCGATGACGATGCTAAACAGCGCCTTGCCCAATACGGCATCAATGCCCTGCCGGTAAAGAAGCCCCCGACCCTGTGGGAGATTTTGCTCCACCAAATACTAAATCCGCTGATCTTCATCCTGATTGCTGCTGCGGCGGCGTCTGTTGCCATCGGTGAGACCACCGATGCGGTCTTTATCCTGCTGGTGATCGTGCTCAACAGCGGCTTGAGAGCCTACCAGGAATACAACGCGGAAAAAAGCGCGGCCGGCCTCCAGAAACTACTCAAAATCAGCGCCCGGGTTCAGCGCTCAGGCGTGCAAACGGAAATTCCGGCTGAAAACCTAGTGCCCGGGGATATTGTGTTTCTCGAATCCGGCAACAAAGTCCCGGCGGATCTGCGGCTTCTGGACGCGAGCGGGCTGACTGCGGACGAAAGCTTTCTGACGGGCTTGGCCACCGAAGTGGGCAAAATCGCCGAAAACGTCACACTTTCCGAAAGCGCCAAGCCACCCCTGGTGCTACGCATGGAGCGGTTTACCCGGCAGATCAGCGTGCTGGTCCTGGGGCTCAGCGCCGTCCTGGCAGGCATCCTATGGAAGCAGGGCCTTGCCCCCGCCGAGATCTTTTTCTTTGTGGTGGCCCTGTCGGTCTCGGCCATCCCCGAAGGACTTTCCGTGGCCCTGACCGTAGCCCTGTCCATTGCCATGACCCGGATGTCCAAGCGCAACGTTATCGTGCGCAAGCTCACCGCCGTTGAAAGCCTCGGGAGCTGCACCGTTATCGCCAGCGATAAAACCGGCACCCTCACCGTCAACCAGCAGACCGCCAAATTGATTGAATTTCCAAGCGGAGACCGGTTTATGGCTTCCGGTGAAGGCTACAACGGTGACGGTGACATCCAGCTGGTCGATTCAACATCCTTTCTCGAAAACCAGCGCCAACAGATGGCCGAGATCGCCAAACTCGGAATCCTGGCCAACGAGGCCAGCCTGAAAAAGGATAACGGAGCCTGGAAATATCACGGTGACGCCATGGATGTGGCGTTTCTTGCCCTGGGGTATAAAATGGGGCTGGAACCGAACAAGGTCCGGCGTGATTTTTCCCTGGCCGGCGTAATCCCTTATGAATCGGAGAGAAAATATTCAACGGCTTTTTATCACAAAAACGAAAAGGTGCATGTTGCTGCCAAGGGGGCCGTGGAAGTCATCCTGGGCTTTTGCGATGAGGCCATGGACAACGGCGGTCCGACCCCGCTCAACGCGGAAGCCGTGGAAGCCCGGGCACTGCTGCTCGCTGCCGAAGGGTACCGCGTTCTGGCCGTGGCCGGCGGCGAATTCGACCATTTTGTAAAAAGGGAGGTTTACACGGACGATGATTTTGCCTCTCTCCACCGAGTATCCAGCCCCCGCAACACTTATCCCCAAACGCCTCACTAATTCTGTAAGGGAAAATCCCAGTTCACGAACTGCCCAATAACAGAAAAGGCTTTTCGCTTTAGCCCTTTTTCGCTTTTTGACCTTTAAACCCAGATTATGCAGTAGCCACCTACTGCGACCTGAAAAACCTTGCTAAAACGCTTGTTTCACGATTTTGCTTCTCAACATATTTACAAATATGCCTTCGGCGCAAAATCGCTCCAACTTCTCGTTTCGCTGAGGTTTTTCAACCCCCGTGACGATGCCTACTGCATAATCTAGGTTAAAAAGATATCACCTATCTCTATCTCGAGAATTTCAGCCACTCTTGCCGCAATCCGATCCACATCATAGCCCAACCGCTTTAACTCATAATCGCGCTCGAATTTCTCACTGGCTCGGGAAAGGATTTCGTCTACAAAATCCGACTCACCTCATATCCTCTCATCACTCTTAATGTGATCCTGGCCTTTTAAGTCATATTTAGTTACCCCTGTCCATCCTTTGAGGAACATACCGCATAATCGAAAATCAAAAGCTTCATGGCGATACAAGGGTATATAAAAACAGCTAAAAACTGGTATCTGGATAGACCGATAGTATAGAGCACGCACTAACTCAACCGGGCATTTCTTCTAAAAGCAACCAGACATATACTATCCGGCCAGTTTTATATTTTTACCCTGAAGGTCTAAGATAGCAGGAAGCTTTTGATCACGCCTCCACTTGATTTCACGAAAGATATTCCAGGACCGGACACATGTCCTGGTGAAGAAATGCTGGATTCCAGCATAGCTGATTCGTAAGGTTGCGGCGCTCCAGCCGAATTCACTTTGACAACACAGCCAGTATTGACGTAAATCTTCTTCAGTGATATCCTCTAATTGTTTGTTGTAAAAACGCTGCAGACGCAGAACTGAACTCACATATGATTGTGTGCTTCTTTTTGCATACCCTGCTAACTGTAGATCTTCTGTAAAACGCTTGATTAGATTGCTCATGGTATCTTCCTTTCTTCTTTTAACCTTGTCGGGGAGAAGATACCGACCTGCAAGCCGGCCTGCCTGTGCGTTGCACGCAGACAGGTAAGAAGATACCATGAGTTATTTGATCAAGCAACAGAGATTGAAGGGAGCCAACCTGCCGCGTAGCGGCTTACTTGACCCCTAAAATCCAGCAGACGCAAAAAGACGCGCCGCTGATTTTCACGTTCGGTGTATCTATAAATCGTTGCTTTGGAGTCTTGCAATAAGGTAGTATATTTATATTGGGAGAAAACATATGCTCAATAAAGATACAGCAAAAAAAGTGATAGATTCTTTGCCAAACGATGTCTCTATGGATGATATCATTCATGCCCTTTATGTGAATGTAAAATTTTCGCACGGTGAAAAAGAGATTAGAGAGGGCGAGGGAATATCACAAAAAGATGCAAAGAAAAAATTAGAAAAATGGCTAAAGTGATTTGGGCGCCTTCTGCTCTGGGTGATATTGAATCTATTGCAGAGTACATAGCAAAAGATTCAGTTGAGATGGCCTCTCTTTTTGTAAGTAGATTGTTTAATGCTACAGACCATTTATATGAATTTCCCTTTTCCGGTCGAATAATTCCTGAAATCAATAATCCTGATTGTCGAGAAATTATTTATGGTGCTTACCGTATTATGTATCGGGTAGCAGAGAATGTTATATCCAAGGTATTTTTTTGTAAAGCGGATCACGCTTTTTCGGACATTGCGGTATGTTCCGATCTATCAACTAATTTAAAGAAAGGTGGAGGAATCATGAATCGTTTTAAAATTCTGTTTTTGTCAGTATTTGTCGTTATGTTTGCTGTTTCTGTTTATGCGCAGGCGATAAAAGAGCATCCCCTGATACGTCCGTTCCCCGGCTCGGTTCTGGCCGAGAACATGTCGAAACATAAAAACTTTGATGCCTACGAGTTTTACTGTTTAAATGAGACAACAAAGAAAAGAGAAAAAAAGACCATCAAGGGCGAATACTGGAGACTCCTGTATGAAGTTCGGACATCCTCCGGCGACCGGGTCAAAACCATTTCAAAATTGGAATTTTTTGAAAACTATAGAGCGGCTGCCGAGGAAAAGGGCGGCCGGGTGGTTTACGAAGATGTGGGTCAAATGGTTCTCACAATACCCCGGAACGACGGCGGAGTAACCTGGCTCAGGGTCTCCGGCAGCGCCAACCTGGGGCAACAGGATCTGATCATTGTTGATGAAAAACCGTTCAAGAAATCGCTGACCTTCGGCCCCGCCGAAATGAAAGCCGCCCTGGACGCCGAAGGACGGATCCAGCTGCACGGTATCCTCTTCGATCTGGACAAGGCTACGCTTCAGCCAGAGTCCACCAAGCAGCTACAGCACGTAGTAACGCTGCTTAAAGATAACCCTGACCTTATGCTCGAGGTCCAGGGCCATACCGACGATCAGGGATCTGATGACTACAACCTGAAACTCTCGCAGCGCCGGGCAGAAACGGTGGTGGCCTACCTTGGCCTTTTCGATATCGATACCAGCAGGCTCGTGCCCAAGGGTTATGGTGAATCCAAACCCGTTATGCCCAACACCACCGAAGAAGGGCGGGCCAAAAACAGGCGAGTGGAATTGGTTAAACGTTAGTCGGGTTCAAGCGAAAGGAAATTATAACAAGGCTAATTCAGCCGACGCAAAAAGCCGCGCGGCTGATTAGCAATGTTATGAGCCATAAGCTGCACCGGTATTATGGAAAACTTGAAGAGTCATTTTACAAAAACAACTCAAGTCACTAATGGTTTGACAAATAACCATTATCTTAACGTATTGAGTGACATCCCATCACTGATTATATAGAGCCCCTTCTTAACTCATTTCATTTAAAAAGCAACGGCACTTCTCAAAAATAAAAGCCACATATAGTATTTCTATTAAAAATTTATACAATATTTAGTTGACTTTTTGATTTTATCAATTATTATAGTTAATAATTTAGGATAATGTATCATTGCCTGTCCAAAATCCTTAGTCATGGAGGTTGGATTATGTATAATATCCTGGTTATTGATGATGAAAGCATTATTTTAGATATACTTAGAAAAGCCTTGAGTATATATGGGTATAAGGTAGAAACTGCATCCGGTGGATCTGATGGGCTCAGAATGTTCGAGGCCGGATCATTTGATTTAGTCATAACGGATATATCCATGCCCGATATCAATGGTATTGAGGTAGCGCGATGCATACGGAGTTCCGACAAATCGCAAACACCCATCATTGCCATGTCAGGGACCCCATGGCGTATGGTTGACAATGGATTTGATTTTACCATCGCCAAACCTTTTCGGATCAAAACCATCATGGAAGCGGTCAAAGCATTAACTTTGAACTCTATGAACTCCAATACCGATAATCTCACAAATACAGCTTCAAACTCCTAGCTACAAGAAATATTTCCACAAATAGCAAGCAAGATAGCTTTCACTCCTGATATTCTGCGCTTTATTGAATAAGAATAAAAAAACAGGTTGCAAGAAAAAGTACTGAAACGCCCGTACCCAAAACACACACGTTTCCCTGCATTATTTTAGCGTGCTTCTTGCTGCCGTCTACTTATAAACCTCCTTACTTTTAGCCTGTGGCTAATCCTATGAACGTTTAAATAAAAACCGATTGAGCTTTTCCTATTTCTGACATATCATAACATTATTATATATTTAGAGAGGAGATTATTGATGGACCTTGTGAACTATTTTAAAAACATAAAGGGAAAAGGAGTCTTAGCAACTGCAGATGATCAAGGACACGTTGATGTGGCTCTGTATGCCCGGCCACATCTTATCGACAAAGATACGGTCGCATTTATTATGCCTGACCATTTAACCCACCAGAATTTACAGGCAAACATCCACGCGGCCTATCTTTTCATAGAGGAAGGCCCTGGATACAAAGGCATTAGACTGTTTCTTAGCAAGGTTCGTGAGGAAGGAGACAGCGAGCTTCTTCGATCCATTCGGCGAAGAGCATACGCCACAGAACAAGGGGGAAAGGAAACGTCTCGCTTTCTGGTATTCTTCGAGGTTACAAAGACCTTACCACTCATTGGGCCCGGCAAAGAGGAGTGAGGAGAGGTGCCATGAGGATATTTATTACGGGTGGGCTTGGCTTTGTTGGTACACAGCTATCAGTACGGCTTCTACAAAAAAGGCACGAGGTAACCGTTGTCGACCATTCACCTGAGCCGAAGCCGTATACACCCCAGATGGTAAAATACATCCCTGCAGATACCATGGTCCCCGGGGCGTGGCAAGAAGAGCTCATAAAACACGATGCAGTGATCAATCTGGCAGGTGCCTCAATCTTTCAGCGATGGAATGATACAACGAAACAGCTCATTTATAACAGCAGGATTCTCACAACGCGTAATATTGTTGAAGCCATGACTGGTGAAAAGGATCCCCTGCTATGTAGCACATCGGCAGTGGGATACTATGGTTTCCAAGGAGATGAGGAATTGATAGAGGACGATAGCCCTGGAAATGATTTTCTGGCGAAAGTTTGTGTTGATTGGGAGAAGGAAGCTCTCAAGGCTTCGGATAAAGGAGTCCGGGTGATCATAACCAGATTTGGTATCATTCTGGGTAAAAGTGGAGGTGCTTTAGGTCAGATGATTTCCGCATTTAAGAGATTTGTTGGTGGGCCATTAGGAAGCGGGGATCAGTGGTTTTCCTGGATTCATATGGAAGACCTTTTGAGCGTGTTCCTGTTTATCTGTGATAATCAGGATGTGCACGGTCCCTTTAATGTATGCTCGCCAAATCCAGTGCGCAACAGAGAACTTGCCACAGCACTTGGTAAAGCACTTTCCCGGCCTTCTTTTTTCAAGGCCCCTGCTTTTCTGATTCGACTTGTGCTAGGTGAATTTGGATCGGTAGTTCTTGAAGGTCAGAGAGCTATCCCTGTAAAACTCCTCCGGCAAGGGTTTATGTTTCAGTACCCTGAGATCACAGGGGCCCTTAGGGAGGTTATAGGGGACTGATACCACTAATATACTATAGAAACTTAACCACTGAAAAAAGCATTCGATAACCTCTTTTGACCCGTTATTCCATGGGGATCTCCTTTACACACCGAAACCCCAGCCAAGGGGCGCCGTTGTCTGGATCCTCAGGGCTCCAGCGACAGGTAATCCTCACAAATGTTGTGGACCCTAAAAAACATCCTCCACGCATAGGAAAAGATCCCCCTTGCCATTGGCCCTCGCACATCTCCCATACATTACCGCACATGTCATAGCATCCATATGGGCTTATCCCTGTATGGAAGAGGCCAACCTCTGATGTGGTACCAAGCCCAAGTTCTCTGGAATTGCATCTCCCGAGGATGAATTCATGCCCCCATGCCCAGAAACGCCCGTCTGTCCCCCTCCCTGCCTTTTCCCACTGCTCCTCCGTGGGGAGCAATTTTCCCGCCCATGTGGCATAGGCCCTGGCATCATCCCAGCCTACAAATACAACGGGTTGCCCGGGTTTTCTCCAGAGGGGGTGATTCCAGAGATACGGAACTCTATGCCCTGTCGCCTCAATGAATTTATGGTACTGATAGTTGGTCACTGGATACCGATCAATATAGTATGCCTCAAGAAAAATACGGCGAGCAGGTACCTCGGTAGCAAATACTTGATTTACCTGTCCGTCTCGCAAAAAGACATGGCGGAGATCTTCCTGGGTAATTCCCATGGTAAAGTGCCCTTTGGGCACTAGTACCATCTCAGCTCTATCTATCGGGCATATAATAGTTTCAGGGGGAGGCCCGGAGCCTATTTCAGCGCTTATATCCCAACCGTTTATCACTATATCATTCCTTTTTTAAAATATGCTCCTCAAAAAAGTTGGCCTTACCTTTTAAGGAGCGTCAATTACCAGCAGGAGAGTTCAAAAAGCAGGGCAAAAACAATTCATGAAACATGAATGGAGCAGCAAAATGTGATCCAAGTACAGGGTACTTCTTTTTTTCCAGATAAATACTATTAAAGATAAGAGGTTAAAAACATGTCAAGAACCTTGTAGAGAGATTTTTTAAGATCAAGTCTCTCGCTGAGGGCCTTGGTGATCTCATAGAGAGGTGTTAACTCTTCTGTCTTTTTCATGGCAATTGCATTCATCGAAGAAGGTCCTTTTATATCAAGAAATTATATCAAATAGCGCCTGAAAATACAATGATTTTGGCCTGTTTTACTCTGAGTTCAAGCGAGGGGGCGTTGCATTACGCTTGGATTGTTTTCAGATGACGCGGGGCTTCCGATGAGTGCAGTTGAGCCGGGATCATGCAACTTGTATTGTTTCAGGGCGATGGCCGGATTCATGGTGGAATAGCAGTACGGGCAGCCATGGGGGCAGGTATCCGGCATGCCGATGTCGCGGCTCAGAGCACAGCCGCAGTGTTCACGCTGGCCCGGATCTTTTTTAGACGAGACCGGGATACCCCAGAGTTCGCGGATGAGTGCAGCGTCAATACATTTGGAAGGCTTGATACCATAAGGGGTATAATCTCTTGGTTCAGCGCAGGCAACGATCTCCATTCCATGCTCGGTCGCAGTTCCGGCCATATGTGAAAGGAGTATTGCTGTTTCCGGGTTTCTCCTCGGCTCCTTGTCAAAAATGTAACCCTGCTTTTCCAGGGGTACAAGGTTGCGCAGGGTTTTCCGGTAGAAGGTAATGATGCTGATTATTACCTTGTGGGTTCTCCCTGCCAATTGTTGGCACACATTCTCAAAGGTCTCGCGGTGATAGGAGGCATCGGTCCTGTTGGAGAGGATGATGGGATCGTAGCGCCAGATCACGCGGCGCGGGCCGAGCCTTTCGCTCAACTCCATGAACGTGGAAATGCGCTCCGCTAAGGGCGGAAGGCCGGGCTCCAAGGCTCTGGGATATGCATTTACCGTAAACAGGAAGTAGAACCGGTAGCCCATGGCTTCAATTGTTGGAAGAAGGTGGAGCATGGGCGCGGGATTTTTCGACCAGAACACGATAGCATCAACGGCTTCGTGCACGAGCGAGATGCGGGCAACGTGCCTAGAATTGAAGGGGTTAGGCACCAGGCAGTATCCCTCCCGCAACCGGTTCATGAACCATGGGGAATAGAAAGCGGGTATATCGGTTCGGCGGCTGGCGCTGATGATCATTTCTTACCCCTTTGAGAGGCCGGTGAGTCAAAAAAAAGCCTGTAGAGGTATGAATACACCGACTAAGGGATGATTTCAACCGATTTGCAACAGTTTTCGGTTGATACACAATACGAGACCTGCATAACCCCTATTGATCTAAAGACGATGGGCTTTCTTTCAGTTCCCTCCGGGGTGTAGGCCCTCCCTTCCGGGGCGGAGTTTCCTCCAGGACAGAGTCGGGCCGGAGGCCGCCAATCACTTCAAAAAAGTCCATCGTCTTTTTGAGGCTGGTGAAAATCACCGGGTTTTTCAAAGGTCTCAAATCCATTTCATATCGAATATTTCCCTAATCTATGGTATTCTTAACAGATTGCTGGTTTTTCGAGACCCTAATTTTTTTTGATATCCCAAACATATACAAAATTTTAACAAATCTTGATATGAATCTAAGATACAAGCCTCATACACCCCGGCTGAAAGCCGTGGATCAATATATAAGGGAGTTGTTTAGAGATGAATTGCCGGACAGCATTAAGTATCATAATGCCGATCATACACTTCATCCTTTCAAAGGAGTCGTTGCTGTTGCCAACAGTATTGCAATATCTGAGAATATCTCTGAGCATGATAGAGAATTGTTACTTACTGCGGCATATTTTCATGAC
>JAWOBA010000273.1:0-3367 GCA_046498285.1 Desulfatiglandales bacterium | reverse complement strand
CAGCAGGCCGATGATGGCGTCACGACGCTGTTGGGGGTTCTCGTGCAGGCTCCACAGGTCGCGTGCGTAGGTCCACTCGACGAACACCTCGGCGGCGGTCGGATCTGCGAGGCCCCCCCAGCCGACGGCGTCGGCGAAGCGCTCGAGGTTGCCGGGGTGCAGCAGCGCGGCGTAGAGCATCGCGACTGCGTTGCGTTCCTCCCGGTTGAACGTCGAGAACGCCCCTGGAGGGGTCAGCCACCAGGGGCGTTCTCGAGTAGGTTTTATAATTACCTCTTTCTTGCTTGGTCTCTTACCAGGTGCTATACTGGGAAATAGATGGAAAAAAATAGGGAAAAACGCGCTCATAAGAACAGATTTTGGGATGATCCTTTTACTTTTGGCCTATCTAATCTGGGTAAACTTCTATCATTCCACTATTTCAGAGTTTATCTTTTTTTTATATGGGTTTACCTTCTCACTGCTGTGTGGACTTCAATTTCCTGTTGCAGCAGAGATAATTGGTGAAGAGAAAAGCCCTGCTGCAGGCCTTTTTGCTGCAGACCTTGTAGGCGCTGGTGCCGGTACACTTGCAATTGGGACTCTATTAATCCCCCTCTTTGGTATTCAGGCAGCTATTTTGGCCCTGATATTGATAAAAATGGTAAGCACTATTCTTATCCTGAAAGGTTAGCATTATTATAGTATTATCGAGGGTATGTTTAGAGCTTTGCACAAGCTGACCATTTTTTTACTTGGTATAGAGAGGGTAGACTTTTATGAAGTGACTGGTGGCCTCCGGAGAGAAGGGTGCTGTCTTTTCGCAGCGTATCAGTGGGGGAACCCGCGGGCCCCGATTTATCGGGGCAATGCGGAGGGCCTCCGGCTCGGAGAGCCTCCCGCTCGGAGAGGGCAAAACTCCCCCATGGATACGTTGCTGAAAAGACCAAGCCGGGAGCCTTGGAACTGAAAAAAGCCCATCGCCTTTAGATAAATAGAGGTTATGCAGAGGTCTCACATATCTATATTATCCTTCAATGGAGATGAGGAGAGATGAAGCGGTATATAGGCAGAAAAGAATTTTTAAAAGAGATGGGCATTATATCTTTTCTTATAGCAACAGATGCACACTGTTTCCGGCCAAAAAATAATAAAGAGGAAAAGGTAGATATTAGGGGGCATGTCTTTAAGGGAGATGCCCCCAAGAGCCCCTGGAAGTGGTCGATCGAGGGCTTTTACTACACAAAAAACGGGAACGATGTTCAATGCTTGGTATGCCCAAATAGATGTTATTTAACCCCTGGAGACAGGAGTGTGTGCAGGTCGAAGGTAAATATTGGAGGAAAACTCTACTCTCTTGCATATGGCAATCCATGTGTCGTCCACATAGACCCTATTGAAAAGAAGCCTCTCAATCACTTCTATCCCGCCACAAATGTATTATCTATTGCGGCTGCTGGATGTAATTTCAGATGTCTTAACTGTCAGAATTGGGAAATCTCACAGAAAAAGCCGGAAGAGATACAGCATTCCGAACTTTTCCCAACTGATGTTGTCAGGCTTGCCAAAGAAAAAAATACCCCCTCGATCGCCTACACGTATTCGGAACCTGTTTCATATTATGAGTATATGTATGATACTGCAAGGCTTGCGAGCGAGGCGGGCATAAAAAATGTGTGGGTTTCAAATGGTTATATAAATAAAAGGCCATTGGAGGATCTTGCGCAATATTTAGATGGTGCAAACGTAAACCTCAAGTCTTTCGATGATGATACCTACAGAAGGCTTAATGGTGGAAGGCTTCAACCGGTACTTAATACATTTAAACTTCTTCATGAAAAAGGGATCTGGTTTGAAATGACCACTCTTGTTGTTCCTGGATATGTAGACAACCCGGAGATGATAAAAAGGATGTGTAACTGGATATTAAGGGAACTTGGGCCTGATTATCCCCTGCATTTTTTGCGCTTTTTCCCCCAATATAGATTAAACAGGCTGCCAGCAACGCCGGTGAAGACATTGGAGCATGTAAGGAACATAGCTCTTAAGGAGGGAATACATTATGTGTATCTCGGCAATGTCCCTGGTCATGATGCATACAATACCTATTGTCATAATTGTCATCAAATCTTGATCGATAGAAGGGGATATACTATAGCCGAGCTCAATATACACAATGGAAGGTGTAAGTTCTGCAACACACCTATTCCAGGAAGATGGGGCTAATTGGAAACTGGAAATTAGATAATCAAGACCGTTTATTTGGTAATGTTCATCTAATCTTTAATTGTCGATCTCTAGCAGGTTTCAAGTATCAAGGTCTTTTATGAAACTCATTATTTTAGGTTCAGGAACAAGTGTTCCTAACGCTCAAAGGGCATCCCCGGCCATAGCTGTTTTCATTGATAAGGAACTCCTTCTGTTAGATATCGGTCCCGGAACACTTAGACAATTGGCAATTGCCGGGCTTCCATTCGAATCTATTGATTACATCTGTATTAGTCATTTTCATCCAGATCATACAGCTGATCTGATACACTTCTTCTTTGCCACACGATATCCCCCAATTCTTCGCACAAGAAAACCGTTTACGATTGTAGCACCTGAAACATTCAACAAATTTTTAACCCTCTTGAAAAGACCCTATGGGAACTGGCTTGATCTCCCTGATGGTCTTATGAAAATAGAGGAATTTCATACAGGATATAAGGATAAAAAAGAATTTGATGCCTTTACTCTATGGTCTGCTCCTGTAAACCATATCCCGCACAGCCTTGGATTTAGAATAGAAGATCATTCAGGGAAGACTATCGTCTATTCAGGTGACACCGGATATTGTGAGGAAATGGTGGATTTGGCCAGGGATGCAGATCTTTTAATTCTCGAGTCATCCTTCCCTGATGAAAAGGAGATCAAGGGGCATCTTACGCCATCCAGAGCAGGAGATATAGCTGCCCGCTCAGGGGCAAAAAAACTTCTTTTAACTCATTTTTATCCAGAATGCCTGAAGGTTGATATAGAAGCCCAGTGCAGAAAAAGTTACCATGGAGAACTTCTACTGGCAACTGATCTTCTGTCTTTAACAGTTATATAGTAGCTCAAATTAGATTATTATAATTCTATGCCTTCGCTTAATAAATCATCTACATCTATGAAATCTGTTTTCCTCGAATAATCTTACCCCTTCCCAACACCCCCCGTATTTCCTTTGATAGCTCCTTTATAGTAAACGGCTTCTGTATAAATCCATCACATCCTCTCTTCAGGATCTCTCGTGCCTGGCCATCAATGCTGTAGCCACTGGAAAGCAGGACCTTGATGGTGGGATCCATCTCCTTCATTCTGTCATAGGTCTCTCCTCCTCCCATCTGCGGCATAATCATGTCAA
>JAWOBA010000175.1:0-20334 GCA_046498285.1 Desulfatiglandales bacterium | reverse complement strand
GACCAAGAGCAACCTGGTGACGGTCCGGGTCGTCCCGTGACGGTGACGGTCTTATCCCCACGAGTATCCCATCGGTGACGCCTGAGAGACCCCACATCCTGGTCACGAACGACGACGGGATTCCCGCTGAAGCCAGATTGCAGGTTCTTTCACCGGGAATGGGGGGAGAGTACTGGCGAGCCGGCAGTGAGCATGCTATCCGCTGGCGGTTTTTTGCCGGCGGAGACACGATACCGGGTACGTGGCTGGTCACCCTATTGAAATACAATCCTTCATGGGGCTATCGAATCGATCGCAGCTTCACACCGGCAGCCTGTGAGGTAAGCGAAGTAAGCCAAGCAGGGCTGACATGGCTGGAGCATAGTACCCTCTGGACCGTTCCGGAAGATATAATAGAAGAGGGAGACTACAAGATCAGGGTCAGCGGACTGAGTTACACGGATGATGGAAGCTTTAATTTTACCATCGTGCAGGAGAGTGCGGCTGTGGATCTTTCTATCCCGTCTTTGTCTTCGGATCTGCACAATCTTATTGCCAACATTCGTTCTGATGGTGGCTTCCATGGTGCTGTTGAATTCATGGTGGAAAGGCTCACGGAAGATGGGAGACCAATCTCATCGAGACGGGTGACGGTATCGATCCCCGCCGGGGGTGGACCCGTAACACTTGGCAGCTTGGAGGATCTCGGAGCTGATCTTTCACACTCTGACTGCGGGGCTTATTTTCGGGTTACTATTGACTCGGACAATCGCGTTGACGAAACTGATGAAGATCATAATACAAAGTGGCAGATGGTCTATCCTCCGGTGAGAATCGGTAAGGCATACGTAACTGATTCGTTTGGGAACGTTCTTGGCGATGGATCTACAGTAAGGGGAGGTGCTGGCACCAGGGTTTTTTGTTGTGCGCTACGTAATTGCGGATCGTTCCCTGCCAGCGGCTCGGTGAGAATACGCCAAAAAGGTTACTGGATTGCTGCGGACAGCCGTCGACTGGAACCTGAGTATCATGATGAAATGATTCTTGAAGAAGATCGTGATTTTGATACACTCAACCGAGTTGGTGGTTTTTGCTTGTATGCACCACCGGTGAGCTACGGGGATCATCCTCTCCTACCTGAAGACAGCGACATAGAAATTAGTTTTGAAGGAGATTTTGAAGAATGGGCAGATCCTCCGGTTATAACATTGCACTTGGATATTATTGACTAAACGAACCTGCATTACCGAATGGAATAAGGCGATAACGTCATGAACAATAGATTAAATTGCACGCATCAAAATCAGGTGAATAGACCGTGCCTTTCATTTGGTTTGGGTATCATACTATGAAAGCATATGAGAACAGTATAAGACCGGTTGCTGCTGAAAAACCTGATCAATACTCCAAAGCCCTGCCTCCCAATTCCCGAAGGGGCTTGCTTTTAAAACGAAGAATGAGGGGAACATCATGAAAAGATTACTGGGTTTTTCACTGATTTTACTCCTCGTGACAGCAGTGTGGCTGCCGATAAAACCTGTCCACGCTGCTGCCACCGAGCTACGCCTTACCCGGGTGCATCTGTACTTCCCCAATAACCATGCGGAAATCACTGTAAAGAGACAGCACCCGAATCTCCGTATCTTTGCAGATATTAAATTTCAAGGTACCGGACTTCTCCAGGGCTACTGGGAAGTAGACGGAAGGATTATCGGTCGCGTAAGCGAGCACCTGATTCCCACCGAAACACCAAAATCCCTGGCCAGTCCCAAAATCCCGGAGCTGCCTACCACCTCAGTCGGGGCGCACCGGGTGAGGTTCGTGGTTACCAAGCCGAAACAAGATATTGCTTTTCCCGTAGCGGTATATTTTGTCACTGCCGAAACATATTGCAAGAAATTGGCCATCACCCTGCATACCCCTCCGGATGGGGCTAACCTCGCGTCTGCGCCAGTGAATTTTACATGGTTTCACCACGAAAATATGAACACGTATTGTATTGAGTTTAAAAAAATGCAAAAGGAGAAGCCGTTGTTTTCTGCCCTTATTACTACGTCTCATTATAGCTTGGGTGCCATGGTGGCGAATAGAATATTTTCTGAAGGCGATGAATACCTTTGGCAGGTTACAGGAACAGATGCCGATTGTAAAACTATTTCCCGGAGCGAGGTCTTTCGTTTCCGTTGGGCGAAAAAGAGTGATAACTAATTGATGAAGATGTTTTTTTTGTAAGCATAAAGTATGATCGCTATAGGATACTACAGAAAAACCATCCACCATCATAAGGAGGCCCGTATGAAAAGAAACGCTATCATCCCATTCCTTTCTCTCATGATGATTATATCATGCACGTATGTCCTCTCCGGCCAGGCAGCGAGAATGACCCCCAAAACAATGGAGAGGAAACAGCTGGATAAGACTGAGAAGATGGAGAGGAGGGTCCCGGCAGAGAAGATTCGCAAGGCTGTGGAAAAACCCGACCTGACCATAAGCCGCCTTACGGTAAGCAAAAGAAAGATCTTTACAGGAGACGATGTAACCATTTCAGCTACCATCTCCCACAAAGGGACTCATTCCCTGAGCGGGGTCACCGTACATTTCTATGTAGATAAAAGGCAGGTAGGCAGTGACACCATCAGAGGCATCAAACCCAATTCCAGCCAGGCAGCAACGATACCATTCCGGGCAGAGCAAGAAGGAAGATATACCATTACAGCAGTAGTTGATCCCCATAATACCATTGCCGAGACCAATGACAGAAACAATAGCATGAAAGAAACCATAACCATTGCCTCCCTTCCTGTACGGACGGTGAAAAAGGCAAAGGTGAAGGCCATAGAGAAGAAACCAGTTCCCAAGGTAGCAGAACTAAAACCAGCACAGAAGAAGGTCATAGAGAAGAGAGTGACTGAAAAGGAGCCATCAAGGATAGCACGGTTGAAACTCGCCCATAAACCCCCTTTGAAGGCCTCCCTCATCCCTCAAATCACATCGGTGAGGCCGGACACCCTGGTTCAGGGGCAAACATATGAACTGACCCTAACCGGCAGCAACCTTGATGAAGGGATGTCCCTCAGTTTTGGCCCCGGCATCGAGGTAGAATCGTTCAAGGTATCCAGATTTAAAAAAAGTGCTGCCCTTCAGGTGTGTGTAGAAAAGATAGCCAGACCCGGGATTCGCACGGTTCTTCTTTCTTTCGGGGGCAGGAGGATGGGCATAGCTAAGGTGACCGTGAAAGAGGCCTCTCATCCAGGGGTGGGGATGGAGAAGAGGCAGGTGAGTAAAGGAATTAGGCGGGTTGAGCCTGGCGGGAAATCTAATTCCCTAGGTTTGACTCCTCTCGACGCTACCCTTGAAGCACTGGAGGTGACGTATCCGACGGGAAAGCTCGCTGAAATCCGGGGGTATGAGATGAGGATAGATTGGAGCGTAACTTCCGGCCTTTCCGCTGCCACGTTTATCCTGGACCTTTACCAGTATAAGAAAAAGATCATGACAATTTCCCCCAAAAGCCAGAAAAGCAGCTCAGGTGGGGGTAAAATGTATTTCAAGGCTGTGTGGGATATTCCCCCGAACTTGCCTGTTGGCAGATACTTGGTCAAGGTGACCACCTCCGATGGCCTGTATGCAGACGGCAGCGCTTACTTTGATATCCGGGAGGAGGGTCTCCAGATATTGGTGCCCACAAAGGTAGTTTCCTGGGTACGCGGGTGTACCTACGCCATCCAGTGGCTCACCCATTTTCCCTATGCCAAATGGGCGCAGAAGAGCCAGGAAAAGGCTGAACTATGGCTGCTTAAGAGCGGTGCCCAAGTCCAGAAGATTGCAGTTATCAACGATTACATTACGATTTATGGTCACGCCGAAAATTACTCCTGGACCATTCCTTCCAACCTGCCTCCTGGTAGCTATATGGTTCGGCTCGCCAGCCAGGATGGTCAATACGCGGCAGACAGCGAGTCTTTTCAAATTCTGGCACAACCAGCAAGCCCCAAGAAGGTCATCTCCGTCTCCCAACCTGATAAACTGGACAAGTGGGCCGCCACGGGTGGCTTTCAGCGTTTTGTGGACTGGAGATTGGATCAAGAGCTGCTGGACAATCAAGCCATGGGTTATAAGCCACCCGGATTCACCCTCAAACTGCATGACTCTACCGGTGCCACAGTAGCTACGACTTCTGCACCTGGGGCCGCTCCCGCCGCTTTCTTTGGCTCTCTCGACTGGCAACCGCTGAACCCTTCCACCACCATTCACGATGGCCAATACGTCGTACGCGTGGAGACCGCAGATGGCCTGTACTATGGTTTAAGCGACCCATTCACGGTGTGGGTACCCAAGCCCCCAGTCTTCCTCAAGGACCAAAAACCCACAACACTTTTAAGCCAGACAAAGAAAGACAGGGACAAGCCTGTCAGGGCAACAAATGCCTACTTTCCTCCTTCAGGAGTCGAACCCCTTAAGATCACTGCCATGATTAAATCCTTGAATCCAAAAGCATATACTCTTTCTGGTGCATACGGCTCTTATGCACGCTTATCTTATGTAGACATCGTATTAGAGATCCAGGCAAATAAGCCTTTCAAGTTCGAGGCTTCTCTGGATCCAAAAGCCTACAAGAATGCTGCGGCAGCCTGGTCACTTGTGGTTCCAGAAGTTAAAGTGTTGGGCTATGTCTTTCCAAAGAATCTAAAAGGTCTATACCTTGGTGACTATTTTATCGATGTCACAAAAGACGCCTATTATAATGATTTTGATCCTACAGGGTCTTACCCATGGCAAAAGACATATTCTATCGGATCGCTCGGGCCCTTTGAGTATCCCCATGGCATTATTCCTAAAGGTAAAAGTACCATGACATTCAGGGTCAATGATCCAGGTGTAATCCATGGCCTGAAGGTGATCGGATTAGCACAAGGAAAGAAGGAGGTGTGGATCGGGGTTACAAAGAAATATGAAACGGTGTCGTATAAATGTGTACAGTATTGCTATCCAGCCATATCAGTGCTGGTACGCTTAAAATACAAAGCTATGCCTGAATACGATGTTTATGGCAAAGTGCCCTTAACTTCGTCGGTATTAGAAGCGAAGGGCTATTTGTTTAGCAATCCTCAAGCTGTGCAGACGTTGGATACAACACTCGGACCAAACCAAATGGATTTCCAGCCCCCGTGGTCTTCTCCGGTGAAATTTTCATCAAAGAATTGTGAACCTTTTGATAAGACACTGGTAGGAGGATGGTGATGTTTCGTCTATGTGACCGTGCTTTATGTCTTTGACCCATCAAGGTTCAAAACTCGATTATCAACAGGGCTTCGGGCTACGTTGTGCCTGAAAGCTTTTAAAACCGAGGCCTTTGCATAGCCCCTCTTGATCTAAAGACGATGGGCTTTTTTCAGTTCCCTTCGGGCCGGAGGCCGAGGCTCCCGGGTTGGTCTTTTTAGCAACGAATCCATGGGGCTGTTTTGCTCTATCCGCATTGCCCCGATAAATCGGGATCTTAGGGACATTGTTGAATGCGTTGACTTATTCCCTTTTTTTGAACCGCAAAGACGCAAAGGGCGCGAAGGAAAGATTGTATGCCCGGCGGGTTAAACGCCGGACATACATCGTTTCGCCTAAGGGGCAGTCCTTGCTTTGTGTACCTTGTGCCTTGTGGGTTAAAAGGAAGGTCATGAACATCGCCCAATATAGGGATAATTCTGTCTGTCAGCCCCTCTTTTTCAATCTGCCTGCGCGTAACTTCATGTAACAGATATGGGATATTTATACCAGGCTGACTGATATTGAAGATGCATTTCGATGCATGAAGTCCGAATTAGGCCTAAGGCCGATCTACCATCAGAAAGAGACTCGATGCGATGGGCACATTTTTAGAACCCTCCTTGCCTATCATCTATGGCATACAATTCACTTTAAGCTCCGGCAAAGGAAAATTCGATCTTACGGGACAACAACAAGATCACCATGTTTTGTTCACGCTTGCAGAGATTACCATTGACTTATGATATAAAATAATAAAATATTCAGGTGCATTCAAGAAATATAAAAAAGGATACCCATCTCAGCAATGACCACAGACAAATAGAAGAATCTCCAACTAAGGGGAAATAGTTAATTGAGACACAATGCTATACCACGATAATAAAGGAGCTTACCATGATATCTGAGGATAGAGAAAAGCCAAACGAGTCGCAAGGTTCATTTGAAAGGAAGTGCATCAATACGATTCGTTTTTTAGCGGTAGATGCGGTGGAGAAGGCTAATTCCGGTCACCCCGGTATGCCCATGGAGGCCTCTGACTTGGCGTATGTGCTCTGGACAAAAATTATGCGGTACAATCCTAAAAATCCACAATGGCCAAACCGCGACCGATTTGTTTTATCAGCCGGCCATGGCTCCATGCTGTTGTATGCTATGCTTTATCTCACCGGGTATGACCTTGCACTCGAGGAAATAAAGGCCTTTAGACAGTGGAATAGCCAAACCCCCGGACACCCCGAGTATGGCTGTGCGCCTGGTGTCGAAACTACTACGGGCCCATTGGGCCAGGGCTTTGCAACCGGCGTTGGCATGGCCATGTCTGAGAGGTTCCTGGCCAATCATTTTAACAGGCCTGATTTTCCACTATTTGATTACTCTGTTTATTCTTTGGTGAGTGATGGAGACATTATGGAGGGGGTGTCTTCTGAGGCAGCTTCTCTGGCGGGGCATCTTGGCTTGGGAAATATTATCTATATCTATCTCGATAATCGTATAACCATCGAGGGATCCGCAGGTTTTGCCTTGAGTGAAGATGTGCAGCATAGGTTTGAGGCATACAACTGGCATGTTCAGCACGTAAATGGCTATGATTTAGCAGGAATAGAGGAGAGCATTCGCCAAGCCAAAAAGGAGAAATCAAAACCCTCTCTTATTATTGCGAGGACCAACATTGCATATGGAAGCCCCAATAAGCAGGACTCTGCTGATTCCCATGGGGCACCGCTGGGCGAAGAGGAGGTAATGCTGACTAAGAGAAATCTCCACTGGCCGGAAGCCCCACCGTTTTTCGTTCCTGAAGATGTGCTTTTCCATTTTCAACGAGCAGTAAACCATGGGCAAGAATATGAGAAAGAATGGGTGTCTCTTTGGGGCACCTATAAAAAGTCCTACCCTGAACTTGTCCATGAGTGGGAGCAGATGAATAAAGAGCCTGATTCCTCGCAGTGGGAAAAGTTACTCCCTCTTTTTAAACCAGAAGACGGCCCTGTGGCAACTCGATCTGCCTCTGGCAAAGTTCTGCAAGCAGTTGCCCCCCACCTTCCCGGCCTTATCGGTGGTTCAGCAGATTTAGCTCCTTCAAATAATACCTTCTTGAAAAACTTCGGCGAATTTAAAAGCGCAGGTGGACGCAACATTCATTTTGGTATCCGCGAGCATGCCATGGGAGCTATTTTGAATGGTATGGCCCTCAGCGGAGTCCTTATTCCTTATGGTGGAACATTTCTGATCTTTTCCGATTACATGCGCCCGGCTATTCGTTTGGCAGCAATGATGAGATTGCGTGTTATTTATGTCTTCACTCACGATTCCATCGGGCTGGGAGAGGATGGCCCCACACATCAACCTATCGAGCAGCTTTCCAGCTTGAGGGCCATGCCGAACCTAATGGTTATCCGCCCTGCGGATGCTCAGGAGACAGTAGAGGCATGGAAAATAGCCCTGAGCCGTCGAAACGGACCAACTGCACTGATTCTAACACGACAAAAGCTACCTATCATTGATAGAAATCGCTATATGAAAGCAAATGGACTTCAACGCGGTGCCTATGTTCTGGCTGATGCCCCTGGATCGAAACCTGAACTGATCTTTATAGGCACAGGATCAGAGGTGCCTATACTATTATCAGCATATGAGCAATTGATAGGTCAGGGCATTCAGGTACGAGTAGTTAATATGCCTTGTTGGGAACTTTTCGAAATGCAATCGAAAGATTATCATGAAGAAGTATTGCCATCTGATGTAAAGGCACGTCTTGCAGTTGAAGCAGGTTGCCCATATGGGTGGGAGCGATATACTGGATGCCATGGAAAAATCATCGGCATCGAACGCTTTGGGGCATCTGCTCCAGGAGAAGAGCTCTTTCAACAGTTCGGTTTCACTGTAGAGCATATTATCAAGGATGCCAGGGAACTGTTGACCAGCAGGTAGGTTCAGAATATTGAAGGTGGATGAAATGATACATCAATGAACCTATAAGTGATTCGGGCAAGAATGGTAGATTGTTGCATTTGAGCATAGTATCAGGCATGAGGAGGAAAAGTGAAACATATTCATTACTTAGATCAGGAAGCAGAAAAAACTGAAACAGATGGGGCAAAGGGAGCTGTCATACGACATCTAATCACAGAAAAGGACGGCGCTCCCAATTTTAATTTAAGGGTGTTAACCATTGAACCAGGTGGACAAAGTCCTAATCACAGTCATCCTTGGGAACATGAGTTTTTTGTTCTAAAAGGCAAGGGAACCGGCGAGGTGAATGGACAAACAGTGGATCTCAAGCCAGGTGATGCCCTTTATGTGCCACCAAATATCCAGCATTGTCTTCGAGCAGCAGAAACTATGGATGTTATTTGACTCATTCCACAGACGTAACAATACGCCTGGATGGTGTATAGGGAAAGAATCTTTACCATATCGGAGTTGCCGGATGCAGATAAACAATTTAGAAAGAATTTAATGAAAACCTATCTCGATTGTATTCCTTGTTTTTTCAATCAAGCACTTCGCGCAGGACGAATAGCAACAGATGATGAAGGAAAGATAAAAAGAATTCTGGATGAAATAGGTATAATGCTGAAAGATATTCCTCTTGAGAACACGCCACCAGAAACTGGAAGGCTCATATATGAAAAAGTAAGAGAGATCACAGGGAACAACGATCCTTATAAGGAAATAAAAATCGAAAGTACCCAGAAAGCACTCTCTTTGTATCATTCTTTAAAAAAGAAAGTTGAACAATCAGATGATAGCCTTCTTTCAGCGATAAGAATTGCAATTGCTGGTAATATAATCGACTTTGGCGTGAATAGGAATTTTGATATTGAGAAAGAACTTAAGGAAGTATGTAAAAAGCATTTCGCAATATTTGATTACAAACAATTCAGGGAGTATTTAGACAGGGTTGATGAGATTCTTTTTCTTGGCGATAATGCTGGAGAATCTGTTTTTGATAGAATTTTAATAGAAGAATTAAAAAAGCCAGTGATATATGTAGTGAGAGATGAGCCAGTTATCAATGATGTAACACATGATGATGCAATACTGGCAGGAATAAATAAAGTTGCTACGATAGTATCATCCGGGACAAATGCGCCAGGTACCATACTTACAACATGTAGTTATGAATTTAGAAAATTATATCGTGATTCAAAATTTGTGATAAGTAAGGGGCAAGGAAACTATGAAGGGCTCTCTGATGAAAAAAAGCCGATATTTTTTATGCTAAAGGCAAAATGCTATGTCATAGCGAATGATATTGGCGTCAATGAAGGAGATATTGTATTAAAGGGAATACATGTGTAATAATTTGAGTACAATCCTGCCTTCACATGCCTCTTCCTCTTCCTCCTCCTCTCATACCTCTCCCCATTCTCTTCCCGCTTTTCATGCCCCTGCCTCTGCCTTTTCCTCTTATATCGTCACTCTTTTGCCACTGATTGATTTTCCCCTGGTCTATCTCGCTTTTGGCCTCTGTTACTATACGGCGAAAAGCTGAAGAAAGGTAGGAAAATAAGCTAAAAACAATCCCTGTGCCTGCTTCAACAAAGGCCTCTGTTTTATCCTTTGGTCCAGCCTCTGAATAGGATTTAGTGTGCTTTGCCCTGCTGCTTACATCTGTTCTCAGACTTGCTCCGGAGTCAGGTTTTGCATACGTGGGTTTGTCCGGCTGCGGTGGCTTTTTTGAGGATAAATAGGACTGCATTATCTCATAGGCTTCATTAATTTCCTTTAATTTATCCTCGGCCTTTTGTTTGAGACGCGGATTGCTGGAGAAACGATCCGGATGCCAGATATTGACCATATCTTTATAGGCCTGCTTTGCATCATCTATGCTGGCATTGTTATCAAGTTCAAGAACATCAAAACATTGTTTAATATCCATTGTATCTTCCCTTGCCTTCTAAAAAAGTTAACACCTCCCAACCCCTCATCCCTTTCGTTGTAAGTCGCCAGCATACCATAACCACCACTTCCCTCAGCATTACTTGATTATGAAACCTTTGCATAACCCCTATTGATCTAAAGACGATGGGCTTTTTTTCAGTTCCGAGGTTCCCGGGTTGGTCTTTTCAGCAACGTATCCATGGGGGAGTTTTGCCCCCTCCGCATTGCCCCGATAAATCGGGGCCTGCGGGTTCCCCCAATGATACGTTACGAAAAGACAGCACCCTTCTCTCCGAGCGGGAGGCTCTCCCTTCCGGGGCGGAGTCCCCTCCAGGACGGAGTCGAGCCGGAAGCCACCAGTCACTTCAAAAAAGTCCATCGTCTTTTTGGGGATGGTGAAAATCGCCGGGTTTTTCAAAGGTCTCGAATTCGTTGACTTATTCACTTTGTTTGAACCCCGGTTAAATAGCCCTTCGGGATTGAACTGGGTAAACCACGAAGGCACGAAGAGCACGAAGAAAACTTTTATGTCCGGCGGGTTAAACGCCGGACATAAATATGTTCGCCTAAACGGCAGTCCTTACTTTGTGTACCTTGTGGCTTGTGGTTTATTGTAAACAACGTGGAATTCTGAAAATCGCCAGGTTTTTCAAAGGTCTCACGTTGCGAAAAGACAGCACCCCTCAACCAGTCACTTCAGAAAACTCTACCCTCTCTATTCGAAGTAAGAAAAATGGTCAGGTTTTGAAAAGCTCTAAATATTAGTGGTAGAGGCCCACGTATAGATTTAACTGAAGGCATATAAAAGAGGACAAAGGTCTTATAACCTTTTGAAATATTAGTCGAAATCACTGCTGTCCAAAATAATTTACATCCATTGTTTGTGGACAGATACGTATTTGATTTTACACGATGCTATTTGCGTGCGGGAATTCAGGTTGTCTGTGCCTGCACATGTTGTGCAAAACCGGTAAAATTCAACTATGGAAATTTTCAATACACGTTAATCCCTGAAAGGCATTAAATAAGACCTTTAAAGGGCTTGTAGAGATTCAAATATAATATTTACGCGCTTACAGGGTTCGAATGCTGTCCAAATAAAAAATCGATTGTGGACAAGAGGGAGCCGAAATATAGAATTATTTCAATCTTGATTGGGAATGGATTGGCTTGCAGAGAATCAACCATCCCTTACGAAGCCCATATAAACCTAATATTTATGATTAGCGTGACAAAACCTGCAATATAGCTAAACCACAGGTGACCTATAAAATTTAAAACATCAACATCTTTTCTCTTTTTTCTCTTTTTGAAAGGCCTCAGTTCAGTATAACTTCCATGACTAGGTTCTCTTTCACTTTCTCATCAAGATACTTTATTTTTCCTTGATACTCCTCTTTCACCTCCATCTCTCCATCTTCCCCTGATTCGAGAAAAACCTCAGCGCAACCTGGACAGGCACATTCATGCTCTGTTTTTCCCTCAAAGAAATAAGGGATCCAGCCTTCCTTTATTGCTTTTTCAATAGAGTCTACTTCAATCCCACATATTGCACACTTCATATTTTATCCTCCTATTTCGAGAGTAGTTGTACGGAAAAATTCCTGCTATGACAAGGAGAATTCCTGTTTTCCTTCAACAAATGAAGCAGTATAGTGATATATTATTTAAGATACCCCTGTTCCAAATGAAGCCGCACCGGTATCCCTCTCTTCAATGCATATTCGATTTCGAATTGTGTTTTCTCAATATATCCCCCTCTTTGATTTATAAAGGCACACAAAAGATCACACACCTCAACCAGCTATTTATCTTTCTCATGAAGGAGGGTTTTTGCTTGACTGACTTTTTTATAGGCGAGCTGGGGTCCGACTCCCAGCCCCGCATCCAATAAGTGACACTATGTGGAACCCGAAGTATCCAAAGGTTTATTCCTCCTGATTTTACAGTGTAAGAAGGGTTGGGAGGATAGGTCTCCGTTAATTTTCTCAATTTTTAGTGTTTCCAGTAACAACAAACTCCTCTTGACCATCTTCGTATCCATTTCCCTACTAATCAGGGTGTCTATATCTAATAACCGAGTTCCTGCCACAACATCATGTTGGTAAATCTTGCTGGACATACAAGGGAAATATTCCTATACTCCAGGCATAAAAAAGGGAGTTTTTAGTACTTGAAGAAATAGGATTGGATAATGGAATTGGTGATGGTCAAGACAACACAGCACCTATAATAAATCTTCAATGATGCAATAATCCTTAATTCTACATGGAGGAAGGCAATGTTTGATTTTGTAATGACAGAGGAACAAATGAAACTTCGCGATGAAGCAAGAGATTTTACGAATTGGGTTCCCAAAAAACTCATCCTTGATATGGATCAAGAAAAAATTCAATTTCCTCGTGAATACCTTGAGGAAGCAGGAAAAAGAAATCTTCTTGGCATTAGATTGCCTAAAGAATATGGCGGCAGGGGCTTGAATTGGGTAGATGATTGTATAGTCGCAGAAGAAATTGGTGTTGCCAGTTACTCCCTTGCTTGCTTGTGGGGAGTTGGTGCTGACATTGTTTGTGAAGCAGTTTGTGAGTTTGGCAGAGAAGAATTGAAACAGGAGATTGTAGTTCCTCTATTAAAGGGAGAAGTATATGCTGCTGAAGGATTAACAGAACCAAGAGGTGGAAGTGATTTTTTTGCTGCGACCACCTATGCAATAAAAGATGGTGATGATTGGATTATCAATGGCCAGAAACGATTTATTGTGGGAGCAGAGGGGGCTGACTGGTTTTTGATTTATGCAGTTACCAATCCTGAGGGAAAAGGCCATGAACGGCTTACCGCTTTTATGGTACCAAGAACTGAAGGTGTGGAATCCAAATACATTTATGGGCTGATGGGAGTCCGAGGTGGTGGGGCAGGTCGACTAACACTCAAAGACGTGAGGGTACCAGAAAGATATGCCCTTAATGGAATTAATGGAGGATATGAAGTATTTATTAGAATGATGATACCAGAGCGGCTGGGAACTGCTGCTATGACCATAGGAAGCGTGCGTCCTGCTGTAGAGATTGCTACAAGATACACTTCCAGACGAAAGGCCTTCAAACAACCAATAATGAATTTTCAAGGAGTGGGATTTAAAGTAGCAGATTCTGTTCTGCTGCTTGATTCTATGCGGTCCAATACCTATACTACAGCACTGGCTATTGATTCAGGAAAGGTGAGTGCCGGTCGAATAAGGCGAATGGTATCTCAATCTAAAAAATATGTCACTGAAGCAGCTTGGGAAGTAGCAAATAAGTGTATGCAAACGTTAGGTGGTATAGGATACACAAATGTGTATCCCCTTGACAGAATTGTTCGAGATATCAGGCTCTCGATGATTTGGGTAGGGACCAACGAAATCATGCAGCTTATCATTCAAAACGAATGGTATAAAGAGTATTTTAAGGTTCTATCCAAGGAAAAGGTTCGTGATGTGGAAAGCGATGCTTTACATGCTGATCAGGAAGAGGAAAAAGTCTACGAGTAAGGGATAGCATTATAGTAAGAGTGCATCTGGCAAGGTGAGGCAATATACTGGCTATTCGGCAAGGGCTTGATATGGTATGAACTTTTTATCCTTATCGGGAGTGGTTGTAACATGGCTGCCAGAATAGCAATAAAGGGAGTCCTTTGCATAACCCCTCTTGATCTAAAGACGATGGGTTTTGTTTCAGTTCCCTCCCTGGAGGGAGCTTTGAAACGTGCCTTCATTCGCGCTCATACATCAAGACCTTTATATAACCTTGCTTGATAGAAAGACGATGGGCTTTTTTCAGTTCCAAGGCTCCCGGGTTGGTCTTTTCAGCAACGTATCCATGGGGGAGTTTTGCCCTCTCCGAGCGGGAGGCTCTCCGAGCCGGAAGCCCTCCGCATTCCCCTCGACAAGCTCGGGGCTGCGGGTTCCCCCATTGATACGTTACGAAAAGACACTACCCTTCCGCCAGTCCTTTCAAAAAAGCCCATGGTCTTTCTTGTGATAGTGAAAATGGTCATGTTTCAAAGGTCTGAAAGGACTTGCTTTCGGATGCCATATGGTACGAGAACCAAAGCCGCGTAGAGAGCCCGGGTAATGTTTTTGGTGCCCATATCTTTTTCTAAACAATGTAAATGCTCTCATAGTTATTCTTCATGATGTCTTCAAAATTCTCCTGACAATAACGTATGGCTTCAGGCAAATAATTCATAATGTCTCCGGCTATTATTCCGTTTTCCCCTATATCTCTCATTGCAATGTCTCCGGCCAGACCGTGAATAAATACACCCATCCTGGTGCTTTCCTCAATTGAGAATCCCAAGCCAAACATGGCTGCAATGGTACCGACCAGCACATCTCCACTCCCGGCAGTGGCCATACCCGGGTTTCCACTCATATTAATAAAGATACGTTCATCGGGATATCCAATTAATGTATGGGCGCCTTTTAATATGAGGATGGCATTCAATTCTTTGCATGTTTTCCATAATAGTGATATCTTATTTTCTTGAATTTCCTTGATATCTACTTTTCGAATTCTTGACATTTCACCAAAATGGGGGGTCAGGATGGTCGCTTCTTTTCTCTTCTTTATCATATCAATATCTCTGGAAATGGCTGTAATACCATCGCCATCGATTATAAGAGGTTTTTTAATCAGGGTTGCGAGTTGTCTTACCAATTCCTGAGTTTCTCCATGTAATGATAATCCCGGACCTATAACAACCATATCTACCCTGTCTGAAAATTCTAAAAGCTCGTCCTTTGCCTTGATGGATACGCTGCCTTCATCTGTTTCCTCCTGTGGTACAAAAACAATTTCACTCCCTTTATTGGCTAAAAAATTTGTTATTGACTTGGGGGAGGCCAGGTATGAAAGACCTCCACCGGCCTTGAGAAAAGAGAGGGCTGAAAAATAGGGGGCACCAAGGTAATGTGAGGAACCTGCTATAAAGAGTGCCTTTCCATAACTCCCCTTATGGGTATCGTCTTTCCTTTCTGGAATTGGCAAGGGATCATTTGTTTCTATCTTTATATGATCAGCATTATAGTGGGGAGGAGGAAAGGAGATATGGGTAACATAAAGCTTGCCGCATAGCCCAAACCCAGGGAAAAGCAAATTTCCAACTTTAGGGAGGCCAAATGTTATGGTATAGTCTGCCTTCACAGCAGACCCCATAATTTGGCCGGTATCACCGTTTACACCAGAGGGGATATCAACGCTGAATGTGGTTGTATTACTCTCATTGATTAGTTCAATTACCTCTTTATATATCCCTTCTATATCCCTTGTAAGGCCTGTCCCAAATATGGCATCTACAATTGCTTCGCAGTAAGGGAGAGAGGCTGTTATCTGTTCAATAGAGGTAAGCTTCTCGATCTGGATGGGAAGAGTTGACATGATCTCGAAATTGTCTTTTGCACACCCCTTTAATTTTGCCCTATCTCCCAGAAGAAATACGGTAACAATCCCACCGTTTGAGACAAGCTTTCTTGCAACAACGAATCCATCACCACCATTATTGCCGCCGCCGCAAAAGACGATAAATCGTTTCCCTTTTATGCCAAATTCATTATGAATTACAAAGTATACAGCCTGCCCTGCGTTTTCCATAAGAATTGCATCGGGGATGTTGAATTTTTCAATCGCACCTTTATCAAGGCTTCTCATTTTTTGCACGGAAGATATCTTCATCTTTAAATCCTTTCAGCCCTTTATTTTAACAAAAGCTATCACTTAAGAATTTCTAAATCAATTTACTTCTCAAGCAAAAGGTGACTAGATAATATCCAAAAGCTTCAAAGACATCATCAATATGGCGCCTATTAATATAAACTGAATCACTCGTTGCCCTTTTTTCACAGAAACCTTTGCAGACCACCATGCCCCAAGTGCATTTCCTGCTGCCAAAGTAAGGCCAAAATTGAAATCCACGTTGCGGGTAAGAAGAAAGATAACCAGGGCCGGAATCGTGTAGATGCCTACGATGAATATCTTGTGCATATTGACGCGGACAAGGTCTACTTTCATAAGGTGATAGAGTGAGGCCATGAGTAAAAAACCAACACCGGCCTGGATAAAGCCTCCATAAAACCCAACCAAAATCATTGCTGGGTATATAAGCCAGTTCTTCTGATACTGTTTTTTATCTGCACACTTTTTGTTATTTGGTCTTGGCAGCAACAGGGAAATAATAATCCCAATTAAGACGTATGCCAGGATTTCCTGAAACAAAGTATCACTGATGGTAGTTGCGACAATGGAACCTGCAATGGCTCCAGGTAGGGTAAACAAAGCCAGTTTGAGGCTGATGGTAAATTGGTGATAGTTTTCTTGCCTAAAGGATACTATTCCAGAAATATTTTGAATAAGGATTGCCACACGGTTGGTCCCGTTGGCAAGGGAACTATCGAGGCCTAAAAATATGAGGGTTGGCAAGGTAATTGTGGATCCACCACCAGCCATAATATTAATAAAACCAGCTATAGAACCGATACCAAAGAGAAAAAAGAGCCTTGATAATTCTTCCATGATTTATTCATATTGGAAATGCTTGTGGTTTAGGATGTTTTATGATTTTTCCTGTAGCTGTCTTTTACTCTGTTCTGAAACCAGTTGTTGAAGGCTGGAAAGAGATTTAAGATTTGATGATCCCTCAACGGACTTGACGGCGATATCCTGAACTTTCTGATATGCCTTTTCCAGTTGCGCTGAAAGCTGAGCAATCTGCCCACTCTGTTCTTTTAGTGTTTTCTCAAGAGACTCAATTCGGGTGGTAAACACGTTTCGTTGACCATCGAACTCTTTGTTTATTAATTCCTGCCTATTTTTTGCTTCAAGTGTAACTTTTTCAGTTGTCTCATGGACTGCCTTGTTGACGGCATTTTCCATTTCATTAGGAAAAGAGGCTACCTTCTTTTGTAATTCATTTAGCTCTTCTTCTTTTTCGGAAACCGCTTTTTCTCTCTCAGCCAGCTCTTTTTCCACCTGCTCTTTTTTCAAATGAATTTCCTTTTCCATTTTTGCCTTTTCATCTTCAAATGTATCTTTGGATATCTTTTGCTCCCGCTGAAAGGAATAGCGATATTCTTCTTTTTCCTGTTCTCGTTTTTTGGCCTCTGCTGCATCCCATTCCTTTATCTCTGCCTCATGCTCTTTTCTTTCTTTTTCCCACTCTTTATGTGTCGTCTGGATTTCATGGTTCAATTCTTCTTTTCGGATCGCCATTTCCGATTCAAATTCTCTACGCTTTTGGTTTTGGGCTTCTATTAATGCTGCAAGCGTCTCAGATGATCTCTCTATCTCATATAATTCCTTAAGTTCCTCGTCTTTAATCGCGATAGCCTTTTTAATTTGATTGAATTTATTGATCTCTTCTTCCAGCCCATCGGAGACAGAGGTAAGTCTTTTTCCTATTTCTAGCCTCAGATTGCCGATTTCTTTAACGACCCCCTCTGAAGATAAGGCATCTGCTAGTTTTACCACTTCTTCCTTCTTTTTCTCTTCAATCTTCTTTTCTGGTTTCAGCTCGGCTTCTTTTTTCTCTTGTAATTGTTCTAGAAGTGTATTGTAGGTATCAAGCATCTCTTTTTTCGTATTTGACATCGATAGCGATTTGGGTTTTATTGTTTCCTCTGTCATAGCTTCTCCTTTCTTTACTTATGCTTTTTTTGAATGTAGATTATAAGCCTTGAGATATCTTAAAAAATATCTGCAAATTATGAGGCAATCTGCGCACTGCAAGTATCAGGTTCATGGTTTCTGTGAGATAGTTATGGATAATACCATACAGATCTTTCTTCTCATTTCTATGAAGGAAATATTTTGAAGATCGATAGCCGGTGATTTTTTTTCGTGATGGAAAACCTGTTCAAAGGTTTTTTCAGTTATACCGGGTATTATTATCAATGCATTCTTAGTGCTTTCTGTGGGATCTGCAAGAGATGAGAGAAAAAAGCAGTTATTGACTTTCAAATTGGCTTAATTCAAGGAGCGTATATCCCTTTTGGTTGAGAAATAAGATAATTTCTTTTGGCATCTTTTTCTCAGTTGCCAGAATATGTTTGCCCTCTTGATCATAAAAACTGATTCCTGGAACCTCAATGGTTATATTTTTTGACTTATCCCTGTTTCCCGTTAGAAAGTGATGTGGATTGGAGTCATATGAAACCTCAAGGAAATCAAGTAGTAATTCCGTCATTCTGCTTGGATTTTTTTCATCGCCAAGAGACAAAACCTGAAATTGATGTTTTTTAAGTATAGAAGCGAAAGTAGGTGATAAATCGGTTTTGGTTATAATACAATCTTTCCCTTTCCTCTGAAAAAAGAGATCCGCTTGAATAATTAGGTTAAATTCAGAGCTTCCTCCTTGATATACTGGAATTTTTGTGCTGCTGGAGAAAGTCTGTCCCGCAAGGTTTAGCAGAAGGGTGGGTAGAGGGAAATCTGTATTTTCTTCAACGCTTATTTGTTTTTCAAGGGGCAGATCAGTTGTCGTATCTTTTGGGGCAGGATGACCTGCATAGTCAATTATCTCTATCCCTAATTTCTTGAGATATGACTTTATCATTACTGGTGTCTCTTCAGAAGAACTATGTATAAGGTTGATCACTGCTAATTTCTCCGGAATATTTTTTTCCCCTCTGTCTGGAATGATAACCCAGTCGCCGGCTATGGTAATACCTATATTTCCACTTCTTACCTTAAATTGTTCTGGCGGTTTAAGGATTTCATAGTTGGTGATTGCCAAAATCTTATCTATAGCTGTTGTCAGGCTATCTTCTGCATTTAAATGAACGATGCCGTAATTATTCCAAGCTGCAAGGATTAACTGGCTTATATCTTTGGGAAGCTCATCTTTTATGTCAATAATCAATTTCATGCCACTGGCTAAATTTAAAACAGGAAAAGACTCGGCCTTTAAGTGTATCTGCCCGCCTGCTTTTAAGGGGATAAATTGATCACCGATATCAACCCATTCTTCCCCCATTTGGGTGAAGATATATCGAAGTTTTTTTCTTAAAGAGGTAGTCTGCTCATGGGCTTCAAACCCTGTCACTTCAGCCTGTTTTAAAGTCGTTTTTTCTTTGGTAGCTTTAATAGGCATTCTGACCATTTCTGGAGAGAAGATAGGAAGTCTGATGACTTGATTTGGATAGATTGTATTGATATTTTTTAAGTTGGGATTAAATTTCTGAACCAAGTCTAGATAATCGTAATAAATCTGTTTTGGCGGTATTTTATATTTGCCATAGACGATCATTGTTACGCTATCCCCAGGCTTAACTACATAATTCTCGAAGTTAATGTCTTTCAGTGAGGAAATATCCATTATTGATTCCTGGAAAACTGTTTCAGCGTCTCCTCTAATTGGGGTTATATTCAGGGGGATTAATATTGTTTGTCCGGGGTGAATAATGTCAAGATTTGCTAAAGATTTATTCATGCTTTTTAATAAGGCAATGAGGTCATCCAGATCTGGTCTTTCGAGGAGGCCTCTCTGGCGAAGAAGTTCCCAAATATGATCACCGTCTTTTACTTGGTATGTTTCACTAATAACCTCTTTTCCTTCCATCTTTTTGATCTTGGCCTGCTGAACTAAAGAGATAGAGCATGTATCCTTTTCTTTTCCTTGAGCCAAAGGAGTAAATAACCATGGAAAAGCAACCAGAAATAGAAAGTAAAAGGCAATTTGGCCTGGTCTAGTTTTGATGCAAACAGGAAAACTCATGATAACCCTCACCACTTTATTTTTGATAGAAATAACTGGTATAATAGGCTGATCGTTGTTTGATATTTAAACTATCTGAGACCTTTGCATAACCCCTATTGATCTAAATGACGATGGGCTTTTTTTCAGTTCCCTCCGGGCCGGAGGCAGAGGCTCCCGGGCTGGTCTTTTCAGCAACGTATCCATGGGGGAGACCGCGGATAAATTTTGGCCTCTCCGCATTGCCCCGATAAATCGGGATCTCAGGGACATTGTTGATTTCGTTGACTTATTCCCCTTTTTTTTAAACCACGAAGGCACAAAGAACACGAAGAAAACTTTTATGTCCGGCGGGTTACACGCCGGACATACATATATTCACCAAAGCGGCAATCATTGCTTTGTGTACTTGTGGTTTATTGTAAACAACGTGGAATTCTGAAAATAGCCGGGTTTTCAAAGGTCTCTAGACATAGATCAGAT
>JAWOBA010000141.1:0-8943 GCA_046498285.1 Desulfatiglandales bacterium | reverse complement strand
CAACCATAGAAATAGGAAAGGTGGCTTCATGGAGCGCGACTTTTACATACTTTTTCGGGGTACCCTGCCGTCGAAGTGAAGCTGCAAAGGCAAAACTCGCGCCCGTCCGCCATCGGCGTCGCCTCAGGCGTTCGCCGGGCGGGCTGAAGCGCTCAGATCCCGCTTTCAGCGGGACAAGTCCCTTCACTTCGACGGCAGGGTACCCCGAAAAAGTATGTAAAAGTCGCGCTCCATGAAGCCACCTTTCCTATTTCTATGGTTGTGCGTAGCCTCTCCCTTTATCGAAAGACGATGGGCTTTTTTGAAGTGACTGGCGGCCTCCGGCTCGACTCCGTCCTGGAGGGGACTCCGCCCCGGAAGGGAGAGCCTCCCGCTCGGAGAGAAGGGTGCTGAAAAGACCAGCCCGGGAGCCTTGGCCTCTGGCCCGGAGGGCCTACGCCCCGGAGGGAACTGAAAAAAAGTCCATTGTCTTTGTTTTGATCATGAAAATTGCCAGGTTTTTCAAAGATCTCTAATTATCGTTGAAAAATAGTGGATTTCCCTTGATATGTCAAGCTAAATCCAATACAAAAATAGATCTATGCTATAAGAGGCCACCACATTCCAACCAAGCCATTTTTATGACCAAGCCCAGCCATCTCAACAGTGGAGACCCTCGATAATCGCTGTAAAGAGAGACCCCACTATAAAAACACGGTTGGATCTCCTGACAATGACACGAACCTGTTCACGTTTTAACTTCAAAAAATATGGAACAACAATTATAAAATCAATTGGGCAGCTTTCTTCGTATACTGTACGTAGAAACTAATTCAGAAAAACAAAGATATCAAAGGACTAAATATCCAGAAATACTATTTCATAGGCCATTATATGAGTTACTGAAGTATATTAATCCGATTTAATATTGACACATAGCCCAGTTTTACATAAATTTCCATTTACAAGAAATGAATGTCGATCAATTGAAAATTCCGCAACGGAAAGATGTTATAAAAGAATTTAAAGGCCAGGGTGGTAAAGTGGCTGCAGTGTTGCCTATCTATTATCCCAGGGCACTTTTCAGGGCCTTTTCTATCCTGCCTGTTGAAGTTTGGGGTCCCCCTGGAATAGATAGCAGTTATGGTGGGGCACACCTTCAGCCCTATATCTGTTCTATTGTACATAATGCTCTATCATTTTTGAAGACAGGAGGATTGGATGAGGCTGACTTTATCCTCGTTCCACATACATGTGATTCTCTACAGGGTTTAGGCAGCCTGTTGATAGATTTTGTTAAACCTGCTCAGCAGGTATTAACACTTTATTTGCCAAGGAATAAGGAAGAAACGTGTTATGAATTTCTGGCAAATGAAATGCGGCGTATATATAATAAACTGTCTGAAATCACTGGTCTGCATCCTGATAATGCATCAATTTTTAAGGCAATCCGGACAGAAGGGAACGCTGATAAAGCCCTTGCCGAATTATACATAAAAAGACAGACGTTCTATTTAGACAATTTGGATTTCTACAGTTTGATCCGTGCACGTGAATTCCTGCCTGCTGAACAGTTTCTTGAAATAACACAGTCTGCCCTGCATTTGTTGCATAGAGAAAAATCAAGAGGGGTACCGATCATTTTGTCTGGAATTGTACCCGAGCCTATGAAATTACTGAGCACATTGAGCAACATGGATGCTTGGGTAGTAGCTGATGATATGGCATGTTGTGGTCGCAGGCTTTATAAGCCAGGTAGCAGTAACGATCCCTTTATAAGATTGTCAGAGGATCTATTTTCAGCGGCACCGGACCCTACACGAGGCGACTCGTTGCAGCTTCGTATAGATCATTTAAAGGGGCTGGTATATCAATCCAAGGCAAAAGGGGTCATTTTTTATGATGTAAAGTTTTGTGAGCCTGAACTTTTTGATCTTCCTGATTTACGAAAGGCCTTGAAGGAGGAAGGTATTCCTTCATTGACACTGGAGGTTGATATCAATGATCCCATTTCAAACCAGATGCTCACCCGAATAGAAACATTTCTGGAAGTTATCAAATGAGCATTGTCAGCCACCTTAAATATTTTGTTAATGTGAAACTTGGTGCAAGGCCTTATATCCGCTTGAAACGGTGGCGAGGTGAACGAAAACAGTCTGTCCCGTTTAGATGGAATACAAAATACCTGGCGCCTCCCCTTAAGATAGATCGTTTAACAAAGGAATTGATCGCGCTCCATTATTTAGACGGAAGGTATGCTGCTGGAAGAAAGTCCGTAGCATGGGTGACTTCAGGTGCACCAGTAGAGATCCTACAAGCCTTGGGGTATTATGTACTCTATCCTGAAAATCATGCTGCAATATGCGGTGTAAGGCGTAAGGTAGTAGAGATTGCCGGTGAGGCGGAAAATGCAGGATATTCCCTCGACATATGTTCCTATGCAAGGACAGATATCGGGGGGATGTTATCAGGGAAATCCGCTGTGGGGAAACTTCCAAGACCGAATCTATTGTTAGCATGCACTAATATTTGTCAGACTGTTTTACATTGGTACCGTGTATTGGCATATCATTTTAATATTCCATTAATCATCGTTGACACCCCTTTTATATATACAGAATGCTCTGATGCGGATATTCAGTATGTCAAAAGACAGTTAGAGGATTCAATTCCTATTGCTGAGAAGGTCTGCAGGCGCCGGCTTACGTTTAAAAAACTCCAAGATGTGGTTCAAAGAAGCAAAGATGCCTCTGAGCTTTGGCTGCAGATTATTCATCGGGGAAGGCATAGACCTGCCCCTATATCGGCGTTTGACCAATTCATACAGATGGCCCCTATTGTAGAGATGCGTGGAAAATCAGCTACAGTTGATTTTTATGCAGCGTTGCTTCGTGAAATTGACGAACGTATCAAAAAGGGCATTGGGGCTGTCGTTCATGAGCGTAAGCGGCTTCTATGGGACAACCTCCCCATATGGTATCGCCTGCGTTATCTGGCAGAATATCTTGGCAAGAGGGGGATTTCCGTTGTTGCCTCGACTTACACCCATGCCTGGGGAGAACTCGCTCCATTCATGGATGAAAACAGGCCTCTTGAATCAATGGCAAAGACTTATATTTACCCTATTTTGAATCGCAGTACCGGGAGTAAATTGCAAATAATAAAAAGAATGAGTGACGACTTCCACGTAAACGGGGTGATCCTTCATTCTGATCGATCATGTAAGCCTTATTCCATGGGCCAGATAGACCAGAGAAATAAGTTGATCCGTGAGTATGGAATCCCGGCCCTACTCCTGGAAGCTGATCATAATGACCCCCGTTCATTTTCAGAAGAACAGGTTGCTTCAAGGCTGGATGCCTTTGTAGAAATGCTGGGGATTTGATTATGTCTGCTAATCTGGCTGCGTTGGGGATAGATGTCGGCTCCACCACTGTTAAGATAGTTGCTGTTGACAGCGATGGTGTTATTTTATGGCACTACATAGAACCTGCTGCGCCTCGAGTGGACCGACAGGTAAATGATTTTCTCGAGATGGTGTCAAGGAAATTTGGAAATGTTTCAGATATACCCCTTGTAGCTACTGGATATGGAAGGAAACTTGTACCTATGGCCTCCAAGCAAACTACAGAGATTACCTGTCATGCCAGAGGGGTTTATAAACAACTCCGGCACTCTGGTACACTTGTAGATATTGGAGGCCAGGACAGCAAGGTAATTATTATCAGCAGTTCCGGTCAGGTGGAAGATTTCACCATGAATGATAAATGTGCAGCCGGCACTGGGCGCTTCCTGGAAAATACTGCAGGGCGCCTGCATGTTGATGTAGACAAAATGGGCACCGTTGCATTATCTGTACAGGAAGAAGCCCATATTTCCAGTACCTGTACCGTATTTGCTGAATCAGAGATTATATCTAAAATCGCAAATGGAGTCGCAGTCGAGGCCATTTTAAAGGGTTTGCATCGTTCTCTGATTTTTCGCATTGTGGCCATGATAAGAAGTCTTGGTTTGATCCCTCCCCTCATACTTTCGGGAGGGGTAGTCAAGAATCCGGCAATTCGTTACATGCTTTCAGAAGAAACAGGGGAATCTGTCATATTACCTGAACTACCGCAGCTAATGGGCGCCTATGGTGCAGCCCTTATTGCATTGGGGTAATTAATCGGTTTAAAACGATTGGTATCGTTCAAAACGAGACCTTTGCATAACCCCTCTTGATTTAAACCCAGATTATGCAGTAGCCACCTACTGCGACCCGAAAAACCTTGCTTTCCCGCCTTGGCAGCCTTTCACAATTTTGCTTCTCAACATATTTACCAATATGCCTTCGGCGCAAAATCGCTCCAACTTCTCGTTTCGCTGAGGTTTTTCAACCCTCGTGACGATGCCTACTGCATAATCTGGGTTGAAATGCCTTATTTTTAATTCTTTACCCTTACTATCTGCCCTGTCTGAAACCCATCACCGTCAATTGGTTCGGCAAGGGAGTATCTTGTCTCCAGGGTTGTAATTTTTATTTCTCCCACCTTTTTGCCTGGCAACTGATAGGTTTCGTTATTGAAAGATGTGATATATTCACCTCTGCTAAATACTTCAAGCGCAACCCCTGCCCTCAGATCTACATCACTCCCTGCATTGATAGTAATCTCTTTTTTATTTATAGAAACGATTCTCCCTGTCCAAGCGTTTTGATTAAGAGAAAAAATGGCAGCATTTGCTGCTTCTTTGAGGATGCCAGGCAGGCATTTCTTGAGGGCCTTTTTTTTGGTTTCTGTATGGTAATCGTTATCCTTTGCGTTCGCGGTTTCCTCGCTTGATAATGTAATGTTATCAGCTATTTCTTTACTGAAAAGTTTTGCATTATTACTGACATCTACTATATCTATATGTATTGATACGCTACAATAAAAGGCTTTTTCCCTAAATGGCCATATTCCTGATCTCCCCGCGTTGAGCTCTATAGGATTAAGAGTTTCAAAGATAATTGCGTTTATGCCTCTCTCGTTAGCCTCCTTTAGTAAATTCAAATCAATCGATTCTTCTGGGCTAAAAGGGCGAAATTTTTTCGTATTATGAGGATGAATATTGAAATATCCTGTTTTTTGGAAAATTTTGGTCAATCTTATACTTACAGCATCTCTTGATTCACGGGAAGCTATTCCTGAAAGATCAGTCACAGGCATGATCATCACCCTTTTTTTTGGCCAATCCTTGTTTGACAGTATACTTGGTTTGGATGATGCCATCATTGAACAGCCAGCGAGAAACAGGAGTATAAATATGGAGGATATGGTTAGCAGAAAATATACTTTCTTATTCATAGAGAAATTCCTTTTTTATTACGCATGTAATTTTTTTATATAGGTTTTTCCAGCGATCTGTCATTTAGTTAGTAAGATATCCTAAAAGAGGTAAACTCCCCTGTATAATCTTCTTTGATTTCATGTACTCTTGTAACTCGTGCCGCTGGAGGACCCTGATGACACCAGTCTATTAATTTACCTACCTCTGGCTGTGCTCCCTCGGCAACGAGTTCAACGCTGCCGTCAAAACGATTCTTTACCCAACCGGTAAGGTTTAATTTGGTTGCCTCATTTCTTGTTGAATCTCTAAACCAAACACCCTGCACCCTTCCTTCGATAATGAGATGAGCTCTGATATTATCCATATTTACCCCTTATCTGCTATCCTTAAAAATTCTTCTTCACTCAGGGTAGGCACTCCCAACTCTTTTGCCTTGGCCAGTTTGGATCCTGGTGATTTACCGACAATTAAGTAATCTGTTTTGTTGCTTATTGATGAAGATACCCTCCCATTCTTTTCTTCGATACGTGTTTTGGCCTCTGCGCGTGTGAGGGTTGATAGGGACCCTGTCAGGACAAATGACTTTCTTGAAAAGGGATGTTCTTTACCGGGGATCTTTTTTGTTGGCATATCTTCAATGGTTATTCCAGCTTCAAAGAGGCGCTTAATAAAAGAGATGTTTTCTTTATCAGAAAAATAGGAAAGAATACTGCCCGCTATCTCAGGGCCTATCTCATGAATGGAGAGTAATTCTTCTTCACTTGCATGTCGAAGGTTTTCAAATCGCCTGAATTGTTCGGCAAGAACTGTGGCTACATGTTCGCCTACGTGCCGTATACCAAGGGAGTAGATGAATTTGGATAAGGTAGTCTTTTTACTTGTATTGATAGCAGTGAGTATATTATTGGCTGACTTTTCAGCCATTTTTTCCAGGGGAATTAGATCTTCCAGAGTAAGGTGATAAATATCGGCAGCATCTTTTATCAGTCCGTGAGCTATTAGTTGATCTATCAATTTATCCCCCAGTCCATCGATGTCCATAGCATCTTTGGATACGAAGTGTTTTGTTTTCTCTATAATCTGGGCCGGGCATTCCGGGTTACTGCATCTAATAACGACTTCTTTGGGTTTATTTTTACGGGGCCGTTGTAGCTCAGATCCACATACAGGGCATTTGTCCGGCATACGGAACGTTTTTTCTTTCCCTGTTCTTTTTGTTTTTATGACCTTGACCACTTCTGGGATAACATCTCCGGCGCGTTGAACAATAACGGTATCTCCTTCCCTGATATCTTTTCTTTCGATCTCCTCTTGATTATGCAAGGTAGCCCTGCTGACCATTACTCCCCCTACCTGTACCGGTTGCAGGTGTGCCACGGGTGTGAGTGCCCCGGTTCTTCCTACTTGAACATCAATGGTATGAATTTTGGTTGTTGCCTGAGTTGGCGCAAATTTATACGCCAAGGCCCACCGAGGGCTTCTTGATTTTTCTCCCAGAGCCTTTTGCAACTCAAAAGAGTTTACCTTAATGACTGCGCCATCGATCTCATAAGGAAGATCGTGTTTTATGGTCTCCAAATATCGACAGTGGGCAATGGCTTCATCTATTGTTTCGCATTCCTTGATATAATTTGTATTTACTCTCAACCCCCATATGGGAAGGGTGGTTAATAAATCCATTTGGGACGTAAAGGTCCATCCTGATATTGATCCAATTCCATACGAGAAGAACATCAGGGGACGGGTGGAGGTTATATGTGGATCAAGTTGCCTCACTGAACCGGCAGCAGCGTTTCTCGGGTTGGCAAACGGTGCTTCACCTTGCTTTGCCCTTTCTTTGTTTAATTCCTGAAATGCCTTTTTTTCCATATATACCTCACCCCTCACCTCTATATGTTCAGGAAGGTTTTGACCATTTTCGGGGGAAAGAAGCCTTAGAGGAATCGATCTAATAGTCTTTGTATTCGATGTTATATCTTCTCCGATATAGCCGTCTCCCCTAGTAGATGAGGTTGTAAGGATGCTGTGCTCATAGATGAGTTCTACGGCAAGACCATCTAACTTTGGTTCCACGGTATAGGTGATATCGTTAGAATATGATAAGAATTCTTTAATCCTTTTGTCACGTTTAATCCTTTCATCAAATGCCTTGACCTCTTTATCAGTAAAACCATTTTCCAGGCTCAGCATAGGCACACTGTGTTTTACAGGTTTAAAACCGCCCTCAACAGGTGCCCCTACCCGTTGACTTGGCGATGCTGGAATGACCAGTTCCGGGTATTTATTTTCTAAGCTCAGGAGACGTTGGTAAAGGCGGTCATATTCAGCATCTGAGATTTCAGGGTCATCAAGAATATAATAGCGATAGTTGTGATAATTTATTTTCTCTCTCAGAACTGATAATTCTATTTTTACCTTTTCTTTTTCTTGCATAGATATCTCTTAATTCTCGTCTTTGTGTCCATTGAGTCTTATCCCTTGTACGGGTAGGGGCTCCAATGACTAACTCTTCATCGTACCATCCATACATAGATCAAGAAGGATCCGCCCAGCATTTCTGCTTGCCTTTTTTAGCTTAGCCGTTCCAAATCCATGTTGCCATTGAAGAGAAAAAAGTTCATCAGATACAATTAACAATCCTGCCAGTTTTACAGAACGGTAAATGGATACGGTTATCAGGGCTGAGATTTCCATTTCAACGGCAAGGTATCCCCTTTTTCCATATTCTGTAACTTTTTCTGAAGTCTCACGATAGAGGGCGTCTGTTGTCCAGATCGAGCCTTTTTTAAAGGGAAGATTGGCCTTTTGCAATGCAACTTCCAGTCTTTTGTTTAAAGAACGATTTGTCTGTTTTTTCTTTTTATTCACAGGGTAGTGAGCGGATGTACCTTCTTCAGATAGGGCAGTAGTAGGGATTATCAGGTCACCTATTACCAAATTTGACTGCAATGAACCACACCACCCTAAAAGCCAGATTCTTTTTGCTCCCAATGCTATGAGTTTTTCCATAACAATCACCCCTTGGGGTGCTCCAAGGAGAGGTCCTGCCAATCCACACGGAAGGTCGTTACCCTTTTTAATGATAAAGAGTTTGAATGGATTGTTTTTTCCAGTTGTTGCTCTTTCAGCGTGGCTCAGATCAACTATGTATTGAAGATCTGAGGAAATGGCAACCATAATAGCATCTGGACCAAGAAGAGGCTCGCTTTTTTCTTTTGTCGGTTTAATTACCCCATTGCTGTTTCTCAGAGAGTCTTTTTTTCCCATATGGCAATCAATTGTAAAACCAACTATCGTTAAAATGCAACCGGAAAGAGAATAGCGAGACCATCATTCTTTTTCGAAAACAGCCTGATCTCATAGGCCGCCTTACAGTTACCCAATAATGCCATTTATTGTGGCATAAGCATAGTATACTTTTCTCATGGTATCTGGGTTTGTGAACCTCGTTCAAGTATCATAAATAGAGACCTTTGCATAACCCCTCTTGATCTAAAGACGATGGGCTTTTTTTCAGTTCCAAGGCTCCCGGGTTGGTCTTTTCAGCAACGTATCCATGGGGGAGTTTTGCCCCCTCCGCATTGCCCCGATAAATCGGGGCCTGCGGGTTCCCCCACTGATACGTTACGAAAAGACAGCACCCTTCCACCAGTCACT